>NZ_JBVJVK010000030.1:0-103818 GCF_055603705.1 Actinosynnema sp. NPDC037264 | reverse complement strand
TGCACTGGCAGGCCACCAACGACATCGTCGAGACCATCGACTGGATCCGAGCCGCACCAGACAAAACCCGATCATGACCCGGCGGACACGCCCTAATACAGGTGGACGCGGAGGGTCACCGTGCGAGAATCCGCGCGTGGACAAAGGGAACAACGTCCCGGGTACGCACTTCCTGCTCTCGTTGATCGACCCGGACGACGCCGCGACCGTGCGGCGACGCCTCGGGATCGACGAGCCCGAGGCGAATCCCGCGCGGTGGTGGGCGTGGTGGCTCCAGCGGCTCCAGGCGCCGGCGTCGGTGCTGCTGTGGATGTTGGAGCGGGACGACCCCGCCACGAACGCGCTGGCGTACCACCACGCGCACGCCACCGACGCGATCAAGCGCGACATCTACCGCGGCGTCCCGTTCGGCACGGCCCAAGGACCGCTGCCGGTGGTGCGGACGTGCGACACCCCAGGCTGCTCCCACGGCGCACCGCCGCTCGTCATCGGCCCGTCCGGGCTGGTCGGCGAACTGCGGCAGGCGCGGTCCATGGCCGCGGCGCGGGTGGCGGCGGGTGCCGTGGGCAGGGCCGACTGGCCCGAGATCGCCGAAGCGGACCGCGCCGAGCCGCTGCCGGGGTTCGCGCGGTGGGCGCTGTCGATCCGCGTGGACTGCCCACCGGAGGTGCGCGCGCGGTTCGGGTCGCACCCGAAGTTCGCCCACCGGCTGAGGCGGGCGGGCATCGTCGAGGACCCGCGCGAGTACGTCGAGCGCTGGACACCCGCGGCGGCCGTGCTCGACGTGCTCCAGGCCGGCACTGTCCTGTTCCCCGAACGCGCTCGTGAGGCCGCGGAGTTCCTCACGCCGCTCGTCCGGCGGGAACTCGGCGCGAACCCCGAGGCGTGGGCGGTGCTCGCCCAGGTGCTGCCGGCGTTCGCCGGCACGGTGGCGGAGCTGCTGCCCACCTGCGGCGCGGTCGCCTCGTTCAGGTGACGGGCGGCTGGATTCGAACCAGCGTGATCTGCCTTGGCAAGGCGGTGCGTCTGCCCCTGCGCTACGACCCGTCGCGTCGATCGTAGGTGAACAGCGGACAGGTGGACCGAGGAGGGGTCATCAGCCGGCACAACGGGAAGCGGCACGTCGTCGACCTGACCGACCGGCGGGCGCTGGTCGCCTGGCGGCCGGCCGAGCCGTCGGTCGTCGCCGAGGCCGAGCGGCTCAAGGAGGCGGCGCTGCTGGACTTCGGGCTGACCGAGTCCGCGGTGGCGTCCTGGCTGTTCTCCAAGTGCCGTCACCAGCTCCCGACCACGGCGATCGACACGGCGGCGGTCGTCGCCTCCGGTGACGGCACGTGCCTGCTGCTGTTCAACCCCGACTTCTTCGTCGGCATCGGGCTGGACGGCGTCAAGTTCGTGCTGTTCCACGAGGCGCGCCACCTGGTGCACCGGCACCTGTTCGCGGAACCGGAACTGCGCGAGGACCCGGTGTTCGCCATCGCCGCCGAGGTCGCGATCAACCACGTGGCGATGGTCCGGCTGCGCCGCGCCGCGCTCCCCCGCCTCGACGGGCGACCGACCGGTGTGGACCCGCGGGAGGTCCACACCGACTACGTCGCCGACCTGACGGCCCAGGGCCTCGAACCACTGTCCTACGACGACTTCCTGGACACGGACCTGGCCGTGTACCGCGAGCTGAAGCGGATGCGCAACCCGCCGGTGCCCGCGCCCCTGTGCGTGCACCTCGTGCCGGGTCACGTCTCGGCCGACCAGCAGACCGTCGACGCGACCGCGTCCTCGGTGCTGCTGAACTCCCTGCTCGCGGCACGCCGGGGGCACGGGAGCGCGGAGGCGGAGCTGCTCGACCTGATGGACCGCACCGCGAGCGCGTCCGAGCGGGCCGCCCGGATCTGGGGTTCGCTCGGCGCGGGCGCGTTGCGCGGCACGACCGCGCGGACCGGCACCGTCGACTGGTGGCAGCGGTGGCTGGTCGACGTGCTGGCGTCCAAGCTGCGCCAGGGCGAACGGCTGGTGTACCCGAGGAAGCGGGGCGCGGTGCTGGCCGCGCTCGGGCACGACCCCGTGCTGTCGCGCCGCGGCCCGGAGCGCGACAAGGTGCTGGTGATCGCCTACGACACGTCCGGCTCGATGCCGGCCGGCGTGGTCGAGTGGATGACCGAGCTGGTCGGCCGCATCGAGGGCGTCGAGGCGCACTGGCTGTCGTTCGACGGCGTGGTGATGCCGTTCGAACCCGGTCAGGCGGTGCTCGGTGGCGGCGGCACGAGCTTCCAGGCCGTCGTGGACTACGTCGAGGGCCGCACCGCGCTGGACGGCGTGCCGTTCGAGGAGCGGGCCGACGCGGTCGTCGTGCTGACCGACGGCCACGCCCCGCACGTCACGCCCGCCGAGCCCGACAAGTGGATCTGGCTGATCACGCCGAGCGGCGACGACTGGCCGGATGCCCACGACCCACCGATGGCCTGCCACCGCGTGCGGCCAGTGACCCGGACGGCAGGCCGATGAGCGACACGAAGAGCACGCCGTGGCGGCCCAACGCGACCTACCCCGTGCCGCCCGAGGGCTGGACCGGCGGGTCGGGGTTGTCCGCGTTCATCGACGCGATGATCGACATCGGGCAGACCGGGCAGGTGTTCGGCGCGCACGGCATCGGCAAGACGGCCACGTTCTTCTCCCACATCGCCGAGGCGTACCCGGACACCGAGCTGGTGTTCGTGCCCGCGGCCAACCTCACGCCCGACGACCTGCTGATCAACGCGCCGGTGCGCGACGCGGCCACCGGCGAGCTCGTGCTGCGGCAGCTGGTGATGAGCCAGCTGAAGCCGGGCAAGCGGTTCGTCCTGCTGATCGACGACTCGTTGCAGGCCGGTGAGACGATCCAGTCGCAGTTGATGCAGATCGCCTGCGACTGGACGTTGGGCGAGCACGACCTGCGCGCCCTCGGCTGCGTCGGCGTGTTCCTCAGCGACAACGAGTCCTTGGCCGAGACCTCCACCCGCCGCGGCGACCTGGCGATCCTCGACCGGATGGTCACCGCCCGCGTCACCGCGAACGACACGGCGTGGCGCACGACGCTCGCGGCGAAGTACCGGGACTGGGACCTGCGCGGGGTGTTCGACGTCTGGAAGTCGCTCGACCCGGCGACGCGCGAGCTGCTGTCGCCGCGCACCGTCGACCACGTGCTCGCCAACGCCCGCGAGGGCTTCCCGCTGCGCTGGGGGTTGCCGCTGGTCAACGGGGAGCGGTTGCGGCTGGTGGAGCCGCGCGCGGAAGGCAGGCGCGGCCGGGACCGCGACCGCACCGCGGAGGTCCTCGACCGGATCGCCACCGCGCTCGGCGTGCCGAACCCGGCCACGGTCCCCGACCCCGTGCGGCGGGTGCTGCGGGCGGCGGTGCGCAACCGGTGGAGCGTGCTGCTGCAGGGGCCGCCCGGCTGCGGCAAGACCCAGCTGGTCCGGCAGACGATCCGCGAGGAACTGGGCCGGGAGCCGCTGTACTTCTCGTTGCCGGTGACCAACGTCGAGGACCTGTGCGCGCCGATCCCGACCGCCGACGGCACGTTGGAGAACCTGATGGCCAGGCAGTTCACCGGTGGTGAGCCGAAGGCGATCGTGTGGGACGAGTACAACCGGCCCAAGGACAAGGCGGCGTTCGCCAAGCTGATGGAGATCACGCAGGAGTGGTCGCTGGCCGGCCGGCGGATCGAGAACCTCCGCGCGCAGGTCGCGATCCAGAACCCGCCGTACCACCTCGGCCGCAAGCTCCTGGTGTCGCGCAACAACATCGCGCAGGCGACCAGGTTCACCGCCTCGCTCACCGTCGAGCCGGAGGACATCCCCGCCAACGAGTGGCTGATCAGCACCTACGGCGGTGTCGCCGAGACCGTGCTGGAGTGGTGGAAGCACGACATCGACGACGACGGCCGGGCGTGGATCACCAAGCGCACCGTCGAGCGGCTGGTGAAGCTGCACGAACGCGGCCTGCCGCTGGAGATGGCCACGATCTACCTCGGTGACGGCGAGTACGCGCCCGTCCCGCTCACCGCGCTGGTCGACCGGTTGGCGAAGCGCGGGGTCACCGGGCTGGGCGAGCTGGCGCGGCAGGTGGACGCGTGGGAGGGCAGGTTGCGGCGGGCGCGCGAGGAGTCCGGCGAGGGCACGAACGACAGCGACGTGGTCCACCAGGTGCTCGCCAACGCCGAGCTGTCGCAGCTGCGCCGGTACCGCAAGGTGGTGGTCCGGCTGGTCGCCCTGCTGCCGCCGAAGCTGCGGGCGACGTACCTGGTGGGCGTCGCCGAGGACCGGCAGCGGTTCTGGGTGGACACGTTCGCGCGGATGGCTCGTCAGGGCTGACCGGCTGACTGGTTGATCGGGCGGCGGCTCGCTGGGCGGTGGCGAGCCGGGGTGGGAAACGAGCAGGGCGGCGAGCCAGGTGGTGACCAACCGGGGCGAGAGCTGGCCGGGCAGCGCCGAGCGGGCGGAGGCCGGCCGTGGCGAGCCGGGCGGAGGCTAGCCAGGCGGCAGCGGGGCGGGTGGTCCCTGGTCGGGTGGTGGCTGCCGGTGCACGCTGCGCACGGCGGAGACGTCGGCATGCGGGGCGGGATGGGCCGGGATGTCCGTGCTCAGCGCGTCCAACCGGCGTCGGACGCTGGTGGCGATGCCCTTGCCCAGCACGAAACGCGTCGGCGTCACCGCGCGCTGCGCGCCGTCGAGCAGCCGGTGCGCCTCGCGGCTGCGCATCCCCGTGTCGCTCAGGACCAAGTGCCGCAACCCGTGCGGCCGGGCGGCGAGCACCGCGGCGATCGCGGTCGTCGCGGTCTCGTCCAGCCGGTTGTCCCGCGCGCCGAGGACGCCCGCCGCCTTCACCCGGCCGAGGTCGCACACCTCGACGCCCGCGGTCACGGCCGCGGCCACGAGCCGGGTGGCGGCGGCCGGTCCGATGCCGTTGCTCGCGACCGAGAGCCGCCGCAGCCGCCCACCCGGCACGAGCGCCTCCGCGACGGTCTCCGCGCCCCGGTCGCCGAGCCGCGCGGCGGACACGTACAGCTCGCTGATCACGTCGGCCCGCAGGAGGACGGCCAGGTGCGCCGCGCCCTCCGCGCCGAGCGGGTTGCCGCCGACGTAGAGGCGTTCGACCCGACGCCCGGCCGCGCCGGCGGTGACCAGGGCGTCCACCAGGACGGCGAGGCCAGGCGCGTCCAGCCCGGTCTGGACCAGGTCGAGGGTGCGCAGCGAGCGGGCGGCCTCGACGATCCCCGCCGCGGCCTCGCCCGCGCCGCCGTCGAGCGGGTTGCGCTTGAGCCAGATCCCGGTGACCCGGGCGGCCTGCGGTGACGCGCGCAGGTTGTCCGCGATGTCGCAGGCGCCACCGGCGGTGATCCCGTTGCAGCCCAGGTACAGCGTCTCCACTTCCCGTTCGACGGCCCGGCCCGCCACCTCGGCCGCGCCCTGGTCGCCGAGCTCGTCGGTGCCCAGCAGCAGGTGCCGGACCACGCCGGGGCGCAGCGCGTCCGCGACCAGCCTGGCCCCGGTCGGCCCGAGCGCCTGCTTGCACAGGTCGAGGCGACCGTCCGGGAGCGCCGTCCCGGACGGGAAGTCCAGCCGCCGGTCCGCCGTGCCGCCGGTGCGCAGCCACGACAGCAGCGGTTCGAGGTCGCCCGGACGGGGTCGCAGCGGGCTCACCAGTCCACCTCGCGGTAGTCCTTGAGGAGGACGCCGGCGAGAGGCGCGCCCGCTTCACCCCGCACGATCGGGTCGTAGACGCGCGCCGAGCCGTCGACGACATCGAGCGGCGTGCGGAAACCGTTCGACGCGAGCCGGGCCTTCTTCGGCGCCGGGTTCTCGTCGGTGATCCACCCGGTGTCCACCGCGCACATGTACACGCCCTGCCGGGCCAGGTCGGGGCCGCTGGTGCGGGTCAGCATGTTGAGCGCGGCCTTGGCCATGTTGGTGTGCGGGTGCCGGGCGGTCTTGTTCCGGACCGCGAACCGGCCCTCGACCGCCGAGACGTTGACGACGTAGCGACGCGGGAAGGGCGACGCCAGCAGCAGCGGCAGCAGGCGGTCGCACAGCAGGGTGGGCGCGAGCGCGTTGACCAGCTGCGCTTCCAGCACCTCGGTCGGGTCCAGCTCGCCGAGGTGCGCCGACCAGGAGTTGGCGGGCGCGGTGTCGGGCAGCAACCCGGCCTCGTCGAGCTCCACCGCGGACGGCACGAGGGCGAGCTCTCGGCGGCCGTTCCCCAGCACGGGCACCGGGCGGAACCCCGGTGCGAGGCGGGCGTTCGCGGGCAGGGCGCCGGTCTCGCCGCCGATCAGGGCCGCGTACGCCTCGGGCGGTCGGCGCACGGTCTGGGCCGCGTTGTTGACCAGGATGTCGAGCGGCCGGCCCTCCTCGCGCAACGACTCGCACAGGCCGAGCACCTGGCGCGGGTCGCACAGGTCGATGCCGACGACCGACAGCCGGTCCAGCCACGCCTCGCTGCCCGGCACGGCCCGGAACCGCCGCACCGCGTCGTGCGGGAAGCGCGTGGTCACGATCAGTTCCGCGCCGTCGCGCAGCATCATCAGCGCGAGGTGGAAGCCGATCTTCACCCGGCCGCCGGTGAGCAGCGCGCGGCGTCCCGCCAGGTCCGCGCGCGCCGCCCGGCGCTCGGCGTTCTCCGCCGCGCAGGTCGGGCACAGCCGGTGGTAGAACGCGTCGGCGAGCCGGTAACCCGCCTTGCAGACGTAGCAGCGGCGGGACCGGGCGAGCGGACGTGCCGGCGCGGCCGGTTCGACGTGCAGCGGGGCGTCGTCACGGCGATCGAGGCCGCCGGTGGCGGTCGTGGCGTCCACCGCCGCGTCGGCCGCCGCGCGTTCGGCCGCACGCACCTTCCTGCGCCGCTGCTTGCCGTCGCGGACGAACGACTCCGCGACCCGCTCCGCGCGCAGCCGCACCGGGTCGTCGGCGGGCAGGGCGCGCAGCCTGGCGACGGCCGCGTGGAACGCCGCCTGCTCCTCCTCGTCCATCCCCGCCCGTCTTCCGTGCTCGTGGTGGTCCCGGCAGGATTCGAACCTGCGTGTCCGCCTTGCGGAGACGGCGCGTCTGCCTCTGCGCTACGGGACCGGACAGCCTGCCCGGGCGGCCGGATTCGAACCGGCGTGACCCGCACTGCCAGTGCGGAGCGCCTGCCTCTGCGCTACGACCCGGGCATTGGGCGGCATCTTATCGCCGCGCGACACCGAACCGTCCCCCGACGGCGAGCCGGCCGTCAGCGGAGGAGGTCTTCCAGGGCGGTGACGGCGTGCGCGACGCCGTTCTCCGCCCGCACGAGCCCGCCGATCCGGTCCGCTCGACGGCGGAGTTCCTGGTCGTTCACCGCGGTGGTGATGGCCTCGGCGAGCGTGTCGGCGGTGAGCCGTTGTTGCCGCACCGGCGGCGGTGCGACGCCGATCGCGTACGCCCGCTGCGCCCAGTGCGGTTGGTCGGCCACGAACGGGCACACCACCTGCGGCACACCGGCGGCCAACGCGGCGCCGGTGGTGCCGCCGCCCCCGTGGTGCACGACGGCGGCCACGCGCGGGAACAGCACGTCGTGCGGCGCCTGGTCGATGACGAACACGTCGGTCGACCCGGTGGAGGCGAGACCTCCCCACCCGGTGGCCAGCACCGCGCGCACGCCCGCCCGGCGCACCGCGTCGACCACGGTGCGGCCGGTGCGTTCGGCGTCACGGCCGGCCATGCTGCCGAACCCCAGGTAGACCGGCGGGGATCCGTCGGCGAGGAACCGCGCCAACGCCTCCGGTGGCGACCAGGGTCTGCTGGGCAGGAACCAGAACCCGGTGGTGCGCACCCGCGCGGGCCAGTCCGGGTCGACCGGCGTGACCAGCGGGCTGAACGCCTGCAACACCGACCGGTGGCCTCCGTCGGGTGCGTGCAGCAGGTCGTGGCCGTTCCGCCGGCGGGACAGGCCGAGTTCCCCGACCCGCCAGCGGTCGACGGTGCCGGCGAAGGCGCGCAGGGTCGCGGAGACGGTCAGGTACGTGGCGCGGTTGAGGGCCTTGGGCAGGCGCGGCAGGGGCACCATCGGGCACGGGAACAGGCTCGTCGGCACCCAGCCCGGCTGCAGGGCGGCCACGGCGGCGGGCACGTCGAGCATCTCGGCGACGTGCTGGGCGGGCACGGACGGCGTGTGCACCACGACGTCGGCACGGGAGCCGCGGGCGACGTCGCCGAGGTCGTGCAGCACCCGCGCCATCAGCGGTTTGATGCGGCGCGCGGTGCGCACGGCGGTGATCTTGCCCCGCAGGCCCCGGTAGCCGCCCTCGACCGCCTGCTTCACCACCGGGTCGTCCACGAGCCGGTTCGGCCCCTCGTCCAGGGCGGCGAACTCCACCTCGTGCTCGGCGGCGGTCGCGGCGAACGACCCCGGCGCGGCCAGCAGCGCCTCGTGGCCGGCGCGACGCAGCGCCACGGCGAGGGCCAGCATCGGCTGCACGTCGCCGCGCGTGCCGTGGGTGACCAGCAACGCCCTCATCGTCCGCCCCCGTCCAGCTCGGTGAACGCGGTCAGCCAGCGGTCGTCGGTGAACACTCCCCTGGTGAGCATCTCCAGCCCGGCGCGTGCGCCCCGGGTGGCCGTGGCGGGTTCGGCCGGGTCACCGCCCAACAGGCGCCCGACCTGTTCGCCGAGCACGAGCGGCGCGAGCTGCCAGGCCACGTAGACCACCGCGCGTGCCCGCGCGTCGCCGGTGGGCCGGACCTGGCCGGCCGCCTCGCCGCCGGCCAGCCACTTCTCGGTGCGGTCGACGATCGTCGTGAACAGCGCCGTCGCGCTCTCGGCGCCGTCGAGCAGCGCGCGGGCCAGGTAACGGCGGACCGGGGTGGCCGCGGCGAGCAGGTCGGCCAGCGCCGTGACGTCGAGGTCGTCGTCGACGTCCATGGCCGCCAGCACGTGCTCGTCGCACGCCCTCCGCAGTCCCTCCTTGGAACCGAAGTGGTGCACGACCAGGGCGGGCGACACGCCGGCGTCGGCGGCGATGGCCCGCACCGAGGCGCCCGCGATGCCGTCGGCGCCGAACCGGGCCAGCGCCGCGTCGCGGATGCGGGCGCGGGCGGTGAAGTCGGACGTGACTGAACGCATGTACAGAGTATTGAACAGATGTTCAGCCCGGCGCACGTCCTTTGACGCGATCTTGACGCCGGACACCGCCGGGGACCGTGATCCCTCCTCCCCGACCGACCAGCCAGAGCGCCGGGTTCAGCCGGCGTCCGGATTCGCGGTCCTCAGTGGACGGATCACCAGGGTGACCGTGACGCCGACCAGTGCCACCGCACCGCCGACCACCAGGTCGTTGACCGTCGCGGCCGTGGGGTCGACCTGGTCGCGGTAGCCGATCAGCCACGGTGCGGCGGCGAGCCACGCGCCCGCCGCGACCAGCACCGGACCGGACCACCTCGCGTCCGCGGGAGCCATCGCGCCGGTCAGCGCGACCACCACGACGACGATCCCGGTGACGACCTCGTTGCCGTGGCCGGTGAACCAGGTCCCGACGACGCCGTAACCCAGTGCGAACGGCGACACGACCAGCCACAGCCCGAGCAGGAACGCACCCGAGCTCAGCCGGGCGGCGATCGCGTAGCGGCGCGGCGTCCGCGGCGGTGGGGCGCCGACGACGCGGAACGAGTGGTCGAGTTCGTGGTCGATGGCGACCTCCTGGTGCGGGATTGCGGTCGGCGTGCCCGACCGGGCCGTGCGGACGGGGTCAGTCGGCGAACCGCACCTTGGCCCACACGGTCGTGCTCGCCGCCGCCCAGACGACACCCCACTGCTCGACCAGGCCGTCCACGATCAGCAGCCCGGCGCCGAGGGACCACGGCGCGCTGTGCCGGGGCGCGTGGTCGCGGACGCGGATCGTCAGCGTGTCGGTCCACTCGTCCGTCGTCAGCTCCAGCACGTAGGGCGGCTCGCCGTGGCGCCGGGCGTTGTCCAGCAGCTCGCCGACGACCACACCCACCCGCCGGGCGTCCTGGCCGGGCCGACCGCCGACGCGCTCCCGCAACCACGACGCGACCTCGGGCGCCGGCGGGGAGTCGTGGTCCTCCATGACCAGGGCGACGGTGTCGTGGCCGCGTGCCGGATCACGGGGTTGACGCTCGAAGTACACGTTCCAGCATCCCGTGAACCGGCCTCGGCGAACCTGACGATCGCCTTTCGGTCGCGGGTGCGCCGGGTTCACGCCGCGCAGTGCACGCACGAGTGCGGCCCGATCGCGCGGTCGCGGCCACTCCACCCGTCCGCGACCGCGTGGGTCCACAGCAGCCGCCAGACCGCGTGCGGCCGGCCGCCGTCGTAGGACCGACCGCAGTGGTCGCAGATCAGCAGGAGTGCGGCGGAATCGTGCTCGGCCGGAATCGCGGTCACGCTGCCGGAGCTCGACTTTCTCAGCGGGGGCGGGGAGGCGGGCGTCGGCCGCCGCGTTGCGGCCGACGCCCGGTCGTGCACAGGAATCGTCGTCGACGAGCGTGTACCACTGTGGCCGAGAACGGCGCGGGTGAACCTTGCGTTCGGCTTGCGATCCCCGCACGCGCCGAGCTGTCCGTCGCCGACCCGACCCCCCGACCCCTGATGTGAAGATTTGTCAGCTACTCGTCAGGTCAGCCACCAGCCACCCGCCCGCAGGATGGACGACATCCCCGAGACGGAACCGGAGCAGCCCGTGGTCGACGACGTCCCCCCGCAGACCTTCCGCCGCGCGATCAGCGCACGTCGGCCCATCGCGGTCGTGGGACGCGACCGCGCGGCGCGGAGGTGAGCATGGCGTTCGCGGAACGGACCAGGTCGGTGCCGGCGGACGCCGAGGCGGTGTTCGACCTCGTCACCGACCTGGAGAACCTGTCCGCGTGGCTGCCCGCCGGCGTCGAGGTCGAGCGGTACGGGCCCAACCTGGTCCGGCTGTGGCTCGGTGAGCAGAGCGTCGAGCGGCAGGTCGCGGTCGACTGGGACAAGCTGCGGATCGACTGGGGCGGCCGGTCGTCGCCCACGTGCTTCGGCACGCTGCGGGTCCTGCGCGTCGCACCGGGCCGCAGCGCCGTCACCGTCCGGCTGACCGGTCCCGACGGCTTCCCCGCGCCCCGCCTGGACGACTGGCTGGCCGACGCGCTCGAAGCGCTCGTCACGGCGGTCGGCGCGGAACGCGGGACCTCTCCGGCATTTCCCGGCTGCGCTCCCCCGCCGGCGGAACGGCTCGCCCGCACGGCGGACAGGCGCGGGGTGGCTGAAAAGTGGTCGACTCGCGTGGGTACCGCCCCCGCGAGTCGCCACACCATCATGCCCTGACCGGCGCCCGCCGGACCTGACGAACACCTGACGATCCTCTTCGGCCCCGCGGGCCGGACGAGGTCAGGCGGTCAGCCGACGAGCCACCGCTGGACGGCGAGCCCGTTGCACGTCCACTGCTGCACCGGCGAACCTGCCGCCGTGCCCCAGTCCTTGTTGTCCAGGCACAGCCCGCTGTGCCGGTTGACCAGCGTGGTCGTGCCGTTGGTCGTCGTCAGCCGCCACTGCTGGACGGCGAGGCCGTTGCACGACCACTGCTGCACCGGCGAGCCCGCCGCCGTGCCCCAGTCCTTGTTGTCCAGGCACAGCCCGCTGTGGCCGTTGGCCACGGTGTAGTAGCCGTTGCCGACCGGGGTGAGGTACCAGTCCTGCACGGCGAGGTTGTTGCAGGTCCACTGCCGGACCTCCGCGCCCGGTGTGGTGACGAGGTTGTAGTCGTCCAGGCAGAGGGCGCTGTGCTCGTTGCGGATCCGCACGCGCGTACCGCCGCCGGTCTCGCCGGACGGCCCCTGGAGCACGGTGGACGTGGAGACCGGCACGCCGAGGTTCGGCGTGCCGTCGGCGTTCCAGGAGATCTTCTGCACCCGCGTCGTGCGCGTCTTGCCGCAGCCCTGGGACGCCGAGTCGTTGGCGTGGTAGGCGATCCAGGTCTCGGCGCCGTCCGGCGAGGTGAAGAACGAGTGGTGACCGGGGCCGTAGACGCCGGCGGCGTCGTTGCGCTGGAAGATCGGGTTCGCGAACTTCGTCCACGAGCTCTGCGCCAACGGGTCGCCACCGCGGTACTCCAGCATGCCCAGCTTGTAGTCGGCGGTGCCGCAGTAGCTCGCGGAGTAGGTCAGGAACGTCCGGCCGCCGCGCTGCAGGGCGAACGACCCCTCGTTGACCGGTTGCCCCTGCCGCTCCCACGCCAGGGTGGGCGCGGAGATGCGCGTGCCGTGCGTCGAGACCGTCGTCGGGCTGCTCATCGGCGCGATGTAGATCGACTGGAGGCCGTCGGCGTGGAAGGCCGAGTAGTGGAAGTACAGGGCTCCGTCGAGCTTGAGCACCGCGCCGTCGATCGCCCAGCCGTTGTTCGGCATCAGGTTGAGCACACCGCGATAGGTGTACGGGCCCGCCGGGTCGTTCGCGGCGCTCTCCAGCACGTGCGTGCGGCGCGACCCGTACCCGGACCGCGGTTCCACCGAGTAGTACAGGTACCAGCGGCTGCCGATCTGCTCCAGGTGCGGGGCCCACATCGTGCAGCAGCCCTCGTTCTGGGTCGCGGTGAAGATCCGCGTCTCCGGGGCGCTGCGCAGACCGGCGATCGTGGACGACCGCCGCATCAGGATGTCGGAGGTCCACGTCGTGGCGACGTAGTAGTACTGGCCGTTGTGCTGCACCAGTGTCGGGTCGGCGCTGTTGGGCGCGGGCACGACCGGGTTGGTGAACGACGGGCCGGGCGCGGCGTCGGCGCGGTCCTGGACCACCAGGATCACGGACAGCGCGGCGACCAGGGCGACGGCGAGCGACAGGGCTCGCCGGCCCGCACCACGCCGATGGGCAAGCAGCATGAGAACTCCTGGGTCGGCAGGTCCGGCGAGGTCCTGACAGGACAGTTCGGGCCCGGGTGACAGCCCTCGGAGGGTTCGGACCCTGCGGTTGACGTGGAACCCTCCCGGCACCACTTCTGTTAGCGCTAACAACTACGCCACACGGTTGACCCCGCGAAGAGGGTCGTGACATGGCCGTGGACAGGCGCAGAGAGCAGGGGCTCCACCGGGAAGCCCGGTCGATCGGAACGGTCGAGAGCGTGCCGCAGCACCGTAGCGCAAGTTTTTCGTCGCGAGCAAGACCCGATCGTCGAGCCCGAATCGTCGTCGGTTAGCGCTCACAACATCACCGGTGGAGTCGACGGGCCGTCACCAAGGAGCCAGATCACGGCAGGCGAGCATCGTTAAAACGCTTTCAGCCATCGCCGCGACGCACGGGCACCACCAATCTCGCTGCTGACGAAGAGGTAGCCCGCTGCGACCGGATGTTGACAGCCGCTCCGGTCGCCTGGTTCGCTACCGGGCGAGGTAACCGTTTTCACGCGGTCGCCCGCACGCGCTGCCGTTCCCCGACGTGGAGGCACCGATGCCCCCAGTTCCTCGTCGCAGCTCCCTGGTGCGCAGCGCGCTCGCCGCCGGATCGACGCACACCGCCACAACCGAACTGTCCGATCGTCGGGGTGCGTGCCACACCCGACACGTCAAGGGACCATCATGAGACGACCGACAAAGACGTCCGCAGTCGTTGCCGTGACCGCAGTCCTGTCCGGTATCGCGGTGGCGGTGGTGTCCGCGCCCGCCGTGCACGCCGCGACGACCCGGTACGAGGCCGAGGCCTCACCCGCCACCTGTGACGGCGCCGTCGCCTCGAACCACTCCGGCTACTCCGGCTCCGGGTTCTGCGACTCCGACGGCGCGGTGGGCGCGTCCGCGCGGTTCACGGTCAACGCGACCACCGCCGGCGCCGCGACCCTCGCCATCCGGTACGCCAACGGCTCCTCCAACCGGCCGGCGGACATCAGCGTCAACGGCGCGGTGGTGCAGGCCGGCTCCGCGTTCGACGGCACCGGCGCGTGGAACACCTGGGCGACCAGGACGATCACCGTCCCGGTGACCGCGGGCGCGAACACCGTGCGGCTCGCCGCGACCACCACCGGTGGCCTGGCCAACATCGACTACCTCGACGTCACCACCACCGACGGCGGCTCCGACGGGGCCAGGCGGATGGAGAGCCTCGGCCGCGGCGTGGTGGCGGTGCGCTCCAGCAGCACCGAGGTACTCGTCAGCTGGCGGCTGCTGGGGCTCGACCCGACCGGCATCGGCTTCAACGTCTACCGGTCGACCGACGGCGGCGGCGAGGTCAAGCTCAACTCCTCCGTGCTGACCGGCGGCACCAACTTCACCGACTCGACGGCCGACGCCACCCGCGCCAACAGCTACCGGGTGCGCCCGGTGGTCAACGGCGCGGAGCAGGCGCCCAGCGGCGCGTTCACCCTGGCCGCCAACCGCGCGGTCGAGCCCGTCATCCGGGTGCCGCTGCGCGCCGGCGGCGCGGTGAAGTTCCTCTGGGTCGGCGACCTGGACGGCGACGGCGAGTACGACTACGTGCTCGACCGGCAGACCTCGCCGCAGAAGATCGAGGCCTACCGCCGTGACGGCCGGTTCCTCTGGCAGGTCGACATGGGACCCAACAGCACCAACCAGAACAACATCGAAGGCGGCTCCGCGACGATCGACGTCGGCCACAACGACGGCGTCACCGTCCAGGACCTCGACAGCGACGGCCGCGCCGAGGTCGCCGTCCGCATCGCCAACGGCGTCACCTTCGGCAACGGGACCAGGTTCACCAACAGCGACGACAACCGCCAGTTCATCGCCATCCTCGACGGCATGACCGGCGCTCCCCGCGCCACCGCGCCGGTGCCGACCGACTACCTGGCCGACGGCCCGATGTACGCGCGCTTCGGCGTCGGCTACCTCGACGGCGTCAACCCGAGCCTGGTGGCGTTCATGAAGAACCGGATCGGCAGCGGCGACTTCAACCTCATGTTCGCCGCCTGGCGGTTCACCGGCAACGCGCTCACCATGCAGTGGAAGTTCCTGCGCGGCAACCAGAACCTGCCCGACGGCCACAACACCCGCATCATCGACGTCGACGGCGACGGCAAGGACGAGATCGCCGAGATCGGGTTCGTGCTCAACGGCGACGGCCGCCTGCGCTACTCCCTCGGGCCGGCGGGCGTCGTGCACGGCGACCGCTTCCACATCGCCGACCTGGACCCGGGCCGTCCGGGGCTGGAGGGCTACGGCGTCCAGCAGGTCAACCCCAGCGGCCTGCGCGACTACTACTACGACGCCGCCAACGGCAACATCATCTGGCGCCACACCGAATCCGGCACCGCCGACGTGGGCCGCGGCATGGCGGGCGACATCGACCCACGCCACCCCGGCATGGAGGTCTGGGCCTTCTCCGGCCTGTACAACGCGCCGACCAACCGGCTCACCCAGTCGAGCACTTCGCTGCAGCCCTGGCCGCAGCTGGGCCTGTACTGGGACGGCGACACCACCATGGAACTGCTCAACGACGGCAAGTTCGAGAAGTGGAACCCGACCAGCCCCACCACCACCAACAGCGTCCCGCGCCTGCTCACGACCTCGCAGTACGGCGCGGTCGACGCGGCCCAGGGCAACTCGCCGGTCATCTACGGCGACATCCTCGGCGACTGGCGCGAGGAGGTCCTCTACACCAACGCCGCCTTCAACGAACTGATCATCTTCACCACCAACCGACCGAGCGGCACCAGGCTGTACACGCTCGCCCACAACCCCGCCTACCGCAACGCCATGACCCTCAAGGGCTACATGCAGTCGCACCACGTCGACTACTTCCTCGGCGCGAACATGGCCACGCCGCCCCGCCCGGCCATCACCTACCCGTCGAGGTAGGCACGTCCGCGTGAGGTGAACCGAGAAGCCGCCCGCCGCGGGCGTCCCAGAGGCGGCGGGCGGCTTCCGGTGGGATGCGCGGACCCGTGGGGCCCTCAGGAGTCCTACGCGGACGGCCGAGCGGGAATCGTCGCGGGGTCCTCCGAGTCACGCCGGGTGAGCACCAAGGGCTCGTCCTCGGTGATGGCGATCGTGTGCTCGGAGTGGGCCGTGCGCGAGCCGTCGGCCGAGCGGATCGTCCAGCCGTCCTCGTCGTAGACGATCCGGTCGGTGGTGCGGGTGAACCACGGTTCGAGCGCCAGGGTCAGCCCGGGCCGGAGCTTCAGGCCGCGACCCGCCCGGCCCTTGTTGGACACGTGCAGGTCCTCGTGCATGGTGCGGCCGATGCCGTGGCCGCCGAACTCGGTGTTGACCGGGTAGCCGTAGTCGCGGGCCACCGCCCAGATGGCCGCCGAGATGTCACCCAGGTGGTTGCCCGGCCGCGCCACCCGGATCGCCGCCTCCAACGCCTCCTCGGTGGCGCGGATGATCCGCAGGTCCTCCTCGGCGGCGGTGCCGACGATGACCGTGCGCGCCGAGTCGGCCACCCAGCCGTCGATGCCGACCGCGAGGTCCGCGCTGAGCACGTCACCGTCGCGCAGCGTGTAGTCGTGGGGCAGGCCGTGCAGCACGGCGTCGTTGACCGACAGGCAGATGACGTTGCGGAACGGACCGCTCCCGAAGGACGGCGAGTAGTCCCAGTAGCACGACTCGGCCCCACGCCGTTGGATCATGCCGCGCACGTGGTGCTCCAGGTCCAGCAGGTTGACGCCCACCTCGGCGAGCCGGCCGACCTCGGCGAGGACCTCGGCGACGAACCGCCCGGCCACGTGCATGCGTCGGATCTCCGCAGGCGTCTTCAACTCGATCACGGAATACCTCGCGCCCCAGTGTTGGTATAGTTATACCGTCACCGTAGCACTTGCCGGTATAACTATACCAACCCTATCCTGGGGACATGGTCCGCCAACCGCTCACCCCCGAGCAGCTCGAAGCCGGCCGACGCCTGGGCGCCCTGCTGCGCCGCGCGCGAGCGGAACGCGACGCGGCGGAGGTCGCGCACGCGGCCGGCATCTCGCCGGAGACGCTCCGCAAGATCGAGACCGGACGGCTGCCGTCACCCGGGTTCGGCACGATCGTCCGCCTCAGCGAGGCGCTCGACGTGCCGCTGCACGACCTGGCCGCCACCTGGCGCGGCGCCGACCAACCGTTGAAAGCCGTCTCGTAGCCGGCGGCGTCCTCCTAGCCGGCGTGGACGGCGGCCCGTGCCACCTGCCGCTGCCCGTCACGCAGGCCGGCGACCACCGTCCCCCACAGCACCGCCGCGCCGCCGAAGCCGGGCACCAGTCGCCACGCCCACTCCAGCCCCGCCGCGCCGAGCACGACGGTGAGCGCGGCCGTGCCGCAGAGCAGCGCGGCCAGCAGCAGGTACCGGTTGGCGCCGAACAGCTTCGCGAACGGCGCGAAGTGCGCGCCGACGGCGAACAGGACCCACGCCGGGGTCGCCTGGGCGAGGTCGAGGTGCGCCAGCAGCCGTGAGCCGGCGAAGATCCCGATCAGCATGAGCAGCACCGCGATGCCGTACCCCTTGCCGAACGGGCTGTCGGACCGGCCGCCGCCAGGGGGCAGCCCGCCGCCGGAGCGGCCGAAGTGGACCGCCCAACCGATCAGGCCGAGCACGATCGCGACACCCACCACCGCCAACGCCGTCGCGCCGCCCGTCACCGACCCGACGCCGGAGAACCACCACCCGCCGCCGAACCCGACACCGATCAGCGACGTGATCACCAACGTGATCACGTGACCCTTGGTGAACTGCTCGTCACTCATGCCGCCCCCACTGTCGCGATTGCCCGACACTTACCTACACGTCGAGAAATCGCTGGTCCCGAGCGGGGCACTGCTGCACATCCGCCAATGTGGACTTTGAATTCATTTCTGTCAACACTGAAGCTATTGAGACCGCTATCTCAGCGCAGGTATCGTCGATCGGACCGGTCCCGGAGCTATTGCGGGCGCACTGCCCTGATCCACAGGTGCCAAGGAACCGTGTCGTTGTCGACCTGCGGTTCCCGCAGCGCCTCGATGAGCAGACCGGAGTCCTCCAAGGCCGTGGTGTAGGCGCTCAGCGGGTGGTTCCACCCCTGGAACTTCATCGCCATCCCGTCCCGCACGACCTCCTCCTCGAAGCGGTGACGTCCGAAGTACGGGCGGTCGAGCACGAACACGCCGTCACGGCGGCTGCCGGTGTTGGTGATCGGGTGGGTGATCGCCAGGCACAGCCTGCCGCCCGGTTCGAGCACCCGGCCGATCTCGGCGACGGTGCCCGGCAGGTCGTCGACGTCCATCAGCACGCAGTAGGCGATGACGAGGTCGAAGCTGTCGTCCGGGAAGGGGAGGTCCGCCGAATCGGCGAGCAGGTACCGACCCTCGGGGTGGGCCTGTCGCGCGGCCTCCAGCAGGGTGGGCGAGGCGTCGATGCCGGTGACCCGGTGCCCGCGCTCGACGAGGTCGCGGGACACCCGGCCTTCGCCGCAGCCGAGGTCGAGGGTGGCCCGGCCGGCGGTCGGCACCAGCTCGAAGAACGCGTCGCGGTAGCGCCAATAGGAGTCGAAGCCGGGTTTGCGCACCCAGGCGGTCCAGTTCCGCGCCTGCGTCTCCCAGTCCTGCCCGGCCGCGGTCAACGCACTGTCGGTCATTGGCCGCAGCCTAGTTCGGACCGGGAACCCGGCAACCGACTTTCCACGGCCGCGTTCGCCGTGCCGGTCTCAGCCGCGTGTCGGGAGGCGGACGGTGAACACCGCGCCGCCCTCCCCCACCCCGGCGAGCGACGCCGACCCACCGTGCGCTTCCGCCACCGAGGCGACGATGGACAGGCCCAGTCCTGCCCCGCCGCGGCCGTCCACCCGTTCCGAGGTGCCCCGGTAGAACCGCTCGAACACGCGATCGCCGTGGTCCGCGGCGACACCGGGGCCGTCGTCGGCCACCTCCAGCACGGCCTGGTCACCGGCGACGTGCACCCGCACCACCGCCCGCGTGCCCACTGGCGTGTGCTGGGCGACGTTGGCCAGCAGGTTGGCCAGCACCTGGCGCAACCGGTCCTCGTCGCCCACCACCGCGACCGGCTCCGCGTCCACCTCGAAGACGTGCCCCGGTGACGCCGCACGGGCGTCGGCCACGGCTTCGGCCGCCAGGTCCGCCAGCCGCACCGGCCGCGCCTCCAGCGGTCGACCCTGGTCCAGGCGGGCGAGCAGGAGCAGCTCGTCGACCAGCACGCCCATCCGCTCGGCCTCCGACTCGATCCGGCGCAACGCCGTGGCCAGGTCGTCGAGCCGGGTCGCGGCGCCGAACCGGAACAGCTCGGCGTACCCGCGGATGGTGGCGATCGGCGTCCTCAGCTCGTGCGAGGCGTCCGCGACGAACCGCCGCAGCCGCTGCTCGGAGTCCTCACGCTCGCGGAACGCCGACTCCACCTGGCCGAGCATCGCGTTGAGCGCGGCGCCGAGCCTGCCCACCTCCGTGTCGGCACCCGCACCCTCGACCCGCCGGGCGAGGTCGCCGGAACCGATCGCCGCCGCGGTGTCGGAGATGTCCTCCAAGGGACGCAGACCGCGCCGCACCGCGCGCAGCGACAGCAGGGCCAGCCCGACCAGGGCGACCGCGCTGGTGATCACGGCGACGTTGGCGACCCGGGAGCTCAGCTCGGCGTAGTCCTCGGTGCGCATCGCGACGACCAGGACGTCGCCGCCCCCGGCCACCCTCGACGTGCGGACCAGCCAGTCGGGGTCGACCTCCGCGAACCGCCCGCCGTCGGGGTTCCCGGCGGTCACCGGACCCGGCCACAGCGCCGCCGGCAGCGGGTCCGCCAGGTCGGGCGCCCCGCCGACCGCCGCCGTGTCCCGCACCCGGCCGTCCGGGGTCCTGACCTGGAAGAACGACGGCACCTGGCCCTGCTCCGCCGCCGCACGCAGCGGCCCGTCGACCGCCGTCGGCCCGATGCCCGCGAGCACGTCCTCGCGGAACCGGTGGCCCACCGAGGCCAGCACGTCGTCGTTGACGTCACCCGACCAGTCCTGCAACGCGCCGAAGATCGCGCCGACCGACGCGCCGAGGGCGAGCACCAGCAGGCCCACCATGGTCAGCACGAGCCGGGTGCGCAGCGACATCAGGTGGACGAGCCCATCCGGGGCCACCCGTCCGGGACCCGCAGGACGTAGCCGACCCTGGGCACGGTGTGGATCAGCGGCGGTTCGAAGGCGTCGACCTTGCGCCGCAGGTAGGAGATGTAGGTCTGCACGACCCCGTCGTTGCCGTTGAAGTCGTACTCCCAGACGTGGTCGAGGAGCTGCCGCTTGGACAGCACCCGCCCGGCGTTGGCCGCCAGGTACCGCAGGAGCTTGAACTCGGTCGGGGTCAGGTCGACCGGCTCGCCGTGCCGGCGCACGCGGTGCGCGTCCTCGTCGACCTCCAGGTCGGCGAACCGCAGCACGGCCCCGCCGCGCGCGTCCGGGCTCGTCCGCCGCAGCACGGTCTGGACCCGCACGACCAGCTCCTCCAGGCTGAACGGCTTGGTGACGTAGTCGTCGCCGCCCGCGGTCAGGCCCGTGATCTTGTCCTCGGTGGCGTCCCGGGCGGTGAGGAACACCACGGGCGCCCGGACGCCGTCGCGGCGCAGCCGGCGGCACAGGTCGATGCCCGAGGTGTCGGGCAGCACCACGTCGAGCACGATGAGGTCCGGCCCGAACGTGCCGACCCGGCTCAGGGCCTCGCCGCCGGAGTTCACCGTCGCGGTCTCGAAACCCTTGTAGCGCAGGGCCGTCGCCACCAGGTCGGCGAGGTAGCGCTCGTCGTCGACGACCAGGACTCGGGTCGATCTGTCGGTCACGCGCACAGTGTGCCGCAGCGCCGGCGCGTGATCCGGTTTTGACAGAGAACTCCCAGGACGGTCGCAGCGGCCCGGAAGATCCGCCTGGTGACCTGGTCGCCATGGAAAACCTGTCCAGGTTCGTGTTGGGCCGCAAGCGCCTGGTCGGCGTGCTGACCGCGGCCCTGCTGCTCGCCGGCGGCGCGGCGATCGCGCTGGTGCTGCCCTCGGTGTCCGAACGCAACGCCTACCCCGGTCTGCCCGGCTACGAGGCGAACCAGCGGATCGCCTCCACCTACGGCACGGGCGGCTACGAGCGCCCGTTCGTCCCGGTGATCACGCTCCCGGAAGGCACGACGGTCTCCTCGCCGGGCGTGCGAGCCGCGTTGGGCGAGGCGTTCGACGCCGTCGCCGCGGCGACGCACGCCCGGGTCGTGTCCTTCGCCGACACCGGCGACCCGGTGTTCGTCGGCGACGGTGGTCGCACCACGTTCGGGCTGGTGTTCGGCGGACCCGTGGAGCAGGGCGGGCTGCCGGGCAGCGCCCTCGGCGAGGGCTCCGACCTCGACGCGGCGATCGCCGAGGCCCTGCGGCCGGAGTTGCCGGCCGGCGCCGAGCTGCACGTCACGGGCCTGGACGCGCTGGCGACCGGAGCCGACGCGGGCGGGCTGAACGTGCCCGTCAAGCTGCTGGTCACCATCGCGGCCGCCGTCGCGGTGCTGGCCTGGGTGTTCCGGTCCGCGCTCGCCTTCGTGCCGCTGGTGACGGCGTTCGTCGCGGTGCCGGTGTCGTTCGTGGGCCTGCTGGTGGCGAGCGCCTTCATCGACGTGCACGAGACGACGCTGATCATGCTGCCGCTGTTCGGGATCGGCATCGCCGTCGACTACGCGCTGATCCTGGTGACCCGGTGGCGCGAGGAGCGGGCGCGGGGCGTTGAGGGTGACGCCGCGGTGCACCGCGCGATGGCCACCGCCGGCCACGCGATCGTGTTCAGCGGCGGCGCGGTGGCCATCGGTCTGATCACCATGATCGTGCTGCCGATCCCGCTGCTGCGCAGCCTCGGCGTCGGCGGCACGCTGGTCACCGCCGCGTCCGCGCTGGTCACGCTGACCCTGGTGCCGCTGGTGCTGTCGTCGGCGGGACGTCGGCTCGACCGGGTCGACCGGCGCGAGGAGCCGGCCGGCCGCTGGTGGGCGTCGTGGGCGCGGGGCGTGGTGCGGTTCCGCGTGGTCGCCGTCGTGCTGGCGGGCGGCGTGCCGGCCGCGCTCGCGCTGGTCGCAACGGATCTCAACCTCAAGGTGCCGGAAACGGCGAACCTGGCCCGGTCCGGTCCCGCGAGGGACGGGCTGTCGGCGCTGCGGGACGCGGGCATCCCGTCCGGGACGCTCACCTCGTTCGACGTGTTCGTCCCCGCGGGCACGTCCGCCGCGGACGTGGTGGCTCGGCTGCGCGACGTCCCCGGCGTGCACGGCGCGGTGACCGCCGCCGACCCGGCCTGGCAGCGGGACGGATCGGCCCTGGTGACGGTGATCCCGGCGGACGAGGGCGGCACCACCGCCGGTGAGCGGACCATCGAGCGCGTGGTCGACGCCGTGCCGCACGGGACCCTGGTCGGCGGCAACGTCACCCAGCAGGTGGACTACGTGGACGTCACCTACACCGCGTTCCCGTGGATGCTGGCCCTGCTGTCGGTGGCGACCTACGTCATGCTGGCCCGCGCGTTCCGGTCTCTGCTGCTGCCGTTGAAGGCGATCCTGCTCAACCTGCTGTCGCTGGGCGCGGTGCTCGGCGCGATGGTGCTGCTGTGGCAGTGGGGGTGGGGCACCGAGGCGCTGCTGGGTCTCCGGCCGGACGGCGCGATCGGGACGTTCGTGCCGATCACCGTCTTCGCGTTCCTCTACGGGCTGTCGACGGACTACGAGGTGTTCATCATCGCGAGGATGCGCGAGGAGTACGACCGCACCGGCGACACCACGACCGCCGTGGTGCACGGGGTCCGGCGCACCGGGCGCCTGGTGACGTGCGCGGCGCTGATCCTGTTCCTGTCGTTCGCCTCGATGGCGTTCGGCGGTGAGCTGGACGTGGCCGTCTTCTCGTCGGGTGTGGCGCTGGGCATCGTCCTGGACGCGACGCTGATCAGGTCGGTGCTGGTGCCCGCGGCGGTGGCGGTGATGGGGCGGTGGAACTGGTGGCTGCCAACGTGGGCAGCCCGCGTGCTGCGCGTGCCGGCGTCGCCGCTGCGCGAGGACCGCCTCCTCGGCGACCCGGCGTGACCCCCGGTGGTGCGTCCGCCGGTGATCACCTGCACTATCGGGGCATGCGCAGCTCACTGTTCAACCACGCCGAGCGGTCCGTCGAGCCCGGCAGCTTCCAGTTGCAGAACGACCGCATGCTCAAGGTGGACCTCACCGGCAGCGGCGGGTTCTTCTTCGCCAAGCAGGGGTCGATGGTCGCCTACCAGGGCGACGTCGACTTCGCCTACGAGGGCAGCGGCGGTCTCGGCAAGCTGTTCAAGAAGGCCTTCACCGGTGAGGGCATGTCGTTGATGAAGGTGTCCGGCAGCGGGGACGTGTTCCTCGCCCAGGACGCCGACGAGGTGTTCGTGCTCTACCTGGAGGACGAGGGCGTCACCGTCAACGGCCGGAACGTGCTCGCGTTCGAGAGCACGCTCACGTGGGACATCAACCGCGTCGAAGGCGCGTCGATGCTCAGCGGCGGCCTGTTCAACACGACGTTCACCGGCACCGGCGCGCTCGCCGTCACCGCCTTCGGCACGCCGGTCGTGCTGAACGTGGACGTGCCGACGTACGTCGACATGCAGTCCTCCGTCCTGTGGTCCACCTCGTTGCAGTCCTCGATCCGCAAGACCGCCAAGCTCGGCGCCGCCATCGGGCGCGGCTCGGGTGAGGCGTACCAGCTCGCGCTGTCCGGCCAGGGCATCGTCGTCGTGCAGGCGTCGGAAGGCCACCCGACCCCGCCCAAGCAGTGACGCGCACCGGGGCCGGGTCGTGCTCACGCCCGGCCGCGGGTCCTCTGTGGACGATGTCCGCGACGCCGTGGGGATCGCACTCGTAGCGCGACGTCCGGCGCGAGTCGTGGTGCCGACGGCGACACCGTGACCGTCACCGAACGGCGATGACCGACAACCGATCGAAGGACACCGGCCCTCAGAGCCGCCGGGCGCGGAGCACGCCGGTCTGCATGGGCAGGGTGAACCCGCCCCGGCCGGTTTCCGGTCGGCTCGCGAGGAAGGCCCGGATCGCGCCGAGCGTGGCGTCGCGGTCCCGTTCCGGCATGACGAGCATCCCGGCGCGGGTCGCGAGCGTCGCGACGAGGGAGTCGGCGGTGCGGCGCTGCCCGTGCGGGAACTCGACCTGCTCCGGTGAGCCGAACCGGGCGGCCCCGGTCTCCGGAAGGTGCAGGCCCGCCGTCGCCGCGCGCCAACTGATCACCGTGTCACGCGGACCGACCGCCGCGCTCCCGGCGACCCGCGTGAGTCCCGCGACCCAGTCGACCCGGTCGTCCAGCACGTTCCACAGGCCGGCCGGCACACCGCCGGGCGCGAGCACCCTGGCCATCTCCGGCCCCGCCACGGCGAGGTCGAACCAGTGCAGGGCGTTGCCGGCCAGGACCGCGTCGACGGACGCGTCCCGCAGGGGGATCGCCTCCGCGCTACCCGCCAGGGCACGGACGCCCGGCAACGCGCGGCGCAACTCGGTCAACATCGCCGGGTCGGGCTCGACCGCGACGACGTCGGCACCCGACGCGAGCAGCGTGGCCGTCAGCTTGCCGGTGCCGGCGCCGAGGTCGAGCACCCGCCGGCCGGGCGAGAACTCCACCGCCCACCGCACCGCGGCCCGCGCGTAGTCCGGGCGGTGCTCGGCGTACGCGGCCGCCGCCGTGCCGAACGACGAGCCGAGCAGGCCCCGCTCTCCCACTGCCCCACCCCCGCCGACGTGCCCCCGGTTAGACCGCTTCCAGGACGAAGAACAGGAAGCTCAGGAACGCCCCGGAGGGGAACTTCGCCAGCTCGTCGGGGAACAGCTCGCGGGCTTCCGGCGCCGGGTGCGGTTCGCTGATGACGGCGGTGCGGAAGCCGGCCGCGGTGAAGGCGTCGGTCATCGCGTGCAGCGGCCGGTGCCAGTAGGTGAGCACGGCCGGCTGACCGTTGAAGCTGTGCTCGCTGGACCACTTGCTGGTCGCGAAGTAGTCGGCCGCGGGATCCACCAGTTTGACGAGGAGGGGGTGGTTGACGACCACGACCAGCCGCCCGCCGGGCTCCAGCACGCGCCGCAGCTCGGCCAGCGGTCCGGTCCAGTCCTCCAGGTAGTGCAGCACCAGGGCCGCGACGACGTCGTCGAACGCGGCGTCGGGGTACGGCAGCGGCGCGGCGATGTCGGCGACCCGGAGGTCCACGTCGTCGCCCAGTCGCCGCCGGGCGAGCTCCACCATCTTGGCGCTGCGGTCGAAACCGGACACGACGGCGCCGCGGTCGCGCAGCGCCGCGGTCACCGTGCCGGAGCCGCAGCCGGCGTCGAGGATCCGCCGCCCGGCCACGTCCCCGACCAGGTCGAGGACCGCGGGCAGGGTGTAGTAGGCGTTGAGGAGGCTGGTCTCGTTCTCCGCCGCGTACGCCTCGGCGAAGCCGTCGTAGTCGTTCTCCACGGCCACGCCGGCGGAGCTCTCGAGATTGGCAGGCATGGACCCATACTGCCGGCGGTTCCCGACGACCCGCCCCACCCGGGACACCGCGCCGGCTAGAGGTACGAGACGAGCCTCTCGGCCAGCTCCACCGGGTGGCTGACCGGGACGCAGTGCGGCCCGTCGATCTCGTCGGGCTCCAGGCCGAGCCGCTCGCGCGCGACCCGCCGTTGGAACTCCGGCGGGAAGAACCGGTCGTCCCGGCACAGCAGCACGCGGGTGGGCACGTCCGGCAGCGCGTCGAGCGGCCAAGGCTCGGAGGACTCCGCGCTGACCTGCGATCGGCCGTGCGCCTGGGCCCGCGCCACGACGTCGGCCGGGACGCCGTTGAAGAACACCTCGGTGTCGTCGAGGCCCTCGGGGTGCTCGAAGCCGGTGTTGTCCCACCAGTCGCCCGGCTTCTCCCCCGGCGCGGGCACCATCCCGGCGAGGAACACCAGGAGCCGCACGGGCAGCCGTGCGCACACCAGCGGTGCGGTGAAGCCACCGTAGGAGTGCCCCACCACCACGAGGTCCCGGCGTTCGCCGATGGCGTCCACGACGGTCTCGGTGAACTCGGCGAGCCCGGCCGCCGGGTCGTCGATGGGCAGGTCGGGGGCCACGACGTCGTGGCCGCGCACGCGCAGCTCGGGTTCGAGGCGCTCGAAGTCCCGACCGCTGCCGCCCCCGCCGTGGACCAACACGAAGGTGCTCATGGCCACACCCTGCCACCCCGGGTCGCCCTGCTCCGGAGAAGGGCGGCGCACCAGTGGAAGTGGCCGTCGCCGCCGTCGGCGGAGAACAGGTCGTAGGTGGTGAGGGCGTACACGGCCTGGTAGAGCGCGAGGGTCTCGACGGGGTGGCCGAGCTCGTCGGCGAACAGGCGGGTGAGGGTCGCGGTGTGGTGGTCGGCGTGGGGTCCGTACATGTCCCAGACGGCGGCGGTGACGGCGGCGTCGAACGCGGGATCGCCGGCGGTGGTGAAGAAGCCGAAGTCCAGGACGGCGGTGGGGCGGCCGGTGTCGTCCACGTGGATGTTGGGCGGGACGAGGTCGCCGTGGACGACGCTGACGGGTGGGTCGGGCAGGGCCGTGAGGGCGGCGAGGACCCGTGCCACCGTGGCGTGCAGGTCCGGGACGTGGGAGGCGAGCAGGTCGCCGTGGCGGCGGGCGGCACGGCGGACGAGGGCGGCGAGCGCGTCGGGGAACCGCGCGTGCCCCTGCCAGAGGGGGCGGTCGTCGCCCTGGACGGTGAGTTCGCGCATGGCCTCGGTGCCGGGCACGGTGGCGAGGCCGCGCAGGACCGTCAGCAGCGCGGTGGTCTCGGTGGCGGGCAGGTCGCGTTCGGCGGAGGTCATGACCGGGTCGGCGCGGAAGGGTGTCCCGGTCAGCTCCCGTTCGTAGGTGACGAGGACGCCGTCGTGGACCTCGGTGTCGAGGATCTCCGGCGTGGCGAAGGGCAGCCGGTGCCGGGCGACGTCGACGTAGACCCGACGCGTGAGGTCGAGGTCCGCCGGCGGCCGGCCGCTCCACACCTTGGCGACCAGACCCGCGTCGAGCCGGTAGACCGCGCCCTCGACCCCGGCGGCCAGCGGGCGCGGCGCGCGGTGGCCCCGGCGGACGAAGTGCGCGACCCACTCGTCGGTGTGACGCTGACGGTGTTCGACCATGACGGGAGTACACCCGCCCTCCCCCGTGCCCGCACCCGGATTTCACGGCCGACCAGTCGAGCCGCGGCAGCGCGAAGCCTCCCACGCCGAGCCGCCCACGACCCCGGCGGATCACTGCGGGTTGCGGCCCAGCCGGTCGCGGATCCCGTCGACCAGGCCGTAGGCGAGGGCCTCCTCCGCGGTGAACCACCTGCCCACGGCGGCATCCGCGGCGACCTGCTCGACGGGCTGACCGGTCTGCGCCGCGACGATGGCCGTCATCTCGTCGGTGGTCCGGGCGAGCATGTCGAGCTGCGCCGGGGTCGGGTCGGCCGGCCACGACGGCTTCATCATCATGATCTTGGCGTGCGGCAGCGCGTACCTCTTGCCCGGCGCGCCGTTCGACAGCAGGACCGCGGCGATGCCGGCGGCCAGTCCGGCGGCCCAGGTGACCACGTCGGGGCGGATGTGCCGCATCGTGTCGAAGATCGCCATGCCCGCGGTGACCCCGCCGCCCGGCGAGTTGAGGTAGAAGTGGATGTCCGCGGTCGGATCGGCCTGTTCCATGAGCAGGAGTTGGCCGACGACCTGGTCGGCCGCCGCGTCGTCGACCTCGGAGGTCAGCAGGACTATCCGTTCCCGCAGCAGTCGCTGAGCGCGGTCGACCACGCCGTGCCCGCTCACCACGGCTTCAAAGGGAAGATCATTCACCCACCTTAGGGAGCGACGGGCCACCGGCAGGACCTGTGACCTGAAGCTGTCACGCCCGGCAGAACACGCTGGTCGAGCACGGAGGGCTGCGGGACCGTCATCCCGCAGCCCTCCGTCCTCACGTGCCCGGTCAGCGCGCCGCGTGCTGCTCGGCCACCTCCGCGTCGGTCAGGGCGCGGTCCACGGCTCGGACCTCGTCGACCGCGCCGTGCCAGAAGTCGCCGCGGACGCCCGCGTACTTGGCGCGGCCGACGGCCAACGGTCCGGTGCTCACCTCGTCCGGCCCGATCGGGATCGCGGCCGCACGCACGCCGTCGACGTACAGGCGCGTCTCGCCCGCCGCCTCGTCACGCACGCCGACCAGGTGGTACCAGCGGCCGAGCTCCGGTGTGGCGGCCAGCGTGGCCCGCCGGCCGCCGGGCACGCTGAACGCCCACCGGCCCTGCCCGTACTGGAGGTAGAACGGGTTCTCCACGCGCCGGCCGTCCTGGCTGACGGCGGTGGCGTAGTTGCCGGGCAGCGAGTCCATCCGCACCCACGCCGACACCGAGTACGAGCCGGTGGTGTCGAGCACCGGTCCGGTGGTCTGGGCGTAGTCGCCGTTCCCGTCGAACGCCAGCGCCTGCCCGCGCACGCCGGCCGTCCACGCCGCGTCCCCGGTGAGGGACAACGGGTTCGGCGCGCCGCTCGTGTCGTCGCCGTTGCCGTCCAAGGACCAGGAGCCCTTGCCGTCGTACGTGCGCTCGGCCGCCGCGGCGCCGGCCGCGACCACCCGCCTGTTGATCTCACGCACCGGTCCCGGGTCGACCTTGATCTCCCGCCGGTCGTAGGTCCACAGGCCGTTCAGCTCGGTCTCCACGTCGGTGATCTGCGTGTAGACCGACCCGGACAGCTCCGCGCCGGCCGCGTCGAGGTAGAACGTCTCGGTGTTCGACACGTACTTCGCGGTCAACGCGGCCTTGTCGGGCACGCCGCTGTAGATCACGGCCGGCGCGCCGGGCCACTGGTGGCCGGGCGTGCGCAGGGTGAACCCGCCGTGCTCGCCGTCCATCGCGACGCGGGTGGCGTCCGGCCAGGCCGGGTCGGTGTTGTTGTAGTCGTGGTGGTCGATCACGTCACCCTTGCCCGAGTCGCCCTTCGACGCGCAGCAGTTGACGCCGCTGTGCGCGTTGACGACCCGGGACGGGTCCGCGGCCTTGACCGACTCGGTGATGCGGCCGGTCTCCTCCCGGTTCCACTCGCCCCAGCCCTCGTTGAACACGACCCAGCCGATGATGGCGGGCGAGTCGTGCAGCTGCTCCATCGCGCGCCTGCCCTCGGTCAGGAACGCCTGCTGCCCGGTCTCGTCGGTGACGTTGACGTTCACGAAGTCCTGCCACACCAACATGCCGAGCTGGTCGGCGTGGTAGTACCAGCGGGCGGGCTCGACCTTGATGTGCTTGCGCAGCGCGTTGAACCCGAGGTCCTTCTGGGCCTTGATGTCCCACGCCAGCGCCTCGTCGCTGGGCGCGGTGTTGAGGCCGTCGGGCCAGAAGCCCTGGTCCAGCATGGCCAGCGAGAACACCGGCTCGCCGTTGAGGACGAGCTTCGGGAAGCCGGCCACGGTGCGCACACCGATGGAACGCATGCCGAAGTAGCTCTCGACCTCGTCCTTGCTGCGACCGTCCTCCAGGGTCACGTCCAGGTCGTACAGGTACGGGTCGTCCGGGCTCCACAGGCGCGGGTTCGGCACCGGCAGGGTCAGGTCGGTGTTCGGCGCGCCGGTGACCGTGCCGACCTTCGTGCCCCGCTTGTCTCGGGCGGTGGCGGTGACCTTGGCGTTCGCCGAGGCCGTCGAGGACGACACGTGGACGGTGAGCGTGCCCTTGGTGATGTCCGGCGTGGTCTTCACGTCGTCGATCGCCTTGTCCGGCACGGGCTCCAGCCACACGGTCTGCCAGATGCCCGAGGACGGCGTGTAGACGATGCCGCCGGGGTTGCGGGACTGCTTGCCGATGGGCTGGTTGTCGCCGGTGGTGTCGGTGACGGCGACGATCAGCTCGTGCCTGCCGCCGCCGCGCAGGGCGTCGGTGATGTCGGCGGTGAACGCGGTGTAGCCGCCGGTGTGCTCGGCGACGAGCGTGCCGTCCACCCACACCCTGGCGTGGTGGTCGACCGCACCGAAGTTGAGCTTGAGCCGCTGGCCGCGGCCGACGCGCCAGTCGCGCGGCACCTCGAACTGGCGGCGGTAGAACATGTGGTCCTCGTGGCGTTCCAGCCCGGAGAGCTGGGACTCCACCGGGAACGGCACGGTGATCCGCTCGGGCAGCGCGCGGCCGAACGCGGGCTGCTGCCCGGCGGTGGCGGCGGAGAACTCCCACCGGCCGTTGAGGTTGAGCCACTCGTCGCGCTCCTGCTGGGGGCGCGGGTACTCGGGCAGCGGGTGGTCCTCGTCGAGTTCCTCGCCCCACTCGGTCAGCAGGCGTTGGGTGGAGGTGTTGGTCGCGCTGCGGATGATCCGCGGCACCGTTTCCGCGCCCACGACCAGGCCGCCGCTGCCGTCGTAGGTGACCCGGACGCGTTGCGGCTTCTGGATGGTCGCGCCGAGCTTCACGATCACCTTGGTGCGGTCGCGCCGGTCGACGGCGGCGGACTCGATCGGGAACGGCACGGTGTCGACCTCGACCTTGAGGTGCGACTTCAGGTCGCCGAGGGCGGTCACCGGCTGGTCGAAGGCCGCCTCCAGCCGCCGGCCGTCCGGTGACACGGTCAGGCCGACCGGGTAGACCGGGAAGTCGGCGGGCGGGAGGAACGCCGTTTCCGGCACCGGCTGCTTGGCCAGCGTCGGCGTCGACCAGCGCAGGCGCAGGTTCGCGCCGCCGACGTCCTGGAAGAGCTCCATCCGGAAGTCGTGCCGCTCGCCCGCGACGAGGTGGACCGGCGCGCTGTGCTGCTCGACGTCCCAGTCGCCGACCCAGTGGTCGATGACCGGCGCGCCGTCGAGGAACAGGCGGAAGCCGTTGTCGCCGATGGCGTGGAAGGTGTAGTCGCCGGTGGCGGGCGCGGTGAGGCTGCCGGTCCAGCGGGCCGTGGTGTGCTCGGTGCGGCCGGTGAGCTGCTGGAACGTGCCGGTCAGGTCGGCGAAGTCGACGTTCGGGTCGAGGGTGGCGCCGCCGGACTCGGCGAAGTCGCGGGCGCCGGGAGCGGACATCCGGAAGTACTCGCCCTTGAGGCCGTGCGCGGGCGGCGCGGCGGCGGTCGCGGTACCGGCGAGGACGGGGGTGAGCAGGAGTGCCAAGAGCAGGGCGGACAGCCGTCTGGCGGCACGGGGCATGTAACTCTCCTCGGGGCTCGACTATGAGGCCCATCACAAACGCCGTTCATCTATCCACAAACCCCCGCAGAAGACAACAAGAAGCCTCACAGTTGGGAGCGCTCCCACAGCGTCACCGCTCAATCCCACACAAAGGTCCGAACCATCGCGGACCTCCCGAGCCCGCTGGAGGCCGGCGTTCGGCGGCACTCCCTGTTATCCGAGGCGGCCTCGGTCCGGCTCCGCGCGGAAGGTCCTGTCCTAGTAGTCCAGTTCGAAGTCGCGGTGGTCGTCGGGGTCGACCGCCGCGACGAGCTTGTTCCCGGGCCTGAGGCTGGGGTGGTACCCGGCGTCGTGCTCGATCTCGAACTCGGGCACGTCCGGGCCGCTGATCCGCAGCCGGACGCGAATCGTGGAGTCCTCGCTGATCGGCTCCATCGACAGGACCTCGGCGGTCGCGGGCAGACCTACCTCGTCCAGGCGCAGCAGCCGCCGCTTGGCGCGTGCGATACCGCGCCACACGGCGATGCCCAGCGGCAGCAGCACCACGGTGAGCACGATGCCGACGGTGCCGCCGTCGTTGGCCGCGTAGACGATCGGTCCGGTGACCATCAACGCCAGGGCGAAGAGGTGCAGGATCACGTTGTTGCCCCGGTTGGCCCCGCGTACCTCGACGAACCCGTCCTCCGCCATCCCCGCACCTTAAGCGGGCCGTGCGGCACCGTAGGCCGGGTTGGCGCGAGTGCGGCCGGACGGCGGAGGGCGTGAGGGGACCAACACCGGTCGGCTAAGCGACCGCAGAAACCCTGCCTACGCCGCGCACTTGTCCTGCCCCGGCGAGAGGGCGGCCCGCACCTCCCGGCTCAGTTCGCCGCTGCGCACGAGTTCCGTCGCCTTCTCCAGGTCCGGGGTCAGGTAGCGGTCGTCGACCAAGGGCGCGATGTGCCGCCGCACGGCTTGGTGCAGCCGGTCCGTGCCCTGGCCCAACGGGAACGCGGCCATCTTGTCCTTGATCAGGTCGATCCCCTGGGCCGCCATCAGCACGTGCACCGCCAGCACCGTCTCCAGGCGGTCGAGGTTGGCGTGCAGGGCGCGGACCGAGGCCATCGCCATCGTGTTGTGGTCCTCCTGCCCGAACTTCGCCGGCCGGGACAGCGTGCCGGCGGGCGTGGCCAGCTGCTGCATCTCCGGCACCAGCGCCACCGCGACGGTCTGCGCCTGCACCATGCCGGAGTTCAGCCCGATCTCGCCGCCGGCGAGGTTGGCCGGCAGGTGGTAGCTCCACTTCTCGGACAGCAGCCGCGCGGACAGCTCCTGCGACAGCACGCCGAGGTCGGCGATCTGGGCGTTGAGCGAGTCGATCTCGTGGCCGAGCAGCGCGGCGTCCCAGTTGCCGCCCATGACGAACTCGTGGCCGCCGCCCGGCTTGGCGAACACCAGCGGGTTGGACGTGGACGCGTTCGCCTCGCGTTCGACGTGAACGCGGGCGTCGGTCAGCCGTTGCCGCAGCGCCCCGACGATGTGCGGGGTGGCGCGCACCGACACGGCGTCCTGGATGCGCGGACCCTCGTCGCTGATCGCCTTGCGCCCCTCCTCGGTCATCCACCCCGTGCCGCAGATCAACGCCCTGGTGACGCGGGCGGCCTCGACCTCGGCGGGGATGCGCCGCTCGTCGTGGGTGCGGGCGTCGAACGCGCCCTGTTCGGCCCTGGTCGCCTCCAGGAACAACGCGAACGCACCGTCATAGGTGTCGAGCAGCCGTTCCGCGCGCACGACCGCGTCGACGTACCGCGCGGTGACCACGCTGCTCCCGCTGATCAGCGGCAACGCCTCGCCCTGCGCCAGCTGGAACGTCGGCGCGACGCCGGCCGCGGCGAGGATCTCCGGCGCGGGCGCTTCCCGGCCCTGGAAGCGGGCGGGCGCGGGCTCGCCGGTGAGCACCAGGCCCGCCGCCGCCATCGGCTGGAGGTCGCCGGTGCCCAACGACCCGATCTCCGGCATCCGCGGCGTGACGCCGGCGTTGACCAGTTCCAGGATCCGGTCGACGAACTCCGGCCGCACCCCCATCGTGCCGCGCGCCATCGTGTTGGCCCGCAGCACCAACGCCAACCGCGCCACCCGGTCGTCCAGCGCGGGACCGACACCGGCGGCGTGCGAGCGCAGCACCCGGCGCTGGAACTCCACCCGGTCCGCCTCGGGCAGCGGCTGGTCCTTCAACGGGCCCAACGCCTGGTTCCACCCGTACACGCGCTGCCCGGCCGCGAGCGCCGCCTCGGCGCCCTGCCGGGTCTTGACCATCTCCTGGCGGGACTTCAGGCCGAGGCGGACGGTGACGCGGTCGGCTTCGAGCACCTCCACCAACCGCGACCAGGTCAACGAGTCGCCGTCCAGCTCCAGCGCGGGCGCGTGCTGCCGGGTCGCCACGTCGGCCGGCGCGGCGGCCGTGCTCGACACCGTGACGGCGCCGACGGCGAGGACGACCAGGAACCGCCACGGGACCTGCATTCGCGCTCCTACCTCGTTCGAGGACCAGGTTCTCGCCCGGGATCCTGGCACCGGGAGCGTTCCTCGGCCGGGCGTGCGCGCACGAACCGAACGATCGGGTGATGCCCACGACGTGCACCGCTGATCACCCGGCACCTCACAGCAGACGGGTGCGGACGCTGGTGTCCCGGCATATCTTCGGGACGGGGAACCCGGCGCGGAACCGGCAGTCCGCGCCACGACCGGGTCCTGCGGCACGAGCAATCAGCTAAGGAGCACGGGTGAGCATTAAGGCCAGCGAGAAGGTTCCGGCACCGGACGCGTCCCGCGAGGAGGTCTTCGCGTGGAACGCGGCCGTCCTGGAGGAGTACCGCGCCAACGGCGGCCGGGTCGGCGGCGCGATGGCCGGCATGGACCTGCTGCGGCTGACCACGACCGGTGCGCGGTCGGGCAAGCCGAGGAGCATCCTCACGCTCCACCACCGCGACGGCGACCGCTACCTGGTGGTGGCCAGCAACTTCGGCAAGCCGCGCCACCCGGACTGGTACCACAACCTGGTGTCCACCCCCGAGGTCACCGTCGAGGTGGAAGGCGAGCGGTTCGCCGCCGACGCGGTCGTCCTCGACGGCGCGGAGCGTGATCGGGCGTTCGAGACCGTGGCCCGTCGGTACCCGTTCTACGCGGGCTACCAGGCCGGCGTGACCCGCACGATCCCGGTGGTCGCGCTGACCCGAGCCGATCGGGCCTGACACCAATCGATACGCTCCCCGGCCCGATCCGCGCCAGACCTTCTCGCTGCGCAACTTCTTCGCTACGGTCGCCCGGGAGCGTTCCCAGGCCCAGCGTCGGACCCGGATCGTGGAGGAACAGGTGCACACCACCCGCTATCGGTCGGCGATCGCCGGCGTGGCCGTCGTCGGCGTGACCGCGGCCTTGACCGCCGTCGCCGTCACCGCACCGGCCCAAGCGGCCGTCGGCTGCAAGGTCACCTACCAGGTGACCAACCAGTGGTCGGGTGGTTTCGGCGCGAACGCGAGCGTCACCAACCTCGGCGACCCGGTCGCGAGCTGGCGGCTGACGTGGTCGTTCGCCGCCGGCCAGAAGGTCACCCAGCTCTGGAACGGCACGGTGAGCCAGTCCGGCGCGCGGGTCCAGGTCGACAGCGTGAGCTGGAACGGCCGCCTCGGCACCGGCGCGAGCGCCGGGTTCGGCTTCAACGGCTCGTGGACCGGCTCGAACCCGGCGCCCACCGACTTCGCGCTCAACGGCACCCCGTGCACCGGGACCACCGTCACGTCGACCACCACCACGACGACGTCCACGCCGCCGGTGTCCGACATCCTCGGCCGGACGCACACCGTCGGCCGGGTCCGGGCCACCGCGGACACCGCGCGGTACACGTGGCCCGGCATCTACTTCGAGAGCCGCTTCCGCGGCACCGGTGTCGGCATCGTGCTCAACGACGCCGTCAACGACTACGACGTCCAGGTCGACGGCCGGACCGTCGCCACGCTGGTCACGCCCGGCCGGGTCACCCGGTGGATCAACGGCCTGACCGACGCCGAGCACACCGTCCGGTTGGTCAAGCGCACCGAGAGCACCTGGGCCAGCGGCGAGTTCGGCGGGTTCCTGCCCGCCGCCGGCGGCGAGATCCTCGCCAAGCCCGCCGCGCGCACCCGCCAGATCGAGTTCATCGGCGACTCGCTGACCGCGGGCTACGGCAACACCTCCACCACCCGTGACTGCTCGGCCAACGGCGGCGTCGACCGCAACACCAACACCGACCTCGCGTTCGGCCCCCTCACCGCCCGCGCCCTCGGCGCCGACTACCAGGTCAACGCCCACTCCGGCCGCGGCATGGTCCGCAACTACAACGGCGGCGACCCGGACACCACGTTCCGCACCTACTACGACCGCGGCCTGCAGAACGTGGCCGGCGACGTGTGGCGCAACCCGGACACGTGGCGGCCCCAGCTCGTGGTCGTCGGCCTGGGCACCAACGACTTCTCCACCGCGATCAACCCCGGCGAGCCGTGGACCCCCGACAGCCTGACCGCCGCCTACCGGACCGCGTACCTGGGCTTCCTCGACAAGCTCCGCGCCCAGTACGGCCCCGACACCGTCATCGTGGTCAGCGCCACGGACCTGTTCGCCGAGGCCGCCCGGCAGGTCGTCACCACCCGCAACGCGGGCGGCGACGACCTCGTGCGCTTCTGGAACTACGAGGACCCGAGGCTCGACCGGCTCGGCTGCGACTGGCACTTCTCCCTCAACGACCACCGGCTCATCACCGGCCTGCTCACCGACTACGTCGCCACCCTCCCGCTCGACTGGTGACCGGCGCGGCTACGGGCGGAAGACGGTCAGCGTGGTCGGGCCGGTGAGGCTGGAGATCCCGGCGCCGGCGCACTGCAGGACGTCCGGTGTCACCAGCACGGCCACCTGCTCCGCGCTCGCGCCCGCGAACGTGCCGCTGGTGATCAGGCCGGTGTTGGTGATCACGGCCTGGCCGGCGACGTCGCTGACCGTCCAGTTGTAGGTGAACGTCGTCGGCGCGGCCAGCGGGTTGGTCCACGTGTACGTGCGCGACGCCGCGCCCGCGGTGAGCAGCGTCGCGCACGACACCGTGTCGGTGAACTCCTGGCCGTAGAACCCGCTGGGCGCGGCCGGGTTCGTGCACGTGGGGAAGACCCCGGTGAGGTTGCCGCGCACGACCTGCGGCGTGTTGGTGATGGGCGGGTCGTAGGTGACCGCCCACGTGCCGGCGCAGACCTGCTCCACCGTCACCGCGTTGGCCGCGCCGGCCGTGGCCGCCACAGCGCCCGCCACGACCACCACCAACGCCAATAACGAACCGAACCTCCGTGACATGACACCTCTCCCTTTCCGGACGCCTACTCGCAGCCGACGCCGTCGTGGTCGGCGTCCAACTGGTACTCGTCGGGACCGATGACCTTGATCGGGCCGGTCACGTACGCGGGGCCATTGCCCTTGCCGGGCTTGCAGTCGACGTCGCTCGCGATGGGCACGCACGGCTCGTAGCTCGGGTGGCAGCCCTGGTTCGGCGCGGGCGGTGGCGGGGCTAGGGTTTCCGGCTGCGGCTGCGGCTGCGGCTGAGGTTGCGGCTTCGGCTTCGGCTCCGGATTGGGCTGGGGCTGGGGCTTCGGGGCCGGCTCGGCAAGGGTCGTCGTGGTCGTGGTCGTGGTGGTCGGCGGGGCTGTCGTGGTCGTGGTCGGCACGGTTGTCGTCGTGGTCGTGGTCGTGGTCGGCAGGGTGGTTGTCGGCACGGTGGTTGTCGCGTCGGTCGCGGTCGTGCTCAGCGTGGCAGCTGAGTCCGTTGTGGACGGTTGCTCGTCGGCGAGGGCCCCGATGACGACGAACAGGAACACCACCGCCCCGGCGGCGATCCACATCGGACGGCGGGACTTCCGCTTCACCGGCGAGGCGAAGGCCCCTGCCGGCACGACGACGGCCGACGGGTCGCGCGGCAGCTGGACCACGATCTCGTGACCGCGCTCGCCGACCCGGATCACCGCCTCGCAGCCCGGCCTTCCGCCGGCGTCGATCACCTGGCCCATGATGTCCGCGTACCGCCGTGACATCAGGTACGTCAGCTCACCGACCCGCTGCCCGTCCAACCGGACCTCGATGGCGTACTGGCCCAGGTACTTGCCGGAGTTGATCGTGCACCACGCCAGGGCGACCACGACGCGCCAGCTCCCGCCCGGCGCGACGGGGTACCTCGCCAGCCAAGCCTGGTGGTCCTCCTCGCCGGTGACGACGACCGGAACCTCGGCCTTCAGCAGGAACAGACCTGCCGCAGGGTCCTCCATGAGGCACCCCCTTTGACACCGAACGTATGTACGCAGGTCATCGACGCGGTTCTCGACGCCGTTACCAGATCCACAAGAGTGACTGAACACTCACCAGTCGAAACCGGCCACACTCTCAGCATCACTTGACAGAAGACCGGCCCACGCGGTGAGCTGTAGACGTAGTGAGTGACTAACCAATCACACGCCCGGGAGTTGTCATGACCGCCCCTGCCCTCGACCGCCGAACGCCCTCGCCGACCACCGCCCTCACAGCCTCCGCAGTGCTGGCCGTGGCGAACGCGATCGCCTTCCTGGTCCTCGCCGGCCAACCCAACCCGGGCATGGCCGCCCTCTCCGCCCTCCCCCTGGCCGCCGCCGCACTGCTGTGGCGACGGGTCCGGGTCGCGCCGGTCGTGACCATCGCCGTGGCGGCCCTGGTCGTGTTCATCCGGCCGGTGGAGCTGGCGTTCGACCTGGTCCGCCCCGGTGACGTGCTGCCCTTCGCGGTCGCGGCGGCGCTCGTGGTGGCCGCCGGGGTCGCGATCGTCTCGTCGCTGGTCCTGGTGCTGCGACCGGGCACCGGCCACGGTGAGCGGCTCGTCGGGCTCGGCGGTGGCGCGGCCGTCGGGGTGGCGTTGGCGGCGACCTTGATCGTCGGGTGGCCGCAGTCCGACGACACCGGGTCCCTCACCGACGAGCAGCTCGCCGCGCTGCCGACCGTGGACCTGACGAACTTCAAGTTCTCCCCCGCCCAGCTGCGCGTCGGTCGCGGTCAGCCGGTGGCGTTCAAGTTCACCAACGACACCGACGACAACCACACGTTCACGATCACCGAGCTGGGAGTGGACGTCGAGGTGCCCAGCGGCCGGACCCGGATCGCCGTGGTGAACGCCCGACCTGGCCAGTACGCGGTGCACTGCGCGGCCGGTGACCACCAGGAGAAGGGCATGGTCGGCCGGTTAACCGTCACCGAGGGCGCGTTGACCCCCACCACGACCGCGACCGAGACGCCCTCCGGAGCGCACCACCATGGCTGAGCGGAAGATGTCCCGGCGGACCGCGCTGATCGCGGGCGGCCTGACCGCCGGGGCGCTCGTCGCCGGCGGTGTGCCGCTCCTGCGCGCCACCCTCGCCGCGCCAGGGCCGGCCGACGGCCCGCCACTCCCCGAGCACACCACCCTGCCGCTGCACGCGGGCGCGGACGGCGTGCTGCGCGGCGAACTGGTCGCCGCCGCGTCCGGGGACTCCCTGCGCTACAACGGTTCCGCGCCCGGTCCGCTGGTCAAGCTCCGCGAGGGCGACCGGGTCCGACTCGGTTTCCGCAACGACCTCGACGCCGACAGCAGCCTCCACCTGCACGGCCTCCCGCTCGCACCCGCCGTGGACGCGCCGCTGACCCACCTGCCGCCCGGCGCGACGAGCACGCAGGAGTTCGCCGTGCCCGAGGGCGTGGCCGGCACCTACTGGTACCACCCGCACGCGCACGGCGACGTCGAACGACAGCTGCTCGCGGGCCTGGCCGGACCGATCGTCGTCACCGGCGCGACCGACGAACTGCTGAAGTCGTGCGACGACCGGCTGCTCGTGTTCACCCGCACCGGCCAGGACATCAGCGTCAACGGCGCCGTGCGGCCCGTGCTCGCGCCCACCAGCGGCCGGACCCGCCTGCGCCTGCTCAACGCCACCGCCGGCGACCACCTGCTGGTCGGCGTGCTGCGCTCGGGTGAGCGCACGCCCCTGCACCTGGTCGCGACCGACGGCGGTTTCGTGGCCGAGCCGGTCGAGCTGACGGAGGTCCTGCTGGCGCCCGGTGAACGCGCCGAGGTGCTGGTGGACACCACCGTCGCCGGTCGCCTGGAACTCACCGCGCTGCCGTACTCGGTCTACGGCGAGGGCGGTGCGGCGAGCGCCGCGTTCCGCCTGGCCGCGCTGGACGTGCCACCGGGCCTGCCTCCCGTCGCCCTGCCCGCACGGCTGCGCGACGTGGAGGCGCTCGACGAGGCGAACGCCGTGCGCCGCCGCCGGATCGCGTTCGACGGCACGGGAACCGACCACTTCACGCTGGACGGCAAGACCTTCGACCACCACCGCGTGGACCTGCAGGCGCGCCTGGGCACGCTGGAGGTCTGGGACGTCGTCAACGACCACACCACCGACCACCCGTTCCACCTGCACAGCTACTCGTTCCAGGTGCTGTCCCGCAACGGCGCTCCCGAACCGCTGCGGGCGTGGCGCGACACCGTCAACGTCCCACCGGGCGGCACCGTCACGATCGCCGTCCCGTTCCGCGGCGAACCGGGCCGCACGGTCTACCACTGCCACATCGCCTCCCACGAGGACCTGGGCATGATGGGCGTGCTGGAGGTCGTTCGGTGACCGCCCCCGGGCGGTAGCGGTGGGGCGAGCGGATGACCGGGTCGGCGGATGGTGGGCGCGCGGTGCGAACGGGAGCGTTGCGGTAGCGCAAACCTGGGGAGGTTCTCGTCCATGAGACGCACAAGATCCATCGCCGCCACGCTCGCCGCCCTGCTCGTCGGCGCCGCGCTCGCGGCCGTCGCACCACTGCCCGCCGCCGCGGCGCCCACCGACGACACCGTGATCAACCAGAAGCTGCAAGCCCTGGTCCAGCCGGTGCTGACCGCCTCGGCCGACAGCCGGCTCCGCGCGCTCGTGCGCTACCTCGCGAGCACCCGGTCCCACGGCGACACCGACGCGTTGTTGCGGGAGGTCGTCGAAGCCGCCGAGGACTCCTACGTCGTCAACCCGTACGAGCCGTGGTGGGTCGAGCTCAAGACCGCCGTCGCGGGCTTGCGGAGCGTCAACGGCTTCGCCTACGACGCGCAGATCCACATCCCCGATGCCGACGAAGGGGTCACCACCGGTGACGACGTCGTGCTGACCGTCGCGCCCGCCGACGAACGGGCCACCAGCGCTCCCGGCTACGTCCTCTCGCCCACCGGCGGCGTCCGACCACTGCCGAACGCGATCGACGAGGGCTACGCCGCCGTCAACGAGGTGTGGGTGCTGTCGGTCCACGAACCGACCTCCGCCCTGCCGGCCCTCCAGGCGGAGGAGGTGAGCGGGCAGGCGGTGTGCGACCCGACCGGGTCGCGCCGCGACAACGGCTTGGAGCACCTGCACCAGTGGCGCGTGCCCGACCGCGCCGCGTTCGGCAGCTGGTTCGAGGGCGAGCGGGAGATGCGGGTGCTGGTCGTCACCACCACGGGAACCGTCCTGCGCCGGATCGCGCTGCCCGGCGTCGCGCAGGACGACATCGGCTCGTGGCAGTCGTCCGGGGTCTTCGTCACCACGTGGGACCGCTCGGCGCTCGGTGACGTGCTCGCCTACCAGTGGTACGAGGAGGACGGCGGTCCGCTGGTCGACGTGCCCCTGTCCCTCCCGACCCCCGGCGGGACGATCGACGCGAACGTCACCTGGCACCGGCGCGACGACGACGCCGGCCACGCCGTGGTGCGGTTCGCCGACTCCGCGCACCGCGAGTACGACACCGGCTCGGTCCGGTTCACCTCGTGCAGCCAGGGCGGCGACGGCACGACCGGCAACCTGGCGTGCGCGAGCACCGCGTCGGCGTCCAGCACGCACCTCGGCTACTCCCCCGACCGCGTCAACGACTGCGTCCGCGACACCCGGCCGGGCGGCGCGCACAGCTGGGCCAACGCGCCCGGCACCTGGCCGCCGGGCAGCCCGGAGTGGGTGCAGGTCGACTTCGGCAGCGCGAAAACGGTCCGCCGGGTCGTCGTCCACACCAGCGAGGGCTATCCGATCCGCGCGTTCCAGGTGCAGGTCTGGGACGGCGCGGCGTTCGCGACCGTCGCGGAGGTCGCGGACAACGCGTCGCTGAGCGTCTCCCTCACCTTCCCCGCCCGGACCTCGCGGCTGGTCCGGATCAGCGCCTCGCAGGGCCCCGCGCACCAGCCCGGCTACGTGCGGGTGAACGAGCTGGAGGTCTACTCGACCTGACCGACTGCGATCGTAAGCACAATTCACTTGTTCGAACGCACATGATTTGCGACGGTTGCTCACGTGAAGAGCGCCGACCGCCACCGGGTGATCGTCGAACGGCTCCGCTCCGGCGCGCAGGTCGCCGTGGCGGAGCTGGCGGCGGCCACCGGCGCGTCGGAGATGACCATCCGCCGTGACCTGGACCTGCTCGCGGCGGGCGGCGTGCTGCGCCGGGTGCACGGCGGCGCGGTGCCGCTCAGCCCGGCGGGCGTCGAGCCCCCGTTCACCGCGCGCACGGCGACCGCGAACGGCGCGAAGCGCGCCATCGCCGCGGCGGCCGTCGAGCTGATCCGCGACGGCGAGACGATCGTGCTGGACAGCGGCACGACGGCGGTCGAGGTGGCCAAGCTGCTGCGCGGCCGCCCGGTCACCGTCATGCCGCTGTCCCTGCACGCGGTGCGCGAGCTGCTCGACGCGCCCGAGGTGCGGCTCCTGTTGCCCGGAGGCGAGCCGAGGCCCGGTGAGCTGGCCATGGTCGGCCCGCTGGCGCTGGCGTCGCTGCGCGCCCTGCGGTTCGACGTCGCCGTGCTCAGCCCGTGCGCGTTCGACCTGGACGCCGGGCTCACCGCGCACAACCTGGCCGACGCCGAGGTCAAGCAGCAGGCGATGGCCGTGTCCGGCCGCACGATCGTGCTCGCCGACGCCACGAAGTTCGACCGCACCGCGCTCGCCCACGTCTGCCCGGCCGACCGGCCGGACGTGCTGGTCACCGACTCGGACACCCCCACCGACGTGCGCCGCGAGCTGGCCGCGCGCGGGGTGCTCGTGCACGTAGCCGAACGACTGGAGAACCTGTGACGACCCCCCTGCCGCGCGCCGCACGCGTCGCGACGTGGATCTACTTCACCATCAACGGGTTCGCCGTGGGCCTGTGGGTGGTGCACATCCCGAACGTCGAACGCGCGACCGGCATCTCGCACAGCACCCTCGGCGGGTTGCTGCTCGTGCTCGGCGCGGCGGCGTTCCTCGGCATGCAGGTCGCCGGTCCTCTCGCCGACCGGCTCGGCCAGCGCAAGCTGCTGCCCGCGGCCGGGGTGCTCCTCGGCGTCGCCCTGTTCTTCCCGGGCCTGGCCACGTCGTGGTGGACGCTGGGCCTGGCCCTGGCGTGCTTCGGCTTCGGCAACGGCACGATCGACGTGGCGATGAACTCGCACGCCGTGGTCGTCGAACGGGCCTACCCGCGGCCCATCATGGCGTCGTTCCACGCGATGTGGTCGATCGGCGGCGCGATCGCGGCGGTCGTCGGCGCGGTGACGTTGAACGCCGACGTGCCCACGACGGTGACGTTGAGCGCGTGCGGCGTGTTCACCATCGTGGTGTCGCTGGTGACCGGCCGGTTCCTGATGGACGGCCGTCCCGAGCCGGCAGAGGCCTCGTCGGCCGCGCCGTCGGCCAAGCCGTCGACCAAGCTGGTGTGGCTGCTGGGCGCGATCGCGTTCGCCATGATGCTCGCCGAGGGCGTCGCCAACGACTGGGCCGCGCTGCACGCCGAGGACGTCCTCGGCACCTCCACCAGCACGGCGGCGTTCGCCTACGGGTCGTTCGCGGTGGCGATGACCGTGGGCCGGTTCGCCACCGACCGGGTCGCCGCGCTCGTCGGGCCCGTCGCGATCGTGCGGTACGGGGCGGCGCTGGCCGCGTTCGGGCTCCTGCTCGTGGTGCTCTCGTCGTGGGTGTGGGCGGCGTTCGCGGGCTGGGCGCTGTTCGGCCTGGGCTTGTCGGGCAGCGTGCCGCAGCTCTTCTCGGCCGCGGGCAACCTGGACAAGCGGTCGTCGGGCGCGTTGATGGCCCGGGTCGTCGGCCTCGGCTACGTGGGGCTGCTCGCGGGTCCGGCGCTGATCGGCGGTCTGGCCCACTGGATCCCGCTGAACGTGGCGTTCCTCGTGCCGGTGGCGTTGTGCCTGCTGGCGGTGGGTTTCGCGGGCGTCCTCGCCCCGCGTCCGGCACCGGCGGAGGAGCAGGTCGGGTCGCGCTGACCACCGTCGCCTGAACGCCGCCAGCCACCCGGTCCCCGCGATGCCGCTCGCCGCGGCCCCGCGTGCGATCACGGTGCCGATCTTCGAGCGTGGTGATCGGACCGGGTGGTACCGGAAGGTCTAGGGTGGGTGACCGGACCAGCGACGAGGATCTGCACAGCATGGCGCACTCACCCCACCCGTCCCGACCCGTCCGCGCGGTCCTGGTGGAGGACCACCACCTGGTGGCCGAGGCGATCCGGCTGGCCTGGGCGGACTCGGGCGAGGTCGAGGTCGTGGCCACGGTCGGCTCCGTGGCCGACGCGGTGGCCGAGGTCCGCAGGCACCGGCCCGACGTGGTGCTGCTGGACCGCCGGCTGCCCGACGGCGACGGCCTGGACGCGATCCCCGGCTTCGAGGAGTGGGGCGCACGCGTGCTGGTGCTGACCGGCGAGGCGACCGTGTCCGTCGCCGCCCGCGCCGCGGAGTCCGGCGCCGCGGGCCTCGTGCTCAAGTCCGCCCGCCTGGAGGACCTGACCGACGCCGTGCTGCGGGTGGCGGCCGGCGAGGTCGTGTTCGACGGCGGGCTGCTCGCGGGCGTGCTGGACAAGCTCACCGGCCGCGCCAAGGACAACGGGGTGCCGCTCACGGTCCGTGAGCGCGAGGCGCTGCTGCTCATGGCCGAGGGCGCGAGCACGGAGGAGATCGGCGAGCGCATGGGCGTCGCCCGCAACACCGTGCGCAACCACGTGCAACGGGTGCTGGAGAAGCTCGGCGCCAGGTCGAAGCTGGAGGCGGTGGCGATCGCCCGCCGCGACGGCCTGCTCGACTAGTGCAGCTGCACTAGACGCGACGGTGACGGTGCGTCTGGGCACCGACCGCTCGATACCGCAGAGTACGACCGTGGACGTCTCGGTGTCTGGCCCGGTCGCTGAGTTCAGCGCGCCGATCGACCGGGGAGCGGCGGGCCTGGCCCGCGATTTCGTCCGCAAGACCCTCACCGACCTCGGCTACCTGGGCGACCACGGCGACGTCGTGCTCGTCGCCTCCGAACTGGTCTCCAACGCCCTGCGGCACACCGCCACCATCCCCGTCATCCGGCTGGCGGGCGACGCGCGCCGGCTCCGCGTCGAGGTCGAGGACGGCAGCCCGGTCCTGCCGCGCGCCCGGCTCTCCGCCACGGTCGGCGGGTGGGGCCTGCAGCTCGTCCAGCACCTGACCACGGCCTGGGGCGCGCACGCCGAGCGCGGCGGCAAGGTCGTGTGGTGCGAGATGGCCGCCGACGCGACGTCCTGAGGCCGGGTGCGCAGGCCCGTGGCACCGTGGCAGAGCATCGTGCACAGTGACGCCATGGCCGCTGATCACTCCTCCCACCCCGCGCTCGAACAACCGCCGGAGGACGCGTACCGCCTGCTGGTGGACAGCGTGGTCGACTACGCGATCTTCATGCTGGACCCCACGGGTCGGGTGATCAGCTGGAACGCGGGCGCGGAGCGGATCAAGGGCTACTCGGCCGAGGACATCATCGGCAAGCACTTCTCGACCTTCTACCCGGCCGAGGACCTCGAGGCGCGCAAGCCCTGGTACGAGCTGGAGGTGGCCGCCGAGGTCGGCCGGTTCGAGGACGAGGGCTGGCGGCTGCGCAAGGACGGCACCCGGTTCTGGGCCAACGTCATCATCACCGCCCTGTTCGAGAAGTCCGGCCGCCTGCGCGGGTTCGCCAAGGTCACCCGCGACATGACCGAGCGGATGCGGGCCGAGGAGGCGCTGCGGGCGAGCGAGGAGCGGTTCCGGCTGCTCGTCCAAGGCGTGCTCGACTACGCCATCTTCATGCTCGACCCGACCGGCCGGGTGATCAGCTGGAACGCGGGCGCGGAGCGGATCAAGGGCTACTCGGCCGAGGAGATCGTCGGCGAGCACTTCTCGCTGTTCTACCCGCCCGAGGACCTGGTGGCGCGCAAGCCCTGGCGCGAGCTGGAGGTGGCCGCCGAGGTCGGCCGGTTCGAGGACGAGGGCTGGCGGCTGCGCAAGGACGGCACCCGGTTCTGGGCCAACGTCATCATCACCGCCCTGACCGACGACGCGGGCCGCCTGCGCGGGTTCGCCAAGGTCACCCGCGACATGACCGAGCACCGGCGGGTCGAGCGGACGTTGACCGAGCAGCGCAGGCTCGTCAGCCACCTCGTGGAGGCCCAGGAGCTGGAGCGGCGCCGCATCGCCTGGGACGTGCACGACGATTCGATCCAGTCCATGGTCGCCGTCGGCATGCGGCTGCAACTGCTGGCCAACCGGCTGCCCGAGGAGGACGCGGCCGTCGTGCGGCAGCTGGACGAGGCGGTGCGCTCGTCCATCGGACGGCTGCGCAACCTGGTCTTCCGGCTGCGCCCGCCGGAGCTCGACCGGCACAGCCTGGTGCAGGCCCTCGACCACTACCTCACCGACGTCGCCCAACCGTGGGGCATCACGTACCGGCTGCGGCACGAGCTGGACCGCGAGCCGCCCGCCGAGTCGGCGATCACGATCTTCCGCATCTGCCAGGAAGCCCTGGTCAACATCCGCAAGCACGCGCGGGCGTCCGCGGTCGAGGTGTCGTTGACCTCGACCGGCGGCGGCACGCTGGTCGAGGTCGTGGACAACGGCGTCGGTGTCGGAACCGGCGTCGGCGCCGACCCGGGCGCGCCGGGCGACCGACCGGCGTTCGACCACTTCGGCATGATCGAGATGCGGGAGCGCGCGGAGACCGCGGGCGGCTGGTGGTCGGTGGGACAGGGCCCCGACGGTGGCGCGGAGGTGCGGTTCTGGATCCCGGACTCCCCCGGCGGTGAGCCGTGACCGACCGCAAGCTCAGCGTGGTGATCTCGGACGACGACCCGATGATCCGCGAGGCGTTGCGCGAGGTGCTCGACGCGGAGCCGGACTTCGAGGTCGTCGCGGTGGCGCGGGACGCGGACGAGGCGATCGAGCTGGTCGAACGCCACAGCCCCGCCGTCGTCGTGCTCGACGTGCGCATGCCCGGCGGTGGTGGTGGCCGGGCCGCGCGGGAGATCAGGCTCCGGTCGCCGAACACCGGGATCCTGGCGCTGTCGGCCTTCGCCGATCGGGAGGCCTTCCACGAGTTCACCTCGGCCGGCGTCGGTGAGCACCTGGTCAAAGGCGTGTCGAACAGCGACATCGTGGCGGCCGTCCGCCGGTTGGGACGGCCGGGGCACGGCGAGCGCAGGGGTGCGTCGCCGCTGCCCAGCACGTAGCGTCGGCCTGGTACAACTGTGGTTCGACACCGCATCACACCCGGGAGACGTCGTGGCCGAGCCGATGGGGCAACCCTCACCGATCCTCGACATCCGTGTCACCCGAGCGGGCGACGTCCTCGTCATCGGCGTGGCCGGTGAGGTCGACGTCGACACCACTCCCGAGGTCCGCGCCGCCGTGCTGTCGGGCCTGGCCGAGCGCCCGTCCGCCCTGGTCCTCGACCTGTCCGGGGTGAGCTTCTTCAGCTCCGCCGGCTTGTCGCTGCTGCTGGAGACCCGCGCTCGCGTCGACACCCTCGCGGTCGTCGCGACCGCGCGCGCCGTGCTCAGGCCGATCCAGCTGACGTCCCTCGGGTCGCTGCTGACGGTGTTCGGCTCGGTCGACGAGGCGCTGGCGTCGGTGGCGTTGCCCCAGGGCGCCCGCCGGAGCTGAGCCCTCCCCCGTTCCGGTCACGCGTGCCGGAGACCCGACGGCGGCACTCCCGTCGGGCACCACGCCGACGGAGGTCGACCGCGGGCATCCGTCGAAAGTGGGGAGCGCACACCCGTTCGACTGCCTCCACGCTGGTCACGGGCGGTCTCTCGCTCGTCCGAGTGGTCCTCTCGGGGATCAGCGTGCGGTGGCCGCCGCGGGTTACATGATGAGGCGTGGCCGCCGCCGAGTGCGCGCAGTCGTCCGTCGGCTCGTGAAAGCACCGGGCGGCGCCACTCGAAGATTCCTCACGAGAAGGGACGCACGATGACCAAGCGCGTGTACGAGGCACCGGTCCTGATCCGCTCAGGCGCATTCTCGAAGGTGACCGGCTTGCTGCAACGCAACGGCCGCGACCGCCTCATCTTCAGCAAGAACTGACGCCGCCGACGCGTTGATGTCGGCGCCGAATCGCACGCCGGGCCACGGCGACGTCGGCTTCGTGGTCCTGCCGGACTGCGAGGGCGCGCTCGCCGTGGCCCCCTTCCGGGGCGCGGCCGACCTGAACGTCACGCACGCCTCGGGACGGCCGTGGCTGGTGGCCCGCCGCCCCGGCGGCGAGATCACCGTGGCCGAGACCGGGCGCACCAGGCTGGCGGTGATCGGGTGCTGCCCGGTGACGGCGGCGGAACTCACCCGCGAGGCCGAGCGGGTGCGGGACGTGGCCGACCTCGACCGGTTGGCGCGCCGGCTGCCCGGCAGCTTCCACCTGGTGGCCTCGGTGGACGGGCGGCTGCGGGTCCAGGGCAGCGCTTCCGGCATGAGGTTGGTGTTCCACGCCGTCGTCGCGGGTGTCACCGTCGTCGCCGATCGCGCCGACTTCCTCGCCGGGTTCGCCGGGGCGGAACTGGACGAGCAGCAGGTCGCGGTGCGGCTGCTGTTCCCCGTGCCGCACCCCTTGGCGGACACCCCGATGTGGCGGGGCGTGCGTTCGGTGGCGCCCGGGGACTACCTGGTGGTCGAGCCGGACGGCGTCCGCACCCGCCAGTCCCGCTGGTGGCACCCGCCCGAGCCCTCGCTGTCGATCGCGGACGGCGCCGTGCGGGCGGGCGAGGCGCTCGCGGAGGCGGTCGACGCGCGCACCCGGCACGGCGGCGTGGTGAGCTGCGACCTGTCGGGCGGCCTGGACTCGACATCCGTGTGCTTCCTCGCCGCCCGGGGGAACGCCGAGATCATCGCCTTCACCTGGCCGGGCCTGGACGACGCGGACGACGACTTCGCGTGGGCCCGCCGCGCCGCCGCGCACCTGCCCGGCGTGGTCCACGACAGCCTGCCCGCCGAGCGGTCCCCCCTGGTGTACGCGGGTTTGCGGGACATCGACGACGCCGTGGACGAGCCCACCATCGGCGTGATGGACCAAGCGCGGTTGTCGGCCCACCTGCCCCGGCTCGCGGCCAAGGGGGCACGCCTGCACCTCACCGGCATCGGTGGCGACCACGTCGCCTGGTGCTCGGACGCCTACCACCACACGCTGCTGCGCCGCCGACCGCTGTTCGCGCTCGGGCGACTGCGCGGTTATCGCTCGTTGTGGCACTCACCGTGGTTGCCGATGATCCGCGCGTTGGCCGACAACCGGCCCTATCACGCCTGGCTGGCCGACGCCGCAGACGACCTGCGATCGCCCCTGGCCGACGTCGCCACCACCGGTCTCGGGTGGGGCATGCCGCCCCGGCTCTTCCCGTGGGTGACGGAAGAAGCGGTGGACCTGGCGCGGGAAGCCCTGTTGGCCGTCGCACCGGACGCACGACCACTGGCGCCGACGAGAGGGCTGCACGCCGACCTGGAGCAGATCCGGAGCACCAACCGCATCATCCGGCACTGGGAGCAGATCACCGCGAACGCCGGGCTGCCCATCACCTCACCCTTCATGGACGACCGCGTGATCGAGGCCTTCCTGTCCGTGCGGCCGGAGGACCGCGTCACCCCGTGGACCTACAAGCCCGTCCTGAAAGAGGCGATGCGGGGCGTCGTCGCCGACGAGTGCCTGGAGCGCAGCACCAAAGCCCAGTCCGCCCTCGACGACGCCGCGGGCCTGCGCGAGCACCGAGGCGATCTGCTGGCGTTGTGGGAGGACTCCCGATTGGCCGACCTCGGCCTGGTCGACGCGCGACAGCTCCGGGCGCTCGCCGTCCGACCGTCCACACCGGACCTGAGCCGGGCCACCCTGTACACGACCATCGGCTGCGAGGTCTGGCTGCGCGCCCTGGCTCGCTCCACCACGCCCGCATGAAGGGAGATCGGCATGCCCCTCCGGATCCGCGACGGTGTGTCCACGGCGGACACCGAGTACGGCACCGTGCTGCTCGACGAGCGCACCGGTGACTACTGGCAGCTCAACCCGACCGGCGCGGAGGTGGTGCGCCTGCTCCTGGCCGGCCGCACGCCCGACGAGGCGGTGCAGGCGCTGACCGAGCAGTTCGAAGTGGACGAACCCCAAGCGAGGAGCGACGTCGAGACGTTGCTCGACAGCCTGCGCTCGGCCGACCTGGTCACGCCGTGACGTCCCCCGGCGCGATCACCCGGCCCCCTCGGCGGGGCATCGCGCTGCCACGACGGGTGGCCGCACGGCTGGCGGTCGCGGCGGCCGGCCTGATCGCGCGGTTGTCACCGGCACGCCTCCGCGCCGTGCTCACCGTGCTCCGGCGCGGCGCCCGACCCGCCACCTACGCCCAGGCGAAGAAGGCACGCGACGCGGTGCTCGCGGTCAGCCTCCCGTGCGCCGGGCCGCAGGGGTGCCTGCCCCGCTCGCTGGCCACGGCGCTGTTGTGCCGCCTGACGGGCACCTGGCCGACGTGGTGCACCGGCGCGCGGAAGAAGCCGCCGTTCGGCGCGCACGCCTGGGTCGAGGCGGACGGTCGGCTGGTGGACGAGCACCTGCCCGCCGACTACTTCATCCGCCTCATCGTGGTGCCACCGGCGCCCTCGCGGAGGTCCGCGGGATGAAATCCGGGCCCGGCGCGCGGGTCAGGGACCTGCTCGGGCTCGTGCGCGGCCACCGGCGGGCCGTGCTGCTCGCGGTGCTGCTCACCCTGGTGGGCGCGGTCCTGGGCCTGGCGCAACCGCTGGTCGCGCGGGAGGCCATCACCGAGGCGGGCGCGGGCCGGACGGCGTGGGAACTCGTCGCCGCGCTCGCCGCCCTGTTCGTCGCCCAGGCACTCCTCGGCGCGTTCGGCCGGTTCCTGCTGGAGCGCACGGGCGAGGGCATCGTGCTGGGACTGCGCCGGTCGCTGATCGGGCACCTGCTGAAGCTGCCCATCCCGGTCTACGACGAGCGCCGGATCGGCGACCTGGTCTCCCGGACCGGCGCCGACACGACCGTGCTGCGCGACGTGGTCGCCCAGTCGTTCGTGGACCTGGTGACCGGTGTCCTCACCACGGCCGGGATCGTGGTCCTGATGGTGTGGCTCGACGTCACGCTGTTCGTCCTGGTGTTCGTGACCGTCGCGGCCGGTGCGCTGCTGGTGGTCGGCGCCGTGCGGGGGATGCGCGCGGCCAGTGAGCGGACCCAGGCCAGTGTCGGCGCGATGGCGGCCGACCTCGACCGGGCCCTCGGCGCCATCCGGACCGTGCGGGCCAGCCGCGCGGAGCAGCGCGAGACCGAGCGCATCGGCCGGCAGGCCGACTCCGCCTACCGCTCCGGCGTGCGCACCGCGAGACTGGCCTGCATCGCCGATCCCGCCGTCGAACTCGCGGCCAACGGCACCCTCCTGCTCGTGCTGCTCGTCGGTGGCGTCCGCGTCGCGCGTGACGCCGCCTCGCTGGGTGATCTGGTGGCGTTCCTGCTGTACGCGAGCTACCTCGCCGTTCCGCTGGCGTCGGCGTTCCACGCCGTGACCACCATCCAGCGCGGCATGGGCGCGTTGCAGCGCGTGTGGGAGGTGCTCGCCCTGCCCGTCGAGGAGAACCGGGAGAGCTCTCCCGACGTCGTGCGGCCGGCTGCGGCGACCGCCGTGCTGGAGTTCCGGGACGTGCGGTTCGACTACCCCGACCGCCCGGTGCTGCGCGGTGTGTCGTTCACCGTGCCGCCCCGCTCCCTGGTCGCGCTCGCGGGCAGGTCGGGAGAGGGGAAGTCCACGATCCTCGCCCTGGTCGAGCGCTTCTACGACCCGCAGGGCGGGACGATCCTGCTCGACGGCCGCGACGTGCGCGAGCTGAGCCGGGCGCAGTGCCGGGCGCGACTGGCTTTCGTGGAGCAGAACACCCCGGTGCTGCACGGCACGTTGCGGGACAACATCACCTACGCGGACCCCGACGCCGACGCGGCCGAGATCGACCGCGTGGTGCGCCTCGCCGACCTCGGCGACCTCGTCGACCGCCTGCCCGCCGGGCTGGACACGGAGGTCGGCGACCGCGGTTGCGCGCTGTCCGGCGGGGAACGCCAACGGGTCGCGCTGGCCCGCGCGCTGCTCACCAAGCCCTCGTTGCTGCTGCTGGACGAACCCACCTCGCAACTCGACGCGATGACCGAAGCCGTGCTGGCCGAGACCGTCGCCCGGGTCTCCGCCGAGTGCGCCCTGCTCGTCATCGCGCACCGGCCGTCGACGTTGCGCAGCGCAAATTGCGTCGTGCTGCTCGACGGTGGCCGGGTGGCCGCACGGGGAACGCCGGCGGAGTTGCTGTGCGACAGCGAGCTGTATCGGCGACTCGCGACGTGAGCCCGGCGGTGGGGCCGACTCGCGACGTGAGCCCGGCGGTAGAGCCGTGCCGCCGCACGCTCGTCCACCTCCCCGCCGTGCTGCTCCGAAAGGCGTCGCCGGAGTTGACGTGAACAGGCCAACCTCGGCCGAACCACGACCCCCTCGCGCTCCCGCACGCTTTGCTGGCAGTTCCGGACATCCCGGGAGCCAGGGGGAAGCAATGACGAAACGCGCACTCGGCGCGCTGGCGGCGGGGGTCGCCGCCGCGCTGCTGTGGGGCGGGCAGACCGCCGCCACCGCCGAACCGCAGGCCGTGCCGGTGATCCAACCCGATCCGGTGCTGATGTTCCCGTCGAAACCGGCCGAGACCGACTGGGCAACGGTCGCCCGCGCCCGCGAGGCCAAGGCGCAGGCACGCGCGCACCGCGTCGGCGCGCAAGCGGCCCGGCCGTACCAGGAGCAGGAACCGGTCGGCGTCACCGGCGCCAACGACACCCCGACGACCGCCGAGCACATCGCGGGTTTCGGCACCCGCGCGCCCGCCGACTCGAAGATCGCGCTGACCGGCGACATCAGGCTGGACGACACGATCCCGGTGCTGCCGCCGCTCCCCGAGCCCGACGACGCGATCGGGCTCGCCGGCGACACCGGCTTCCCGGTCACCCGGCGCGCGGTCCGCACCAGCGGCGTCATCGGCGACGGCCCGCACGGCAGCGCCGGCGACGGCACCGGGGACTTCGACTTCTACCGGCTCGACGGCGGCGCCACCGACGTCACGTTCTCCGCGCGCACGTCGACGCCGACGGGCGACCTCGACCCGGTGCTCGCGCTGTGGGACACCGACGGCGGCCTGTGGACCGTCAGCGGCGACAGCGGCGGCTCGACCGACTCCGCCATCACGTTCACCATCCAGGCCGGCCGCACCTTCTACCTCATGGTGGGCTCCGACCCGTTCGCGCTGCCGCGCGACCCCCTGACACCGGGCACCGGCCCGGGCGTCGTCACCGAAGGCCCGTACGACCTGCTGATCACCAGCGGCAAGAGCGGCGGCGACCTCGACTACTACTCGTTCGACCTGCGTGCGGGCGACGTGCTCGGCGCGGCCGTCGCGGGCGGCGGCACCCGGATCGCGGTGCACGACCCGGCCGGTCGCGAGGTGTTCGGCTCCTCGCAGGACCTCACGTACTCGTTCGCCCAGGTCTCGCCGATGCCCGGCGGCGGCAACGCGGTCGTGGACTTCGTGGCGCCGGCGGCCGGCCGGTACCGGCTCGGCGTCGAGGCGGGCGAAGGTCCGTACGACATCAAGCTCGAAGCGTTCCGCCCCGGCACGGAGACCGCGCCACGTGGTTCCGTGCACACCATCTTCCTGGACTTCGACGGCGCCAGGGTGAACACGGCGATCTACGGCGGCGGCGGTGGCCTGCGCGACCTCTCACCGCTGGCGGACTTCCTGCCCCGGTGGGGACTCGCCGCGGCCGACGAACGCGCGTTGATCGCGGCCATCACCGCCACCGTGCGGGAGAACCTGGAACGGGACCTGATCGCCAAGGGCCTCAACCCGCGCTTCGCGGTGCGCATCCTCACCAGCCGCGACCACGTCGACCCGTGGGGGCAGCCGAACGTCAGCCGGGTCGTCGTCGGCGGCACCATCGCCGAGACGGGCATCTCCACCGTCGGCATCGCCCAGTCCATCGACGCGGGCAACTTCGGCCGCGAGGAGACCGCGCTGGTGCTGCTCGACGAGATCAGCGCGCCGGCCGGACCGGTGTGGTCGCTGAACACCTACGTCGGCCCGGCGAGCGACGAGATCGCGTTCATCGGCCGCGCGGTCGGCAACATCACCAGCCACGAGGTCGGGCACATGTCGGGCAGCTGGCACACCGACCGGCTCAACGACGCGCACGGCATCATGGACCCCGGTGGCGACCCGGCCGTCATGTTCGCGGTGGGCCCGGACGGCGTCGGCGGCACGGCCGACGACCCGGACCTCGACTTCACCGAGGACGAGCTGAGCCCCGCCGAGGGGTTCACCGGCACCGAGGACACCGTCACCCGCACCGCCTGGGCGTTCGTCCGGGGCGCCGGCTGACCCTGTCCGGTGGGCGCGGCGCTGGTCGGCCGCGCCCACCGACGTCCCCGTGAAAGGGCAATCCGTTCACCCGACGCGGGCTCGTCCGCGTCGTCGGGCGGTGGCGGACCGCCGGCGTGCCTACGGTGGGGCCGACCCGGTTCCCGTCCGAGGAGGCCCGATGGACCGGCGCGCGTTCCACCGATCCGTGCTGCTCACGAGCATCACCGCGCCGCTGCTGACCGCCGCTCCGGCCCAGGCCCGACCACCGCGGGGCGTGCCCCGCCGCTCGGTGGTCGAGTACGGGTTGCCACACGCGGAGCAGACGCACGAACTGGTGCGGGTCCCCGGGCTGCCGCTCGTGCTGGTGTCGCAGATGTCCAACAGCCACCTGGTCAAGGTCCGGCTCGACCCGGCGGGCGAGCAGGTCCAGGCGGCGCGGGCGCACCCGTTGGGCGAAGCGCACTCCATGCTGCACGGCCTGGCGGTCTCGCAGCGCCACCCCGGCCTGGTGTGGGCCACCCACGAGGGCGACAACCGGCTCCTGCTCGTCGACCCCAACGGCCCGGACGTCGACGCGCCGCCCCGCGTGGTGCGCACGATCGACGTCCCCGGCGGCGGGCAGGGACCGCACTACGTCGGCGAGTACGGCGACCAGCTGTGGGTGAGCCTGAAGACCAGCAACCACGTGCTGTCGATCGACCACGCCGACCCGTCCCGGTTCCGGCTCTACGAGGCGCGCCCGAACCCGATCTTCGTCGCCCGGCACCCCGCGTCCGGCGAGTTCTACGCCAGCCAGGACGACGCGAGCCAGGTCCTGCGCATCAACCCCCTGACCCGGGACACCACCCAGCTGGACGTCCCCGACCGGCCGGTGGGGCTGGTGGCCGGTCCGGTCGGCCTGTGGGTCGCGCTGCTGGGCTCCAGCGACCACGGCACCGGCACGTTCGGCCGCATCGACGCCGACGGCGCCACCACGTGGTTCCGGTTGCGGTCCTCCGAGGTCGCCGACGCGGGCCTGCTGCACATCGCGTTCGACCCGGCGGGCGGGCCGAGCGCGTGGCTGCTGGGGTCGTCGATCGTCTCCGACGACGTGCTCGACGTCGTCGTGCGGGTCACGTTCGACCCGGACTTCACCCGGGTCGTCGGCGAGGAGGTCACCGTGCTGCCCACCCAGCACTGCAAGGCCCACCGCCTGCTCCCCCTGTCCCGCAGCCTGCTGGTCACCGAGCTGACGAGTTCCACCCTGGCCCAGCTCACCACCGAGTCGTGGGACCGCCCGACCGACCCCACACCGGGCGACCCGAGCTGAACCGTCACGCGCAGGGGTTGCCCCGGTCCACCCCCGGCGGCAGTCTGTCCACTTCGGACTCCGTGTAGTCGCGGCCGGCGGCGGCGCACAGGGCCGCGAACCAGTGGGACGGGTCGAGGTCCAGCGAGACGAAGCCCCGCTTGTTCGCGGCGATCAGCCGGGAGCCCGCCATCACCGGTCCGACCGTGTCGTCGGGCAGCCGGAACTCGCCGAGCAGGCGTGCCGTCCCCGGGTCCCACACCTGGATCAGCTCGTCCTCGCCGGAGGCGAGCAGCTTCCCGTCCGGGGTGAACCCGAGGGGCGCCACGTGCGCGGTCAGCGGGATCGCCTTCGACGTGGCGCCGGAGTCCAGGTCGTGCACGTAGGCCCGGCCCGACGAGTACTGGATCGCGATGTCCGGGCGGTGCAGCGCGGCGGCGAGCATCGTCGAGTCCGGTTCGGGTGCGATCTCGTCGCCCGCGGTCCGGGCCGCCAGGTCCCACCACCGCTGGCCGTGCGGCGTGTTGACGAGGACCCGGTCGGGATCGGGGGTACGCAGCACGACGCCGCGTTCCGCCGCCTCCAGCAGTTCGCGCGCGGTGTCGCCGACCGGCAGCGGCTGGCCGACCGGCGAGCCGCTGTCAAGGTTCCACCGGGTGAGCAGCCCCGCGTACAGGGTCACCGCGGTGCGGTCGTCCACGGCGGCCACCGAGCGCCGCCACCGGCGGTCCTCCTGGTCGCCGAGCTCAGCGGGCCGGGGCAGCCGGACCCGGCGCAGCTCCGCCAGGTCGCGGGTGTCCAGCACGAGCAGCTCCGGGCCGTCGAACAGCAGCAGGCGCGCGTTGTCCGGGGTGAACTGCAGGAACAACCGGCCCGGTGGCAGCAGGTCCGGCACGTGCGCCAGCCGCCGCCGGGTGCGGGTGTCGACCAGCGACAAGCCCGGCACCCGGTCGCTCGCGCCCTCGACCACCGCCATCAGCGAGCCGTCCTCGCTGTAGGCCGGGTTGAGCAGGTCGGTCGTGCCCGCGTACGCCGACTGCTGGGAACCGACCTCCTCCACCGGGCGCGGTGGTCGCATCCGCACCACCGCCCGGCCGCGCACGTGGCGGATGTCGGGCGTGCCGTCCGGCGACCGCAGCACGACCGTGCCGCCGCCGACCTCCTGGTCCTCGGTGAGGTCCGAGCTCGGCGTCGAGGACTGGTAGGCCCGGCCGTCACGCGGGTCGAGGTACGTCACCAGGCCGAAGCTGCCCGACTCGACGCCCGGGTCGAAGGCCAGGTACTCGCCGGTGAGGTCGGTGGACACGTCGCCGCAGTCCGGCGCGGCCCGGCGGAACACCTCCGCGCCGCTGAACACGTCCCGCCCGGAGAGCACGTCGTGCGCGCACGACAGCACCATGCGCCCCTGGCGGGCCGTGGTGGACAGGCCCGGCGTCGACCGCACCTCCGCCCCGGTGTCGAGCGACCGCACGGCGAACACCGTGCCGTCGGCCCGCGCTTCCAGCAACGCCACCGCGCCGAGCTCGTCGTCCACCGCGGCGACGCCGAGCACCTCGCCGGGCGGCGGTGCGAACCCCTCCACGCGGGACCGCCGCGCCACGTCCCACACCTCCACCCGCGACTTGTTGACCAGCACGACGTGCCCGCCGGACGGGGAGATCTCCAGGCCCGCGTCCTCCAGCGGGTCCGGCTCCGCAGCGGCGGGGCGCACCAGCACCGGTTCGCCGCGCTCGCGCAGGTCCCACACCCGGATCGCCGACGCCGTGTCGGCCACCGCGACCCGCGTGCCGTCGTCGCTGACGCGGATGCCCTCCACCCCGTCGACCGTGCCGAGCGGCCACGACCGCGGCGCGTCGCCCCACGGGTCTCGCCACGCGGTCAACGCCCCGGACGCGGTGGCGGACACGGCGACGTGGCCGGTCGGGGTCGTGGCGATCACCTCCATCGGCACGGCGAACCGGTCCACGTCCACCTCGGCCACGTCGTGGAACACGGCCTGCTGTCGCACCAGCGCGCCGTAGCCGACCGCCGGGTCGTGCCGCCAGGACGCCAGCGCGAACTGCAACGCGCTCATCGTGGAGACCCCGGCCTCGCGCTCGGCGAGGTCGTGCAGCAGCTGCGCGCCCTGCCGCCGCACGGTGGTGTCCAGCTCCTGGTTGGCCGAGACCGTGCGGGCGGTGAGCAGCCCCGACACCAGCAGCAGCACCGCCATGGCCGCCACGGCCGCACGCCTGGTCCTGGTCGACCGGCGCCGCGCGGCCTGACCGGCGGCCACGTAGTCGTGCTCGCGCCGGTCCACGTCGGCCGGGCGTTGGTCGAGCCACTGCCGCGCGGTGGCGAGCTGCCCGCCGCGCAGCACCAGGCTCCGGTCGCGGCCCTCGCGCTCCCACTGGTCGGCGCGTTCGCGCACCTGCGCGTGCCAGGCCAGGAACTCGCGGTCGGCCTCCAGCCACCCGCGCAGGGTCTGCCAGTTGCGCAGCAGGGCTTCGTGTGCGAGCGCGAGCACCGGCGGCTGGCCCGGGTCCTCGCGGACGAGGAGCAGCCGTGCGCCCAGCAGCACGTCGACCACCCGGCGCAGGTCGTCGGGCACCTCGTCCACCCTGACGGGGCGCAACGCGAAGCCGTCGTCGGCGGGTCGGGCCAGGCGCACCAGCAGCCGCCGCACCGGTTCCCGCTCGGCCGGGTCGAGGTCGCGGTAGAACCGCTCGGCGTGGCCTGCCAACGCGCCCGCGACACCGCCCAGCTCGTCGTAGGCCCGCAACGTGAGCCGACCGGCCTCCTGCGCCTGCCACAGCTCGGTGAGGGTGAACTCGACCAGCGGCAGCAGGCCCGTGCCCGCCCGCGCGTCGACGAGCACGCGGTCGACCACCCCGTCCTGGTAGGCCACGCCGGGCGTGAGCGCCACGGGCCGCTCCACGGCTTGGCGCAGCCCGTCCCCGCTCAACGGCGCGAGGAACATCGTCGCGTCGTCCAGCGCGGGCACGCCGCCGGTCGCCAGCAGCCCGTCCAGGGAGCCCGCGCGGAGGGTGAGCACGACCCGCGGCCCGCCCGGCTCGGCGGTCAGCTCCTCCAGCAGCCGCAGCACGTCCCGCGCGGTGCCCGGGTCGGTGGTGACGACCTCCTCGAACTGGTCGACCACCAGCACCGCGCCGGGCACGGCGACCGGGCGCAGCACGGCCAGCAGGTCGTGCGCCGACTGGCCGGGCACGGGCCGGACCAGGGCCACCGGCGTGCCCGCCGCCTCCAGCCGCGGCCGCAGCCCGGCGTCCACCAACGACGACTTGCCGCAGCCCGACGGCCCGACCACCAGCACGATCCGCTGCCGCGCCACCCGTCGCGCGAGCCGGTCGATCTCGTCGTCGCGGCCGAAGAAGTACCGCGCGTCCTCGGCGCGGAACGCCCGCAGACCCCGGAACGGGCACGGTGGCGCCAACTCGCCCGCGACCTCGACCAGCGTCTCGGACGGGATCAGGTAGGCGGTGCCAGAGCCGCGTTCGGCGGCCACCGTCATGCCGATCACCGCCGCCAGGTCCTCGCTCCACACCGGCGAACCGCTGAAGCCGCGCGCGATGCGCGGCCCGTCGTCGGCCTGCACCTGCACCCACCCGGTGCCCTGCCGCTCGCGCAGGCTGCCGCCGACCCACACGCCGTCCTCGTGGCCCGCCGGGAACCCGGGCACGCGGAACCGTTGGCCCCACGGGTTCTCCGCCGCCCCGAGCGCCAACGTGGCGAAGCCCTCCGGCGGCGGCTCGGTCAACCGCAGCAGCGCGATGTCGCCGCGACCGTCCGCCAGCACGGGCCGCCACGCCTCCACCACCGCCGTGCGGGCCGGCGCGCCGGGCAGCATCGGGAAGTCCACCCGCACCGGCCCCGGCGGCGGCACGGTGCCGTCGCCCACCACGTGCGCGCACGTGCACACCAGGTCCGGCGCGACCAGGAAACCCGCGCCCACCACCGATCCCCGACCATCGCGCACCCGCACGACAGCCGCGGGCAACGCACGTGCTGACTCCATCGGCTTATCCCCCCGGACTACCATCCCCAGGGCCATTCTCCCGAACGCGCACGCCCGAATGCCACGCACGATCGGGTGATCTTGAAGGGCCGCCGACGCCGGCCGACCACCGCCGCGCACGCCCGCCGAGTTCGATAGGTTTCCGAAACTTTTCACCGACCACCGGTCGGCCGCATCGGACCGGAAATCCCGGCACCAGTACCGATGCATTTCAGCCATACCCGCGCCGGACGTACTTGCGCAATTTTACGATAAGGTTTTCGCAACCTTACGAGAATCGTTGACAGCACGCCGGAGTCGGCCGAACACTGTCTGCATCGACAGACCCTGGACCGATGTCGATCGGGTCACCCCCGCGACTCCGGCAACCGACCGTCAAAAGCGATAGGGCGGTCGAAAGCCTGATCGCAGTGTACGACCGGGAGCGCCGCGGCCGCCATTTGCGGCCACCGACCGGACTGCCGGTCCCGCCGCACGCCGGGTGGCCCCTCGCTGGCCTCAACGAGGAGGAAGCACACCAATGGAAGACAACGCCCCTGCGCACCCGATCAGCCGCAGGACGTTCATCGGCGGCGCCGGAGCCCTGGCGCTCGGCTCCGGGCTGATCCTGCCCGGCACCGCCCACGCCCAGACCGTCACCACGAACCAGACGGGCAACCACAACGGCTACTACTACTCGTTCTGGACCGACGCCCAGAACACCGTCTCCATGACCATGGGGTCGGGCGGGCAGTACAGCACCTCGTGGCGGAACACCGGAAACTTCGTGTGCGGCAAGGGTTGGAGCAACGGATCCCGCCGGACCGTGCGCTACTCGGGCAGCTTCAACCCCTCGGGCAACGGCTACCTGTGCCTCTACGGCTGGACCTCGGGCCCGCTGGTCGAGTACTACATCGTCGACAGCTGGGGCAACTACCGGCCCACGGGCACGCACCGGGGCACGGTCACCAGCGACGGCGGCACGTACGACATCTACCACACGATGCGCTACAACGCCCCGTCCGTCGAGGGCACCAAGACGTTCGCGCAGTTCTGGAGCGTCCGCCAGCAGAGGAGGGTCGGCGGCACCATCACCACCGGCAACCACTTCGACGCGTGGAGCCGGGCCGGCATGCAGCTGGGCAGCTTCCGCTACTACATGATCATGGCGACCGAGGGCTACCAGAGCAGCGGCAACTCGAACATCACCGTGAGCTAGCACCCCGGACCCGGGGGGGGGGGGGGGGGGGGGGGGGGGGGGGGGAAGGAGGGGGGGGGGGGGGGGGGGGGGGGGGGGGGGGGGCACACCCCCCCCCCCCCCCCACCACTTTGGCGAAGTTTCTCCCCCCGCCCGTCTCGTGAGGCAAACCTGTCATGCTTGATGATTTCCTCAACCAGTTCCTGCCCAGCACGGTGGGTGGACTGGTGTTCGGCTCCATCTACGCGCTCATCGCCCTCGGCTACACGATGGTCTACGGCGTGCTGCGTCTGATCAACTTCGCGCACTCCGAGATCTTCATGATCGGCACGTTCACGTCGCTCGTGGTGATCACGGCGATCGCGCCCGCGTCGCCGCTGACCGGGATCGCCCTGTTCGGCGTGATGCTGTTGATCATCGTGGCGTCCGCGGCGATCTCCGGTGGCGCCGCGATGCTGCTGGAGGTGGTGGCCTACCGGCCGCTGCGGCGCAAGGGCGCGACCAGGCTCACCGCGCTGATCTCCGCGATCGGCGCCTCGCTGTTCCTCCAGGAACTGTTCGCGCTGGTCATCATCCCCTGGCTGACCGGCAACGCGGGGCGCAACCAGCAGTCCGCGCCGCGCATCGTCGACCGCGACACGGTGTTCACCATCGGCAACGCGGCGGTGCGCACCGACCACATCATCGTCGTGGTCGCCGCGGTCATCATGATGATCGCGCTGGACCGCCTGGTGAACAAGACCAAGATCGGTCGCGGCATCCGCGCCACCGCCCAGGACCCCGAAGCCGCGGTGCTCATGGGCGTCAGCATCGACAACATCGTGCGGGTCACGTTCCTGCTCGGCGGCGCGATGGCGGGCGTCGCGGGCGCGCTGTATTTGATGGAGTTCGAGAACACCGTCTTCAACGTCGGTTTCGTGCTCGGCATCAAGGCGTTCACGGCGGCGGTGCTCGGCGGTATCGGCAACCTGCGCGGCGCGCTGCTCGGCGGTATCGTGCTCGGCCTCATCGAGAACTGGGGCGCGATCTTCCTGGGTTCGGAGTGGAAGGACGTGATCGCGTTCACCGTGCTGGTGATCGTGTTGATGTTCCGCCCGACCGGCATCCTCGGCGAATCCCTGCAGAAGGCCCGCGCATGAAAGGCAACGGAGTGACTGGCAACGCGAATCCGTTGAGGCGCGTCGGCGCCCTGTTCGACGGCGCACGCGACTGGTGGGAACGCGCCAAGACCTGGCAGCGGTTCGTCGTCTACATCGGCGCGCTCGTGTTCGCGCTGATCCTGCCCGCGCCGTGGATCGGCTCGTTCATGTCGCCCGGCGCGGACTGGACGACGGTGCTGATCTACCCGATCGGCACCTACATGCTGCTGGCGATCGGCCTGAACGTGGTCGTCGGCCAAGCGGGCCTGCTCGACCTCGGTTTCGTCGCGTTCTTCGCCATCGGCGGCTACACGCTGGCCTACTTCGCCACCGAGCACGGCTGGTCGTACTGGCCGACGGTGGTGTTCGGCATCTTCCTGGCGGCGGTCTCGGGCGTCATCCTCGGCGCGCCGACGCTGCGGCTGCGCGGCGACTACCTGGCGATCGTGACGCTCGGCTTCGGTGAGATCATCCGCATCACCGCGAACAACACCGACGAGATCGGCGGCGCGCGCGGCATCCCCAACATCCCGCACCCGACGGACATGCCGGCCATCGGCCTGGACTTCGGCGTGCTGCCCGCGCCGTACTACTACCTGATGGTCGCCGCGATCGTGGTGGTGATCGTCTTCTCGGTGCGGCTGCAGAAGAGCCGCGTCGGGCGCGCGTGGGCGGCGATCCGGGAGGACGAGGACGCGGCCGAGCTGATGGGCGTGCCGACGTTCAAGTTCAAGCTGCTCGCGTTCGCGATCGGCGCCATGATCGGCGGTCTGGCCGGCGGCATCTACGCGGGCAAGGCCGTGTTCATCGAGCCGGGCACGTTCCCGTTCATCCTGTCCGCGACCATCCTCGCCGCGGTCGTGCTCGGCGGCGCGGGCAACCTGCCCGGCGTCATGCTCGGCGCGTTCGTCATCGCCTGGCTGCCCGAGCGGTTCCGCGAGGTCGAATGGCTCAAGGACGCGCTGGGCAAGGACCCGGCCGAGTACCGCATCCTGCTGTTCGGCGGTGTGCTGGTGCTGATGATGGCCCTGCGGCCGGAGGGCCTGCTGCCCTCCCGCAGGCGCAAGGCCGAACTGCACGAGGGCACCGGCGGCATGGGCACCATGGGTGCCGAGGTCGCGGGTCCGGACACCGATGTCTCGACGACGGAGGCGGCCAAGTGAGCACTCCGAGCACCCCCGTCCTCCAGCTGGACAACGTGACCATGCGCTTCGGCGGCGTGGTCGCGCTCCGCGAGGCGAAGATCAGCGTCGGCCAGGGCGAGATCTTCGCCCTGATCGGGCCCAACGGCGCGGGCAAGACCACGGTGTTCAACGTGGTCACCGGCGTCTACCAGCCCACCGAGGGCCAGGTGCTGTTCAACGGCGCCCGGCTCGACGGCACCAAGCGGTTCAAGATCACCAAGCAGGGCATCGCCCGCACGTTCCAGAACATCCGGCTGTTCCACAACATGTCGGCGCTGGAGAACGTGATGGTCGGCGCGGACGCGCACCACAAGACCGGTGCGATCGGCGCCACGCTCGGCCTGCCGTGGCACCGCAAGGAGGAGAGGCGCGGCCGCGAGCTGGCCCGGGAGCTGCTCGACTTCGTCGGCATCCCCGGCCGGATGACCGAGACCGCGAAGAACCTGCCCTACGGCGACCAGCGGCGGCTCGAGATCGCCCGCGCGCTGGCCACGGACCCGAAGCTGCTGCTGCTGGACGAGCCGGCGGCCGGCATGAACCCGGCCGAGAAGGAATCGCTGCAGGCGCTGATCCGCAAGATCCGCGACAGCGGCCGGACCGTCCTGCTGATCGAGCACGACATGAGCCTGGTCATGGGCGTCAGCGACCGCGTGGCGGTGCTGGACTTCGGCCAGCTGATCGCAGAAGGGCTCCCGCAAGAGGTGCAGAACAACCCGAAGGTCATCGAGGCGTACCTGGGGGTGTCCGAAGATGCTTCTTGAGCTCAAGGACATCCACGTCCACTACGGCAAGATCGCCGCGATCAAGGGCATCAGCCTCCAGGTCGAGGACGGTGAGATCGTCTCGCTCATCGGCGCCAACGGCGCGGGCAAGACGACCACGCTGAAGACCATCTCCGGGTTGCGCCCCCTGACCAGCGGCCAAGTGGTGTTCAACGGCGAGGACATCTCCAAGATGCCCGGCCACAAGCGGGTCATCGCGGGCATCGGCCAGTCACCGGAGGGCCGCGGCGTGTTCCCCGGCATGACGGTGCAGGAGAACCTGCTGATGGGCGCCTTCACCCGCAAGGACGCGCTCGACGCCGACCTGGCCGAGGTCTACGAGCTGTTCCCGCGGCTGGCGGAGCGCAAGAGCCAGTTCGGCGGCACCATGTCCGGCGGCGAGCAGCAGATGATCGCCATCGGCCGGGCGCTGATGACCAAGCCGAAGGTGCTCCTGCTCGACGAGCCGTCGATGGGCCTCGCGCCCATGCTCATCGCGCAGATCTTCGAGATCATCAAGGAGATCAACAAGCGCGGCACGACCGTGCTGCTGGTCGAGCAGAACGCGCAGCAGGCGCTGAAGCTCTCCGACCGCGCGTACGTGCTGGAGACCGGCCGGGTCGTGAAGAGCGCGCCCGGTCCGGAGCTGCTGGACGACCCGCAGGTGCGCGCGGCGTACCTCGGCGGGCACTGAGCCCGGGTCCCGCCGGCCCGGCCCTCAGGGCTGGGCCAGCGGGATCTCGGTGCTCGACTCGTCCTTCAGGTCGGTCAGCGTCGGCCCGCCGTACACGCGCAGGGCCAGCGGTTTCGCGTCCTTGGGCAGGTCGTAGTAGACGTCGTACTCCAGGCGGACGTTCGCGCCGAGGTCGATGGTCTCCGGCTGTCGCTTGATGGCCATGGCCTGGGTGTCGACCGGGTGCTCGGCCTCGCGGTCGTCGATCAGCACGTGCCGGCGCGCGTCGAAGGACACGCTGCTGCGGCCGTTGTTGATCACGCTCATCCGGATCCGCACGAACTGGCCCTTGGCGTGGAACTCGGCGTGGCTGCCGATCAGCGTCGGCATCTCGGTGGTCAGCCCGACCAGCGTGAACGCCGTGTCGCCGTCCGCGGTGGTGGGAATCTTGAGCGGCTTCTCGTCCGGGCGCACGGTCTGCACGGGCACCGGGTACGTCGCCGCCGACGTCGCCGTCGTCTCCGGCCCGGCCACGACCGGGGTGTCACCGCACCCGGCCGCCGCCAGCACCACGGCCATCACCAACACCACGCGCCGCACGCCCACCTCCGACTCACCGGGTCACCTTGAATTGCACACCTCGGGTGACCGAACCGCACCTTCACACCTTCGGGGCATCCTTGAGGAAGCACGTCAGCCGGGCCGTGCAGGCGCGCCGGTCCTGCTCGTCGGTGATCACGATCTCGTAGGTGGCGGTGCTGCGGCCGCGGTGGATCGGCGTGCACACCCCCGTGACGAAGCCCTCGGCCACGGCCCGGTGGTGCGTGCACGACAGCTCCAGGCCCACGGCCAGCCGCTCCGGCGCCGCGTGCATGGCCGCCGCGATCGACCCGAGCGTCTCCGCCAGCACCGCGTTCGCGCCGCCGTGCAGCAGCCCGTACGGCTGGCGGTTGCCCTTCACCGGCATCGTCCCGACCAGCCGATCGGCATCCCATCGGGTGATCTCGATGCCCAGCTTCGCCGTGAGCTGCTCGTGGGCGGCGGCCTGGTCTGCGCCGGGGATGTCCTCGGGTGCTGGCGTCACGTGTGCTCCAGTCGGTGCTGCCCAGTCGGTGCGATGATGTCGGACCCTCACCCTAGACTCGGGCCGTGAGCACTTCTGAAGCCTCCCGCCTGCTGCTGGTCGACGGTCACTCCATGGCCTACCGCGCCTTCTTCGCGCTGCCCAAGGAGAACTTCCAGACCGGGACGGGCCAGACCACCAACGCGGTCTACGGCTTCACCTCGATGCTCATCAACCTGCTGCGCGACGAGAAGCCGACGCACATCGCGGTGGCGTTCGACGTCTCGCGCAAGACCTTCCGCACCGAGGCCTACGCGGAGTACAAGGCCGGTCGCAGCGAGACACCGGACGAGTTCCGCGGCCAGGTCAGCCTCATCGAGGACGTCCTGGGCACGCTGAACGTGCCGGTGCTGTCGAAGGCGAACTTCGAGGCCGACGACCTGATCGCCACGCTCACCACGCAGGCCACCGCGCTGGGCTTCGAGGTGCTGATCTGCACCGGCGACCGCGACGCGTTGCAGCTGGTCACGGACAAGGTGACGGTGCTGTACCCGGTCAAGGGCGTCTCCGAGATGGCCCGGTACACCCCCGAGCTGGTGCTGGAGAAGCAGGGCGTGCCGCCCGAGCTGTACGCCGACTACGCGGCGGTGCGCGGCGACTCGTCGGACAACCTGCCGAACACGCCCGGCGTCGGCCCCAAGACCATCGTGAAGCTGCTCACCCAGTTCGGGTCGCTGAACGGGCTGATCGACCACATCGACGAGGTGCCGGGCAAGGTCGGCGACGCGCTGCGGGCGAACCTGGCCAACATCATGCTGAACCGGCAGCTCACCGAGCTGGTGCGCGACGTCGAGCTGCCCCTGGGCCCGGCTGAGCTGGCGGCCAGGCCGTGGGACCGCGACGCCGTGCACCGGCTGTTCGACGAGCTGGAGTTCCGGGTGCTGCGGGACCGGCTGTTCTCGACCCTGTCGACCGCCGAGCCGGAGGCCGAGGAGGGCTTCACGGTCAGCGGCGGCCCGGTGGAGGCGGGCGCGGTGGCCGCGTGGCTGGACGCGCACGCGCGCTCGGGCCGGGTCGGCATCGCGTTCCGCTCCTCGGGCGGCGACCTGGAGGGCCTGGCGCTGGCCGCGGTCGGCGGCGAGGGCGGGTACGTCGAGGTCGCGTCGCTGACCGAGGCCGACGAGAACGCGCTGGCCGCGTGGCTGGCCGACGAGTCGGTGGTCAAGGCGGCGCACGACCTGAAGCTGCCGCTGCGGGCGCTGCGGGCGCGCGGCTGGAAGCTGCGCGGGGTCGCCAGCGACACGGCGCTGGCCGCCTACCTGGTGCGACCCGGCCAGCGGTCGTTCGCGCTGGACGACCTGGCGCTGCGCTACCTCAAGCGCGAGCTGCGGGCCGAGGAGCCCGACGACGGGCAGCTGTCGCTGCTGGCCGACGAGGCGGAGGAGCGGCAGAAGACCGCGCAGGCGGCGATCGTGCGGGCGTTCGCGGTGGCGGAGCTGGCCGACGCGCTGGACGCGGAGCTGGTCGCCACCGGCCAGGAGTCGCTGCTGGCGAACCTGGAGCTGCCGCTGATGATGGTGCTCGACGACGTCGAGGCCGTCGGCATCGCGATCGACACCGAGCACCTGGCGGCGCTGGAGGCGCACTTCGCGGCGGGCGTGAAGCAGGCCGCGCAGGACGCGTACTCGGTGATCGGCAAGGAGATCAACCTCGGCTCGCCCAAGCAGCTGCAGACGGTGCTGTTCGACGAGCTGAACATGCCGAAGACGAAGAAGACCAAGACCGGCTACACCACCGACGCGGACGCGCTGCAGAACCTGTTCGAGTCCACCCAGCACCCGTTCCTGCAGCACCTGCTCGCGCACCGGGACGTGACCAGGCTGAAGTCGACCGTGGACGGGCTGCTCAAGTCGGTGGCCGACGACGGTCGCATCCACACCACGTTCCACCAGACGATCGCGGCGACCGGGCGGCTGTCGTCCACCGACCCGAACCTGCAGAACATCCCGATCCGCACCGACGAGGGTCGGCGCATCCGCGAGGCGTTCGTGGTCGGGCCGGGCTACGCGGAGCTGATGACCGCGGACTACAGCCAGATCGAGATGCGGATCATGGCCCACCTGTCCGAGGACGCGGGCCTGATCGAGGCGTTCCGCAGCGGCGAGGACCTGCACACGTTCGTCGCGTCGCGCGCGTTCTCCGTGCCGACCTCGGAGGTCACCGCCGAGCAGCGCCGCCGGGTGAAGGCCATGTCGTACGGGTTGGCCTACGGGCTCTCGGAGTACGGGCTGGCGCAGCAGCTGCGGATCTCGGCGGCCGAGGCGCGGGAGCAGAAGGAGGCGTACTTCGCCCGGTTCGGCGGGGTGCGCGACTACCTGCACGCGGTGGTCGAGGACGCGCGGAAGAAGGGCTACACCGAGACGATCCTCGGCCGCCGGCGCTACCTGCCCGACCTGACCAGCGACAACCGGCAGCGCCGCGAGATGGCCGAGCGGATGGCGTTGAACGCGCCGATCCAGGGCAGCGCGGCGGACATCATCAAGGTCGCGATGCTCGGCGTGTTCCGCGCGCTGGAGGAGTCGGGCCTGCGGTCGCGGATGCTGCTCCAGGTGCACGACGAACTGGTGCTGGAGATCGCCGAGGGCGAGCGAGAGCAGGTGGAGGCGCTGGTCCGCGCGGAGATGGGCGGGGCGTACCGGCTGTCGGTGGCGATGGAGGTCTCGGTGGGCGTCGGCCGTTCCTGGGACGCCGCCGCGCACTGAGCCGGTCCGGCTTCGGGGTACGGACAGCCGTACTTCGCTCGCCTCCTCCAGCGGTCATCATTCCCGGTGGCGGAGGGGGTGGGGCGATGTCCGGCGGTCCGGTGTGGGGTGGCGGTGCCCGGTGGTCGAGGCTGTTCCTCCCGATCGGCGTGTTCCTCGCGCTCTTCGGCCTGCTGAACGCCGCCGAGCTGCCGCTGGGCTGGAAGGACCGGCAGCAGCAGTTCGGCCGGTACCTGGACGCCACCCTCGGCCTGGGCGCCGACTGGGTGCTGCCGTTGATCTGGCTCGTGAAGCTCGTCGAGCTGGCGCTGGGGCTGGTCGCGGTGGCCGCCGTGCTCCGGCGCAGCACCCGGTGGCTCGCCGCGGCCGTGATCGGCTGGCTGGGGGTGTTCACCGCGTTCACCGCCATGGACGTGTGGGCGGCTGACCGGGTCGAGCTGCAGGAGCACACGGTCTACTTCGTCATGTTCGCCGTGCTGCTCGGGCTGATCTTCGTCGTCTCCGCGGTCGAGCAGGTGCTCGCCTCACGCACGTGAGTCGCGCAGCGGCGTGACGCGGACGTCGCGGGCGGTCAGCTCGGCGCCGCACCCCTCGCACGACACGTGCACGTCGACGTCGCCGCCGCACGTGCGGTGGTGCAGGTCGAACGACGGGCCCTCGGGCGAGGCCATCCAGCGGTCGCCCCACTTCCGCAGCGCCATCAGCACCGGGTAGAGCTCGTGGCCCTTCTCGGTCAGCCGGTACTCGTACCGCGTCCGCACGTCCTTGTACGCCTCACGGCGCAGGATGCCCTCCTCGACCAGCGTGCCGAGGCGCTCGGTCAGCACGCTGCGCGAGATGTCCATCTCGGTCTGGAAGTCCTCGAACCGACGCGTGCCCAGGAACGCCTGCCGCAGCAGCAGCAACGTCCAGCGCTCGCCCAGCAGGGCGGCCGGTAGCGACACGGTGCACAACTCGTCGGCGACCTTCACGGGGGCCATGTCCACTGACGATACCCCTTGCGTTCGGAAAACGAATCCAGCTAGGGTTCGGAATCCGAACCCAAGGGGCGCTCGTCATGAAGGTCCGCGAACTGCACGCCGCCGAGGCGGGCCACGCCGTCGACACGGTCTTCGACGGCCTGTCCCCGCGGAGCCGCTACCTGCGCTTCCACGCGCCGGTGCCCCGGCTCACCGCGTCCATGCGACGCCGGTTGACCGACCTCGACGGCCTTCGCAAGGTCGCCGTCGTCGCGGAGTGCCACCGCACGCCCGTCGGCATCGCCCGCCTGATCGCCACCGGCGAGGACACCGCCGAGATCGCGCTCGCCGTGGTGGACCCGTGGCAGCGCAAGGGCGTCGGCACCCAGCTCATGGCCGCGCTCGGCCGGCTGGCCCTCGACCTGCGCTACGCCGAGCTGCACGGCGACGTGCTGGGGGAGAACGAGCCGATGCTGCGCCTGGTCGCGCGCGTGTTCCCCGGTGCCCGGCTGACCCGCGACGAGGACGACGTCATCCGGGTCTCCTATCCGTTGGACCACCGGTTGACCCACGAAGACCTGGTGGCCGACCTGCGGTGGTGAGCAGAATGGGGCCCATGCGACGGATCTTCGGGTTGGCGCTCGTCCTGGTCCTGCTGGCGCCGCCGGCCGCGGCGTCGACGCCGCCCGGCGACCGGCCACTGCCCGGGTACACCATCGACAACCCGCCGTTGCCCCCCGCGCAGGTCGGCGGCGAGCCGTCGCGCGTGCTCCAGGGCGTGCACGAGCACGCGGCCTACGCGATCGAGGTGCCGCCGCGCTGGAACGGCCGCCTGGTCATGTGGGCGCACGGCTTCCGCGGCGCGAGCACCGTGCTCACCGTCGACCCGCCCGCGTACGGCCTGCGCCAGAAGCTGCTCGACCAGGGCTTCGCCTGGGCCGCGTCCAGCTACTACGCCGACAACTACGACGTGAAGGCCGGCGTGCTGAGCACGCACGACCTGGCCAAGCACTTCGGGAAGCTGGTCGGCAAGCCCCGCGACACGTTCATCGTCGGCGTCTCCATGGGCGGCCACGTCATCGGCCGCTCCCTGGAGCAGTTCCCCGGCTTCTACGAGGCCGCGCTGCCGATGTGCGGCGTGCTCGGCGACCAGGAGCTGTTCGACTTCTTCCTGGACTTCAACCTCACCGCGCAGGCCATCAGCGGGATCCGCGCGTGGCCCGCGCCGGCCGACTACCTGACCGCGGTCGTGCCGCGCATCCAGGCCGAACTGGGGCTGACCGGCACTCCGAACGAGCGCGGCGCGCAGTTCGCCTCGGTCGTCGCCAACCGCAGCGGCGGCCCGCGTCCCGGCGCGGCGCCCGCGTTCGCGTACTGGAAGGACTTCCTGTTCGGCCTCGCGGTCACGTCGTCCGGCGAGGGCCTGGCGAGGAACCCCGGTCAGGTCGCCACCAACGCGCTCACCCGGTACGAGCCGAACGCGCCGGTCGACGTCGACCGCGAGGTGCAGCGGGTGCTGCCGGCGAACGTGAAGGCCCGCGTCACGCCGAAGCTGACCGAGGTGCCGCGCGTCGCCGGCCGCCCGACCGCGCCGGTGCTGTCGCTGCACGGCCTGGGCGACCTGTTCGTGCCGTTCTCGATGGAGCAGCTCTACGAGCGGGACGTCGAGCGCAACGGCCGCGGCCACCTGCTCGCGCAGCGGGCGATCCGCGCGGTCGGCCACTGCGAGTTCAGCCCGAACGAGGTCGGCACGGCTTGGGACGACCTGGTGACCTGGGTCGACACCGGCCGCCGCCCCGCCGGCGACGTGGTGGACGACCCGGCCGCCGTCGCCGCGCCGGACTACGGCTGCCGCTTCAGCGACCCCGCCGCCTACACCGCGCCCAACACCACCCGCCGCCTCTTCCCGGCCTGCTAGGCGGCCTCCGGTCGGCCGCGCGCCGATGGGGATCGGGCCGATCCCCATCGGCAACGGGGCGACCGGCCCGCCGGTCCGTGCCGGCGTCGTCCGCCGGCAGTGCTCGGAGCCGGCGTTGCCGCCCAACCGGTGGGACCAGGCCTTGACGGTGTGCCGTCCGGCCGGGTTAGCGTGGTGGAAAGCGCTTACCAGGAGGCACGCATGGCACGCAGGCGGTACGCGGTCGTCGGCACCGGAGCACGCGCCGAACTGCACGTCGACGCGATCGTCCGGCACGCGGAGCAGGGGGAGCTGGTCGCGTTCTGCGACGTCAACCCCAGCCGCATGGCCGCGCACAACGAACGCCTCGACCGGCCCGTCCCGACCTACGCCGCCGCGGACTTCCTGCGGATGATCGAGGCCGAGCGGGTCGACGTCGTCGTGGTCTGCACGGTCGACCGGCACCACGACACCTACATCGTGGAGGCGCTGGACGCGGGCTGCGACGTCGTCACCGAGAAGCCGATGACGGTCGACCCGGCGGGCGTCGGCAAGGTCTTCGACGCGGTCGAGCGGACCGACGGCCGGGTCACCGTCACGTTCAACTACCGGTACAACCCGGTGCACGAGAAGGTCCGCGAGCTGCTGACCGGCGGCGCGGTCGGCGAGATCGGTTCAGTGCACTTCGAGTGGCTGCTCGACGTCCGCCACGGCGCCGACTACTTCCGCCGCTGGCACCGCGACAAGGCCAACTCCGGCGGTCTGATGGTGCACAAGGCCACCCACCACTTCGACCTGCTCAACTGGTGGGTCGACGCCGTGCCGGAGGTCGTGTACGCGCACGGGCGGCTGTTCTTCTACGGCGACGAGAACGGCAGGCGCCACGGCCACCACCGGCCCTACGACCGCGTGCACGGCTCGCCGGAGGCCCAGGACGACCCGTTCGCCCTGCACGTCGAGCGCGACAAGTGGCTGCGCCGGCTCTACCTCGACGCCGAGCACGAGGACGGCTACCACCGCGACCGGAACCCGTTCGCGCCCGGGGTGTCCATTGAGGACGACATGTCGGTGCTGGTGCGCTACTCCAACGGCGCGAACCTGACCTACCACCTCACGGCCTACTCGCCGTGGGAGGGCTACCGGCTGATGGTCAACGGCAGCCGCGGCCGGCTGGAGCTGGAGGTCGTGGAGAACAGCTGGGTCAGCGGGCAGCAGCCGGCGGTGCACGGCAAGGAGGCCAACCCCGAGGAGGGCCACGTGCGGCTGACCGTGCAGCCGCTGTTCGGGCGGGCCGAGGAGATCCCGCTGGAGGCAGGCGGCGCGGGGCACGGCGGCGCGGACGCGCGGATGACCGGGGTGCTGTACGGGCCGCCCGGCCAATCGGACCCGCTGGGCCGCCGGGCCACGCACCGAGACGGCGCGTTGTCCCTGGCCACGGGGTTCGCCGCGAACCGGAGCTTCGAGACCGGGGTACCCGTGCGCGTGGCGGAGTTGCTCGACGTCGGTTGGCGGTAGCCTGGCTCGGTGCCGCTCCTGGGACCAGCCGACGAGTTGCCGCACCCGCCGCGCCGGGTGCTCGTGGCCGGCACGTCCGGCTCCGGGAAATCGACCCTGGCCAGTCTCGTCGCACGCACCCTCGGCCTGTCCTATGTGGAGATGGACTCGCTGTTCCACGGTCCACAGTGGACACCGAGGCCGGAGTTCGAGGCCGACGTGCGCCGGTTCGTCAAGGGCGACGCGTGGGCCACCGAGTGGCAGTACAGCCTGGTGCGGCCGGTGCTGCTGGAGCACGCCGACACGCTGGTCTGGCTGGACCACCCGCGGCACGTGGTGATGCGGCGGGTCACGGTGCGGACGGCGGTGCGCCGGCTGCGCCGCGAGGAGCTGTGGAACGGCAACGTCGAACCGCCCCTGCGGACGGTGTTCACCGATCCCGAGCACCTGTTGCGGTGGGCGTGGAAGTCGCATGGCCGCACCGGCGAGCGGGTCGGGGCGGTGCTCCGGGGCGAGCACGCCGGCCGGCTCGCGGTGGTGCGGCTGCGCGGGCAGCGTGAGGTCGACCAATGGCGGTCAGGCCCGTTGCGACGGGCGGCGGAGCGGGGCGAGGAGTCGGTGCGATGAGCGAGCGGACGGCGTTGGTCCTGGGTGGCACCGGGATGCTGAAGGGGTGCGCGGAGGAGCTGCTGGCGCAGGGGTGGCAGGTCGTGCTGCCCAGCCGGCGGCCCGAGGGCGTGCTGGGCAGCGCGGCGAAGGCGGCCCTGCGCGGTCGCGCCCACGTGCCCCACGTGAGCGGCGCGGAGGGGTCGCGGGTCGCCGTGGCGGCGGACTGGGCCAGACCGGCCGAGCTGGCCGACCGCGTGCGCGAGGTGATGGACCAGCCCGCCGACCTGCTGGTCGCGTGGGTGCACGCGAGCTACCGGGACGCCGTGCTGCGGGCCGTCGCGCCCCTGCTCGCGCCGCACGCGCCGGTGGTCGAGGTGCACGACAGCGGCGCCATCCAGGCGGTCAGGGGTGTGCCCGACCCGGCTCTCGACGGCCACCCGACGCAGCAGGTCGTGCTGGGCTTCGTCCGGCACGGCGGCAGCACCCGCTGGCTCAGCCACGAGGAGGCGTCGGTCGGCGTGCTCGAAGCCGTCCACCGCGCCCTGGACGGCAAGGCGCCGTCCGTGCACCAGGTCGGCGAGATCGACACCTGGGCCGCGCGGCACTAGCCCACCGACACGCCTCATCAGTGCGGGTTCACGCTGCGGGTCCGGTGCGATACTCAGCGTGCCGGCACGCACACGGGGAGGCGCGCATGAAGCCCGGGACCTCCTCGACCACCGCGCCGGCGAAGGCCGACCGCGCCAGACCGTCCCCAGCCGACGCGGTCGTCACCGCGATCGAGGTGGTGGTGGCCGAGTGGTCCGACGACGACCCGCCGATCACGGTCGCCGTCACGGGGTGGGACACGGGAGGCCGGCCGGACATCGCCGACCTGCTCCGGGAGCGGCTGCCCGCGCGGTCCCACGTCGTCTGCTCGCTCGACGCGGCCGACTGGGAGGGGGACGCGCAACCGGCGGACGCGCTGCTGGCCCGCGGCGTCGCGCGCGCGGTCGGACAGCGCCGGAACTGGGTGCGCAGGGTGTTCCAGCCGATCTCCGGCGCGATGAGCTCGCCGCAGACGCGACGGCGGCGCAAGGTCCTCGCCGGTGTGGTGTCGGCGGTCATCGCGGGCGGCGTGGTCGCGTGGCCCGGCGGGCGCGCCGTCGTGCTCAGCCTCGCGGGGAAGGGCGGTCCGATCGGCGAGCTCGCGTCCCAGGCGGTCCGCTCGCCGGTGGTCGCCACCATCCTGCTCGCCGTCGTGTTCTGGGTGCTGGTGAGCCGCGCGTGGACCGCCACGACCGCGCTCGCCCGGTTCACCGCGAGCGTTCGGGACGAAGCCACCAAGGGCACGTTCGAGGAGGTCCGCGACCACCTGGCCAAGCTCGTCCGCCAAGGGCTGCGCGCCCGCCGGCACGGGCGCCGGCTGGTGGTCGTCGTGCGCAACATCGACAGCTGCGGCGGCGACTTCGTGCTCGACCTGTGCGAGAAGGCCAAGAAGATCGTGCGCGCTCCCGGCGTCGTGCTGGTGTTCCTCGGCGACCTGAGGACGATGGAGGAGGCTGCGGTCCGCAAGACCGGGCTCCCGGTGGAGTCCGCGCAGGCCCGCCGCCTGGGCCGCCGGCACGTGCGGAAGCTGATCCCCAACGTCGTGGCCCTCCCGCACGCGACGAGCGACGAGGTGTGGGAGCGGTGAGCCGGGCATGACGGCGGACATCCTGTTGGCGGTCTCCGACGACACCGTCGCGGACCAGATCCGGATGTTCATCGCGCCCCTGGCCGCGATCATCATCGGCGTCATGGGGATCAGGTACCTGTTCGGCGATCAGAAGAGCCTCGCCGGGTTCATCGGATTCCTCTTCCTCGGCATGGTCGTCTACTCGCTCATCCAGTGGGGCGAGACCATCCTGACGTCGCTGGGCGGGCTGTTCCGGGGTTGGGTCGAGGGCGACAACGCCCTGGCCGTCGCGGCGGCGGTCCTGATCGGGGTCGCGGCGCTGGCGTTCGCGGTCGTGTTCCTCCCGAACCGGGACTCAGGGCGGGCGGCCGGGAGCGGGGCGTTCGCGACGGTGGCCGACGAGCCGCCCGCCGAGGACCGGCGCCCCACCCGTGAAGACCGCACCCGGGCCGCGTGGGCGGCGTTGCGGGACTGCGCGCCGAAGCACGCGGACCCGGTCGACGTGGGCCGCTGGCGCAACCAGGTCCGACTCGCCGCCGTGGTGGCGGTGGAACGCGGCGTCTTCGACGAGGGGTCGCCCGTGACGCCGGCCCACCTCGCCAAGTGGGTGGTGCTCCGCGACCTGTGGCCGGACGTCGTCGACCGGCTGTGGACCGACGGCGACCTGCTGCGGTTGCTGGAGGAGTCGCCGCACGTCGGGGACGAGGACGACGAGGCGCTCGTGCGGTTCCTGGCCATCGGACCGCGGCTGCACCCGGTGGCGCGGAACCTGCTGCACATGGTCGCGTCGGCCGACGCCGGCTAGCCCGGCCGCAGGCCCCGCACCAGCGACAACACCGATTCGCGCACGTCGACGAGGCTGCGCTCGGGCTGGAACACCTGCCAGTCCAGCGCGGTCACCAGCAGCGTGCCGAACAACGCCGCCGACGCCGTCCCGACCGGCACGCCGTCGGGCAGCCGGCCCGCGTCGGCCAGCCGCTGCACCTGGCCGCGCACGATGGACACGATGTCGTCGCGCAGCAGGCTCAGCGTGTCGTGCCACTGGCCGGGCGTGCGCCACAGCTCCGACACGAGCAGCTGCCCGAACGCCGGGTACTCGGCGAAGAACCCGAGCATCCCGTCCACCAGCGACGCCATCGCCGCGGACGTCTCGGCCTCCTCCTCGGCGACCTTGAGCCGCGCGGCCAGCAGGTCGACCCCGTGCCGCAGCAGCGCGTCCACCAGCGCGTCCTTGCTGGCGAAGTTGTAGTAGACGGTGCCCTTCGCCACGCCCGCCTCGGCGGCGATCTCGTCCACCGTGACACCGGCCGCGCCCCGTTCGCCGACCAGGCGCAGCGCGGCGTCGAACAGCTTCTGCTTGGTCACGGCGGTGCGGCCGGGGCGCGCGCCGGTCACAGGACCAGTTCTGGTTCGAGGCGGCTGGGAGTCCACACCCGCTGCTTGTACGCGGCGAGCGTCGCCAAGGCAAGGCCCGCCGCCAGGTAGCCGACGAGGATCAGGGCGTCCCGGCCCACGCCGCCCAGCGACCCGCCGTACATCAGGTGCCGCAGGCCGTCCACGGCGTAACCCATGGGCAGGCCGTAGTGCAGCGGGTACAGCGGCACGGGGATGGTCTGCCACGGGAACGTGCCGCCCGCGCTGACCAGCTGCAGGATCAGCAGCACGAGGCCGATGAACTTGCCGACCGCGCCGAACAGGGCGTTCAACGCGTGCAGCACGGCCACGAACGTCGCCGACACCAGCAGCAGGAACGCCAGGGCGCCCAGCGGGTGCGACGGCCGGATGTCCACCACCAGGGTGACCACCGCGTACATCACCACGACCTGCGCCGCGCCGAGCAGCGCGCCCGGCAGCCAGCCGCCCAACGCCACCCGCAGCGGCGACTGCCCGGCCGCCAACCCGCGCCTCGACAGCGGCTTGAGCAGCAGGAACAGCACGAACGCGCCGATCCAGGTGGCCAGCCCGAGGAAGAACGGCGCCAGGCCCGCGCCGTAGCTGCCCGCCGACGTCTGGCTCACCCCGCGCACGTTCACCGGGTCGCCGATGGTCCGCGCGGTCGACTCGCGGGTCGGGTCGTCGGGGTCGGGTATCTGCGAGACGCCGGACGCCAGGCCGTCGCGCAGCTGGTTCGCGCCGTCGACCAGCTGCGCCTCGCCGTCGCGCAACCGGCCCGCGCCGTCGCGCACCTGAGCCGCGCCGGACGACACCTGCGCCGCGCCGTCGTTCAGCTGGGTGATCGCGCCGGTCAGCGCGGGCGTGCTCGCGGCGAGCTGCGCCGCGCCGTCGGAGACCTGCTTGGCGCCGTCGGCGAGGGCGCGCAGCTGCCCGGCGGTGCCCTGCACCTTGCCGTTGGCGTCGTCCACGGGCCGGCGCGCCTCGCCCAACGCGCCGAGCACGCGTTGCACCTGCTCCTCGGTGAACCCGAGGGCGCGCAGCCTGGCGGCCACGTCGCCGTTGACCGCGTCCAGCCGGTTGACCAGGTCCTGCGCCTTGGCGGCGTAGTCCTCGGCGGTCCTGGCGACGGTCTCGTTGCCGTCGGCGACCTGCTTGGCCCCGGCCGCCAGCTGCTGCGACTTCGCCGGCAGGTCGGCCGTCGAGTCGCGCAGCCGGGTGAGGCCGGACGACACCCGGGTCGCGCCGTCCGCCAGCGGCACGGTTCCGTCCGCGAGCTGCTGCGCGCCGGTGTAGGCGTCCTGCTGGCCGGTGGCGAGCTTCGTCGCCCCGTCGGCGGCCTCGGCGGTCCTCTGCCGGATCGTGGAGAAGCCGAGCAGCAGCTTGTCCGCGGCCTCCGCGCCGACCTTCACCGACACCGACCGGCGCACCTCGGCCACGACCTGGTTGGCGATCGTGGAGCCGAGGTAGTTGTTCGCGTCGTTGGTGGTCAGCACGATCACGCCCTGGCGCGGCGTGAAGTCGCCGGACGACAGCAGGGCCCGCGAGAAGTCCGCGGGCAGGGTCAGCGCGAACGTGTAGGTCCCGTCGCGCACGCCCTGCTCCGCCTGCGCGGCGTCCACCCGGCGCCAGTCGAACTTGTCGCCGGACACCAGCTCCTCGGCCACCTCGTGGCCCGCGTCCAGGCGCGTGCCGTCGCTCGCGGTCGCGCCCTCGTCCTCCACGACGAGCGCGGCGGGGACCTGGTTAAGGTGCGCGTACGGGTCCTTGTTGGCGTAGAGGTACAGCGCCGCGTAGAGCAGCGGCACCAGCGTCAGCGCCAGCACCGCGAGCTTGGGCAGCGTGCCGGAGGTGATCCGGCGCAGCTCGTTGAACGCCATCCGCAGGGAGGTCACTCGGACTCCTCGTTCTCCACGACGTTGTCGGCGCCGATCCGCGCGACGGGCACGTCGAGCAGGGCGGCGCTGGTGGTGGTGCACAGGACGACGACGGACCGCTCGGGCGTCACGTGCCCGCGCGCCGACTCCAGCCACCCCCGCGGGTCGCCGTGGTAGCGGTCGGGGCTGTCCAGCACGAGGGTCGTCGCGCCGGGCCGACCCGCGGCCAGCTCCAGCATCAGCGCGCACCGGGTGGCGGCGGGCACCTGGTCGAACCGGTGGTCCAGGTGCTCGTCCGCGCCCCGCTCGACCAGCCAGTCGGCCACCGCCTTGCGCCCGCTGCGGGCGCCGTTCACGGCCAGCTCCTCGCCGACCACGCCGGCCAGCGCGAGCGACCCCTCGGGCTCGCTCACGTCCGGTGAGTCGACCAGCACGACGTGCCGGCGCAGTTCGGCGGCCGAGGGGGAGACCTCGCCGGTGCTCGGCCGCATCCGCCCGGACAGCACCAGGCCGAGCGCGGTGTGCCCGGCGCCGGGGTCACCCGCCACCAGCACCAGCTCGCCCGGCTTCACCAGCAGCGACGTCGGCTTCAGCAGCGGGCCGTGCGGCCCGGTGACGCCGACGCGCCGCGCGTGGATCCGCACCGTCCGACCTCCTATTTGAACTGACTGGTCAGTACAAATAGTGGTCCCGGCGAGGGCGCCGCGCAACTCGACGCGGTGTGACGTGGCACGCGGTGGCTAGCGCAGCGCGCCGGCGGGGCGGACCTCCCACATCGTCCACAGTGGACGATAGCCCTGCCGCGGCCAGAAGACCGAGGACAGCGGGTTCGGCGGGTTGTAGTACAGGTAGGTGCCGACCGTGCCCAGCCGGTGCAGCTCGCGGTGCGCGTGCGCCATCAGCTGGCGGCCGACGCCGGTGCCGCGCGCGCCCGGCAGCACGGAGACGCAGTTCACGTAGCCCCAGCGGCCGTGCGGCAGCCTGGTCGCCGTCCAGTTGCCCGGCTCCGACGTCACCACCGCGCACTCCGCCAGCGCCACCGCGATGCCGTCCCGCTCGGCCAGCCACGCCGGGCCGCCGGTGGCCAGCCGCTCGGCCAGCGTCCGCCGCTTCAGCGCCACCGCGTCCGGCCGGTGCACCGTCGAGCCCACCATGGACGAGTAGCGCAGCTCGGCCAGCGCCAGGGCCAGCACCGTCTCCAGGTCGGCGGGCGTCGCCCGGCGGATCGTCGCCGCGCCCGTCACCGGCGGGGGAGGGGCCTGCCGCACCGCGACCACGGTCAGCGGCACCAGGCCGTGGTCCAGCAGCGCCCTGGTCGACTCGGCGTCCCGGCTGGGCCAGGTCAGCACGCACGCCGAGTCGCGGTCGGCCGGCGCGAGCAGGTCGAGCCGCTTGCGCCAGGCGCGCAGCAGCACGTCCATGCCCGCCGCGCCCGCGTTGCCCAGCAGGGGCGTCAGCTCCCACACCTCGGTGGCCGACCAGAGCCTGGCCGGCGACCGCCGGTCGTGCACCTGGCGTTGCAGCACGCCCGCGACCCTCGTCCCGTCCGGCAGCGCCGCGGTGATGACGTCGCCGTCCGGCGGCGCGACCGCCGGCGGTAGCAGCGGGTCGACGCTCGCGAAGCGCGCGCTCTGCGCCTCCATCAGCCCTTGACCGACGGTCATACCAGGCAGGTTACGGCTTTCGGGTGCGGAAGATCGCGGTGCCCGGGAACAGCCGGCCGCGCAGCGGGCTCCACTGCCCCCAGGTCCGGGTGTGCCCGGCGGGCCACTCCGGCTCCACCACGTCCACCAGCTCCAGGCCCGCGCCGACGAGCGCCCGCACGTAGTCCCCGGTGGTCCGGTGGTGCTCGACGTACGTCGCCCGACCGGTGTCGTCGACCTCCACGTACGGCGTGCGGTCGAAGTACGACTGGGTGACGGTCAGCCCACCCGGTCCCGGGTCGTCCGGGAAAATCCACCGGATCGGGTGAGTTACCGAGAAGACCCACGGCGCGCCCGGCCGCAGCACCCGCGCGACCTCGCCGAACACCTCGCCCACGTCGGCCACGAACGGCACCGCGCCGAACGCCGAGCAGGCCGCGTCGAAGCTGCCCGACGCAAACGGCAGCTGGTCGGCGCTGGCCTGCACCAACGGCACGCGCACACCCGTCGCCGCGTTGGCCGCCACCGCGTGCCGCAGCATCCCGGCGGAGATGTCGAACGCCACCGCGTGCGCGCCCCGCGACGTCAGCCACCTGGCGCACGGCGCGGAGCCGCAGCCGACCTCCAGCACGCGGCGTCCGCGCAGGTCACCGAGGTAGCCGGCGTCCTCCTCGCGGACGCCCTCGGGGCACCAGACGAAGTCCGCCGCGCCCAGGAAGTCGCCGTGCTCGGCGTGGTAGTCGTCGGCGTCGGCGTCCCACCACATGCGGTTGGCCGCGCGCGACTCGGCGGCGTCCACGCCCCGCTTGGCGATGCCGGTGGTGCCGAGCGCGTGTTCCGCGCTCGCGTGCTGGTGGGACACACTGCTCCATTCAAGGGGTCCGGTTTGCCCGGCGGGCTCGCGGCCGCGTACGATATCGCCCGCGTAGTGGGTTCGCGCTGTCCTCGATCGGTGATCACTCGGTGAGTCGGTCTTCGCGGTGGGGCGTGCCCTCCGCGTAGCGTTGAACCCGCAGGCCACCAACCCCAATCCGTACCGGAGCCACCTACCTAATGTCCACCGACACCACCACTGTCCCGGTTGCCGCTGCGCCGAAGCAGGTCGCCATCAACGATATCGGGACGGAGGAGGACTTCCTCGCTGCTATCGACAAGACGATCAAGTACTTCAACGACGGCGATATCGTCGAGGGCACCATCGTCAAGGTCGACCGGGACGAGGTCCTGCTCGACATCGGCTACAAGACCGAGGGCGTCATCCCCTCGCGCGAGTTGTCGATCAAGCACGACGTCGACCCCAACGAGGTCGTCAAGGTTGGTGACGAGGTCGAGGCTCTTGTCCTTCAGAAGGAGGACAAGGAAGGTCGGCTGATCCTCTCCAAGAAGCGCGCCCAGTACGAGCGCGCCTGGGGCACCATCGAGGCCCTCAAGGAGAAGGACGAGCCCGTCAAGGGCACGGTCATCGAGGTCGTCAAGGGCGGCCTCATCCTGGACATCGGCCTGCGCGGCTTCCTCCCCGCCTCCCTCGTCGAGATGCGTCGCGTCCGCGACCTGCAGCCGTACGTCGGCCGCGAGCTCGAAGCCAAGATCATCGAGCTGGACAAGAACCGCAACAACGTGGTCCTGTCCCGCCGCGCGTGGCTGGAGCAGACGCAGTCCGAGGTCCGCAGCGAGTTCCTCAACCAGCTACAGAAGGGCCAGGTCCGCAAGGGCGTCGTGTCCTCCATCGTCAACTTCGGCGCCTTCGTGGACCTGGGTGGCGTGGACGGCCTGGTGCACGTCTCGGAGCTGTCCTGGAAGCACATCGACCACCCGTCCGAGGTCGTCGAGGTCGGCCAGGAGGTCACGGTCGAGGTCCTGGACGTCGACATGGAGCGCGAGCGCGTGTCGCTGTCGCTCAAGGCGACGCAGGAAGACCCGTGGCGCCAGTTCGCCCGCACCCACGCGATCGGCCAGATCGTGCCGGGCAAGGTCACCAAGCTCGTCCCGTTCGGCGCGTTCGTCCGGGTGGACGAGGGCATCGAGGGCCTGGTCCACATCTCCGAGCTGGCCGAGCGCCACGTCGAGATCCCGGAGCAGGTCGTGCAGGTCGGCGACGACGTCATGGTCAAGGTCATCGACATCGACCTGGACCGCCGCCGCATCTCGCTGTCGCTCAAGCAGGCCAACGAGGGCTTCACGGTCGACTCCGAGTTCGACCCGACCCAGTACGGCATGGCCGCCGAGTACGACGACCAGGGGAACTACATCTACCCCGAGGGCTTCGACCCGGAGACCCAGGAGTGGCAGGAAGGCTTCGACAAGCAGCGCGAGGAGTGGGAGCGGCAGTACGCCGAGGCCCACACGCGCTACGAGGCCCACATGAAGCAGGTGGCCAAGGCCGCCGCGGCCGAGGAAGAGGCCGCCGGGGAGACGAACTACTCCTCCGGTGGCGAGGCCCCGGCCGCCGCGACCTCGTCCAGCACGGGCGCCCCGGCCCAGGCCGGCGGCACCCTGGCCAGCGACGAGCAGCTGGCCGCGCTCCGCGAGAAGCTGTCGGGCGGCGCCTGAGCAGCACCGGCGGGCGGACCTCCGCCTGCTGACTGAACGACGACGATCGCCCCTCGCCCACCTCGGGCGGGGGGCGATCGTCGTTCACTCTTTCGGGGGTTCATCGGCGTTGCCGTGCGCTAAGTTGAGAATGCTATGAGCATGCGGACGGCGGTGTTGGCGGCGATGGTGGTGCTCGCGAGCGCGGGCTGCGCCGCCGTGCAGACGCAACCGGTCGCGCAGCCGCAGATCCCGACGATCGTGCCGCCCACGTCGTTCAGCCGGATCCCGCAGATGACGGACCGGCCGCTGCCCGACGACTGCGAGCTGGTCATCCCGGTCGAGCTGTTCCACCAGAAGCTCGGCCGCGAGCTGCCCGGCGAGCTGAAGACCATCATCGGCATCCCGGAGCCGTCGCTGGGCCGCACCGGGAAGATCGACTGCTACTACGGCGTGCCCGAGCGGCAGCCGATCGCCGCCGCGCCCGTCATCATCGGCCTGGCCACGTACAACGACGAGCCGACGGCCAGTGCGCGGGTCGCGGACAGCGTGGCCGCCGAACGCGAGGACGGCGCGACCGTCCGCGAGGTCGACGTCGGCAAGCGGAAGGGCCAGCTGATCAGCGCCAAGGACGAGCGCCTGCTCGTCGGCTGGCTCGGCAAGACCACGTTCGTGGCGCGGGCGAAGGTCGGCGTGCTGCCCGAGGACGCGATCGGCGGCTTCCTCGCCGCCGTGGCCCAGCAGTCCATGACCCCCATCGAGGGCACCTGAAGATCCGCCGCGTGGCAGGCTGGTCACCATGTTGCGCGTAGGGCTCTCCGGGGGCATCGGGTCGGGCAAGTCGACGGTGGCGGGCAGGCTCGCCGAGCACGGCGCGGTGGTGATCGACGCCGACCGGCTGGCCCGCGAGGTGCTCGAACCCGGCACCGACGGGCTGCGCGAGGTGGTGGAGGCGTTCGGCGCGGAGGTGCTGGGCGCGGACGGCGCGCTGAACCGGCCCGCGCTCGCGGCGAAGGTGTTCGGCGACGAGCAGGCCCTGACCACGCTCAACGGCATCACGCACCCGAGGATCGCGGCCCGCACGGGCGAGCTGATCGCCGCCGCGCCCGCGGACGCGATCGTCGTGCACGACGTGCCGTTGCTGGTGGAGAAGGACATGGCGCCGCTGTACCACCTGGTGGTGATCGTGCACGCGGACCTCGACCAGCGCCTCGTCCGGCTCCGCGAGCGGGGCCTGCCGGAGGACGACGCGCGCCGCCGCATCGCCGCGCAGGCCGACGACGAGCGCCGCCGGGCCGTGGCGGACGTGTGGCTGGACAACTCCGGCACGCCCGACCTGGTGCTGGCGCAGGTCGACGCGCTGTGGGCGGACCGGCTGGTGCGCTACGAGTCCAACATCAGGCTGCGCCGCTACGCCTCGGGCGCCCCGATGGTGGTGCCCTACGACGAGACCTGGCCCGTCCAGGCGGCCCGGGTCGCGGCACGCATCCGGCTCGCCGCCGGTGGCCGCGCGGTCGAGCACATCGGCTCCACGGCCGTGCCCGGCCTCGCGGCGAAGGACGTGCTGGACTTCCAGCTGGGCGTGACGTCGCTGGAGGAAGCCGCCGAGCTGGAGGAGGCGTTGGCGCAGGCGGGTTTCCCGTTCCTGGGCGACGCCGAGGACAGCGTGCGGTACGAGGGCGACGCGCCGGAGGGCTGGCGCAAGAGGCTGCACGCGGGCGCGGATCCGGGACGGCGGGTCAACCTGCACGTCCGGGTCGAGGGCGGTCCGGCCTGGAACTGGGCGATCCGGTTCCGCGACTGGCTGCGGGCCGACACGGCGGCGCGGGACGAGTACGCGGCGGTGAAGCTGGAGCTGGCGGAGAAGCACAGGGGTGACGCGGACGCTTTCTCCTACGCCGAGTCGAAGGAGCCGTGGATGGCCGCCGCGACCGCGCGCGTGGACGCCTTCTACAGGGAGGGCCAGGCGTCGTAGATGCCCCGGTGGGTCAGCCACGAGCCGAGGTCGTGCCGGTGGAGGCTGACTTCCTCGAGGGTGCGGTGCACGATGCGCAGCGCCTGGTCGGCGTCGCCGGGTCCGAGGACGCGCCCGGCCACGGCGGCGGCGAACTCCTCGCAGCGCACGATCCGCGCGGTCGTGCCGCCGGGCACGGCCAGGCCGAGCAGCAGGTCGGTGGTGCGCCACGCGCGGCCGTCGCGCTGCACGCGGACCGCGCTGAGCACGCTCGGGCCGCTGCGCGCGTGTCTGGACCGGGGTCGGTGGTGCGTCAGCCGCAATCCGATCGAGGGCATCAACCAGGTGACCTCCGAATCGGAGAACGGGTCCTCCGGCGTCGGGCACTCCAGCCGCAGTCCCCACGGCTCGACCCGACACGTGGACAGGTGCCGCGACATGCCGCTGGAGTAGCTGCGAACTGCGCTGACGGTGTCGACCACGTCGACGAGCTGAGGTGTGATGACCGCTCCCACGCGACCCGAGGGTAGCCGGAAGTGTGCTCCGGGTAACTATCCGGTTCGATTCGTTACATCACGGTCTGTGTGGTATGCGGTCTCTATCAGGTGACGGACTCGGATGGCGGTTGACCTGCAAGTGTGACGGTCTGTATTACCGCCGACGCCAGGTGGTGATCGTTCCCTGGGACGCGAGCCACCGCACGGCGTCGTGACCGTGCGCGGCGATGCCGGCCACCGCGCGGTAGGTCGTCTCCAGCGCCCACTGCGCCCGGTCGGCCTGGATGAGCCCGCGGTCCAGCGCCGTCAGCAGCTCGTCGGTGTCCAGCACGGTCACGCTGCGGCCCGTGCGCACGACCAGGTCCAGGTACAGGTCGACGGTCTTCCACACCGAGCCGCTGGAGCTGATCTCGACCACGTCGACGTACAGGTCGTAGTCGCGCTCGTGGCCCGGGTGCCACGACTGCCGGGTGACGCGCAGGCCGTGCGCGGGCAGCAGCCACGACTCGAAGTGGGACAGGTGGGGGTGGCCGGGCACCGGGCGGGACATGTAGAGGCCGTGACCGGTCAGCCGGTACTCCTCGACCCCGCGCAGGTGGCCCTTGGGATCGGTGTTGCTCTTCGCGTCGAGGTCGAAGTACTCGATCTTCGGCGGGTGGATGTGCATGCGGGTCCCGGCGGCACTCGACGTCACAGCGCCGACCTTAGGCATCGACACCGGCGGAACGCTCCTTTCTGTCACCCGAAAGTATGATGATCGCTTACTCTTCCCGCCATGTTCGGCATCATCCGCCCCTGCCGCAACCGCCTGGGCCCCGAGCTGCGCGAGTCGTGGCTGGCGCACCTGTGCGGGCTGTGCCTGGCGCTGCGCGACGACCACGGCCACCTGGCCCGCGTGGTCACCAACTACGACGGCCTGGTCATCTCCGCCCTGGTGGAGGCGCAGGCGGGACGGTCGCGGCGCTCCGCCGGGCCGTGCGCCCTGAGGGGTATGCAGTCGGCGGACGTCGCCGTGGGCACGGGCGCGCGCTTGGCCGCGTCGGTGTCCCTGGTGCTGGCCTCGGCGAAGGTCGGCGACCACGTCGCCGACGGCGACGGCGTGTTCGCGCGGGCCCCGATGCGCGGCGTCGGCAGGCAGGTGGCGCGGCGGTGGGCGGCGCAGGCCTCGCAGACGGGCCTCGACCTGGGGTTCGACACGGCGGTGCTGGTGGACGCCGTGCGGCGGCAGTCGTCGGTGGAGGCCGCGGCGGGACTCGGGTCGTCCGTGCTGACCGTGACGGAGCCGACCGAGACGGCGGCGGGCGAGGCCGTGGCGCAGACCGCGGTGCTGGCCGGGCGGCCGGGCAACGCGGCCCCGTTGCGCGAGGTCGGGCGGCTGTTCGGGCGGCTGGCGCACCTGCTGGACGCGGTGGAGGACCTGGCGGAGGACCGGGCGTCCGGCGCGTGGAACCCGCTGGTCGCCACGGGCACGACGCTGGACGAGGCGCGGCGGTTGTGCGAGGACGCGGCGCTGGGCATCAAGCTCGCGATGGCGGAGGTGGAGTTCGCCGACGACCGGCTGGTGCACGTGCTGCTGGCGCACGAGGTGCGGGAGTCGATCCGGCGGGCGTTCGGCGACCCCCACTCGCACGGTCCGCACACCCCGCCACCGCCGCCCGGCTGGCAGCCCGCGCCGGGGATGTACCCGCCGCCGGCCCAACCCGGTCCCCACGGGCAGCCGGGCCCGCCCGGGCAGCCCGGCCCGCACGCCGGTCACGTGCCGCCTCCCGGTCACGTGCCGCCGCCCTCGGCTCCCGGCCACGGCGGTCCGCCCGAGCCGCCGAAGGGTGGCAAGAAGGGCAGGCGCGGCAACGGGCCGCCACCTCCCGGCAGCGGCCTGTGGTGCTGGCCCAAGCTGAAGCAGCCGCCGGTCACCCGCGGCGCGCTCCTGGGCTGCCTGGCCGTGCTCTACCAGTGCGGCACCTGCCAGTACTGCTGCCGCGACCCGTACCCGGGGCCGTTCAGCGGCAAGCCGCGTGAAGCGTGGTGCAACGGCGGCGACTGCGGCCCGAACTGCGACTGCAACTGCGACTGCTGCGGTTGCGACTGCAACTGCTGATCACGGCCCCGCTGACCTGGGCCGGATCGGAAATTGTCGTACCCGCGGCGTACCGTCGTACCCGTGGCTTTCCCAACCGAGATCCCGGTCAAGGCGCACTCGTCGCATCGTCCCGTCGGTGACATCCCCCGCACCGACGGGAAGTTCCGCGTGGTCAGCGACTACCAGCCCGCGGGCGACCAGCCCGCGGCGATCGCGGACCTCGAGAAGCGCATCCGCGCGGGGGAGAAGGACGTCGTGCTGCTCGGCGCGACCGGCACGGGCAAGTCGGCCACCACGGCGTGGCTGGTGGAGAAGGTGCAGCGGCCCACGCTGGTGATGGCGCCGAACAAGACGCTGGCCGCGCAGCTGGCGAACGAGCTGAAGGGGTACTTCCCGGACAACGCGGTGGAGTACTTCGTCAGCTACTACGACTACTACCAGCCCGAGGCGTACATCCCGCAGACCGACACCTACATCGAGAAGGACTCCTCGGTCAACGAGGACGTCGAACGGCTGCGCCACTCGGCCACGATGAGCCTGCTCACCAGGCGTGACGTGATCGTGGTCGCGTCCGTGTCGTGCATCTACGGCCTCGGCACGCCCCAGTCCTACCTCGACCGGTCGATCAAGCTGGAGGTCGGCGGCGAGGTCGAGCGCGACCTGCTGCTGCGGGCGTTGGTCGACATCCAGTACACGCGCAACGACATCGCGTTCAACCGCGGCACGTTCCGCGTGCGCGGCGACACGGTGGAGATCATCCCGGCGTACGAGGAGCTGGCGCTGCGGGTCGAGTTCTTCGGCGACGAGATCGACAAGCTCTACTACCTGCACCCGCTGACCGGTGACGTGGTCAAGGAGGTCGACGAGCTGCGCATCTTCCCGGCCACCCACTACGTGGCGGGCCCGGAGCGCATGGAGAAGGCGATCCGCAACATCGAGCTCGAGCTGGCCGAGCGGCTGGCCGCGCTGGAGCGGCAGGGCAAGCTGCTGGAGGCGCAGCGGCTGCGCATGCGCACCGCGTACGACATCGAGATGATGCGCCAGGTCGGCTTCTGCAACGGCATCGAGAACTACTCGCGCCACATCGACGACCGCGGTCCGGGCACCGCGCCCGCGACCCTCATCGACTACTTCCCCGACGACTTCCTGCTGGTCATCGACGAGTCGCACGTGACCGTGCCGCAGATCGGCGGCATGTACGAGGGCGACGCGTCGCGCAAGCGCAACCTGGTGGAGCACGGCTTCCGCCTGCCGAGCGCGATGGACAACCGCCCGTTGACGTGGGAGGAGTTCGCCGACCGGATCGGCCAGACGGTGTACCTGTCGGCCACGCCCGGCCCGTACGAGATGGGCCAGACCGGCGGCGAGTTCGTCGAGCAGGTCATCCGCCCGACCGGCCTGGTCGACCCGGAGGTCGTGGTCAAGCCGACCGAGGGCCAGATCGACGACCTGGTGCACGAGATCCGGGTGCGCGCCGAGCGGGACGAGCGGGTCCTGGTCACCACGCTGACCAAGAAGATGGCCGAGGACCTGACGGACTACCTGCTCGAACTCGGCATCCGGGTCCGGTACCTGCACTCCGAGGTCGACACGCTGCGCCGGGTCGAGCTGCTGCGGCAGCTGCGGCTGGGCGACTACGACGTGCTGATCGGCATCAACCTGCTCCGCGAGGGCCTCGACCTGCCCGAGGTCTCGCTGGTCGCGATCCTCGACGCGGACAAGGAGGGCTTCCTCCGCTCGGGCACCAGCCTGATCCAGACCATCGGTCGCGCGGCCCGCAACGTGTCCGGCCAGGTCCACATGTACGCGGACCGGATCACCGACTCGATGCGGCACGCGATCGACGAGACCAACCGCAGGCGCGCCAAGCAGGTCGCGTACAACGAGGAGCGGGGCCTCGACCCCCAGCCGTTGCGGAAGAAGATCACCGACATCCTGGAGCAGGTCTACGCCGAGGCGGAGGACGCCATCGCCCCCGGCGGCTCCGGCCGCAACACCTCGCGGGGCAAGAAGCCGACCGGCGACCCGGGCGCCAACGGCCGGGGCGGCTCCGGCGTGCTGACCGACCGCGACACCGGCACGATGGCCCGCTCCGAGCTGGCGGACCTCGTGCAACAACTGACGGATCAAATGATGAGCGCCGCGCGTGAACTGCAGTTCGAACTGGCCGCCCGCCTGCGCGACGAGATCCAGGACCTGAAGAAGGAGCTGCGGGGCATGGACGCCGCCGGCGTGAAGTAACCCCAACCACCGCCGGCGGCGCTCTCCGCACCGCCGGCGGACGGTTGGGGCTACCCAGCGCCCCGGCTACCCAGCGCTCCGGCTACGCGGTGACACCAGTGACCGCGTCGCCGATACCACCAATCGCGTCGCCAACTCGCGCAACCCCGGCGCTCCGCTCGACAGCGCCGCACCAACCCCCAGCCGCACCAGCGTCCACCCCCTACCGCCACCGCCCCCACAGCAACCGCATCACCGCCGCCCGGCATCCGCTCCGCACTGCCGCCGAGCGGACGCCGGGCGGTCGTCGAGCGGTCCATTCGGACCGTCCGTCGGCCAGCGGCGGCGTCAGGTGCGCCGGGATGGGCGCGGGAGGATTCGGTCAGGTCTTTGGCATCAGCCCTGCAGGGCGGCGCGGACCTTGGCGACCACGGCGCTCTCGCCCTCTCCGACACGTCCGTCCGCCGAAGCGACCTCCTCGCACACGGCCAGCACCGCCGCCGGGAACGCCGCCGCCTCGTCGGGCGTCCGCGCGGCCAGGATGTCGACCGAACGCCGCAACGCGTCGAGCACGCCCGCCTCCACGTCCGCCGTCGAACCCGCGGGCAGTTCGGGCCGGGCGGCGCCCAGCACCTGCCGCAGCCGGGGCGAGAACGTCGCCATCGCCCGGATGCCCGCGTGGCTCTCCTCGTCCAGCGCACCCGGCTCGGCCGTGGACACCAGCACCATCGCGCCGAAGACCGCCGTGCGCAGGGTCCGGCCTTCCTCGTCCGTGTAGTCGGTGTAGTCCGTGTAGGCAGTCACGTGATCACCCTAATTGCCGCCGGTTAGCGTGACGCCATGACGTTGGACGACGTGATCGCGCACTGCCTGGCCAAGCCCGGCGCGGAGGAGACCTACCCCTTCGGCGACGGCGAGCTGTGCTGCAAGGTCGGCGGGAAGATCTTCGCGTTCATCTCGCTGGACGGCGGCAGCGTCGGCGTGAAGTCGGGCGCCACCGCCGACGACGCGGGGCACTGGCGCGAGCGCTACCCGGACGACGTCGCGGTCAGCGCCTACATCGGGCGCTACGGCTGGAACCGGGTCCGGCTGGGTAGCGCCGTGCCGGACGACGAGCTGCTCGAACTCCTCGACCTGTCCTACGACCTCGTCGTGGCCAAGCTGCCCAAGTCGAAGCGACCAGCGCTCTCCTAGGCCACCGCACCCAGCCGCCGCGCCCAGGACCACAGGGACGCGACCGGTCGGCGGGGGGCGGAACACTCCGTGCGGTCGCGTGCGGTGGATCTCCACCACCGCGAGACTGGGACCATGCGACTTCGGCGGATCCTCCGGTGCGCGGCCCTCGTCGTCGGCCTCAGCGCGGCCACCGCGGTCACCGGCGCGCCGGTCGCCACCGCCGACGCCGCCGACTGCCACTTCTACCTGCTCCTCCAAGGCCACGGCGGCGTGATCGTCGACAGCGCGTGCGGGTTCGGCGAGGACGGCAACGTGCAGACGTGCGAGTCGATCCTCGGGTGGATGAACGTGACGCCGCAGGCGGTCGTCGACGAGGCGTGCCGCCTGGCTTCCCTCCCGTGACGAACGACGGCGCACCGGGAGTGCCCCGATGCGCCGTCGACCACGAGCCCTACCTCAGCTGGTGATGTCCTTGCGCGCGAACTTCCGCGCCGCCAGCAGGGTGAAGAACGCCCCGTACGCCAGGGCGGAGAACGTGCCCTTCGCCATCTGCGACCAGTCGACGTCCGACGACAGCAGGTCCGCCCACGCCAACGCGTAGTGCGTCGGCAGGTAGTCCCGCAGGCCTTCGAGCGCGGTGATCTGGTCGAGGATCTGCGACACGATCGACGCCAGCACCGCGCCGCCGACCGCGCCCAGCGGCGCGTCCGTGGACACCGACAGGTACAGCGCCAGCCCGGCCACCCAGAACAGGTGGATCGAGATGTAGACGACGGCCAGCGCCACGCCGTAGACACCGGCCCCGAAGGACGCGGCCTCACCGGTCGGCGACACCGCCTCGCCCGCCCCGTACCAGACCACGCCGACGACCAGCGCCACCGCGGGCAGCAGCGCCAGCGCGAACACCGACATCAGCCCGGACGCCAGCGCCTTGCGCCGCAGCAGCCGGTGCCGGGGGATCGGCGCGGCGAGCAGGTACTTCAACGACGACCACGACGCCTCGCTCGCGATCGTGTCGCCGAAGAACAGCGCCACGATCATCGGCAGCAGGAAGCTGCCGCTGACGAACAGCGTCAGGATCACGAAGTTCACGCCGCTGGCCGTGGCCAGGTCGACGAAGCCGCCCGCCCGCCGGTTCGGCGACGCCTGACCCAGCTCGAACGCCACCACCAGGATGAACGGCAGCAGCACCAGGAACCCCAGCACCAACTGCGTCCGCCGGCGGCGCAACTGCCGCACCAGCTCCACCCGCACGGGCAACGTCCGCCCGGCCTTGTACCCGACCTTCGAGCCGTCCGGCGCGACCGACGAGTGCTCGGCCTCCGCGGCGTCCGTCAGGTCGGAGATCGCGGCCGGATCGGTGTGCACACCCTCGCTCATTCGCCCACCAACTCCAGGAATGCGTCTTCCAGCCGGCGGCGCGGACCGGCCTGGTCCACCGCCACGCCCGCGGCCACGAGCGCCTGCAACGCCGACGCGCGCGGCGTGCCGTTGAGGCTCGCGTGGACCTGCTCGCCGTCCACGTGCACGTCGTGCACGCCCGACAGGCTCCGCAGCACGGTGGCCGCCTCGTCGGGCCGGTCGACCTTGAAGCTCGCCTCGCCGCCACCGGTCGCGATCTCGTCGACCGGACCGGCCGCGACCAGCGACCCCTTGTGCATCACGACCACGTGCGTGCACGTCTGCTCGACCTCGGCGAGCAGGTGGGACGACACCAGCACGGTGCGCCCGGCCGCCGCGTAGCGGCGCAGCACCTCGCGCATCTGGTGGATCTGGGGCGGGTCGAGCCCGTTGGTCGGCTCGTCCAGCACCAGCAGGTCCGGCAGGCCGAGCATGGCCTGCGCGATCGCCAGCCGCTGCCGCATGCCCTGGCTGTAGGTCCGCACCCGCCGCTTCACGGCGTTGCCGAGCCCCGCGATCTCCAGGGCCTCCTCGACGTGCGCCTGCTCCAGCGGACGACCCGTGGCCGCCCAGTACAACCGCAGGTTCTCCGCGCCGGACAGGTGCGGCAGGAAGCCCGAGCCCTCGACGAACGACCCGATCCGCGACAGCACCGGCGCGCCGGGGCTGACCCGGTGGCCGAACACCCTGATCCCGCCCTCGGTGGGTCGGATCAGGCCCATCAGCATGCGCAGCGTCGTCGTCTTGCCCGCGCCGTTCGGCCCGAGCAGGCCGAGCACCTGGCCGTGCTCCACCCGGAACGACAGGTCCTTCACGGCGACGAACCCGCCGGCGTAGGACTTGCTCAGGTTCTCGATCACCAGCGGCACCGACTCGAGCTCCGGGTCGACGTCCGCGGTCAGCCTGCGGCGGAACCACGCGACCACGGCCGCGATGACGCAGATGATCAGCACGATCGCGATGCCCCACAGCGCGCCGGTCGGCACCTCGCTGGTCGCGTTCACGCCCGGCACCACCGGCACCGACAGCGCGGGCGAGGCCAGCGAGATCCGGTACGCGGCGGGCTCCGCGGCGTTCGAGTACGCCATGTCGGTGGTCGACACGACCAGCTGCAGCCGGTGGTCGGCCTCGACCGGGCGCACCGCGCCGGGCAGCGTCACGGTGACCTCGACCGGCGTGCCGTCGGCGGGCAGGTCGGCCACCCGCACCGGCGCGACCGCCGAGCCGGGCAGCGTCCGCACGCCACTGGCGTCGGCGTCGTACAGCTTCACGAACAGCACCGCGCCCTCGGCGGGCACCGGCTGACCAGGCACGGCGGCGACCCGCAGCCGCACCGTGGACGCGCCGGTCAGCAGCGTCTGCGCGGTCTGCGGCTCGCTCTGGAACACCGCCGCCTGGCCGGGCAGGTCGATCGACAGCCGCGACGAGAGCGAGCTGGACCGCGACACCACCGACCCGAGGCCGGGCAGGCTGGACACCGCCGCCGGGTTGCCGCCCGCCGGGTTGACCACGACCTGCTCACGGCCGGTCAGCGGCACGTCGCGGCGCTCGGTGCCCGCCGAGCCGGTCAGGCCCGGGTAGCTCGGCGCGACGACGTTGCGCAACGACGGCGTCCCGCTGCTGCGGAACGCGCCCACCACCGTGTACTCGAAGCTCGTGCCGGGGTCGGCGCCCTTGCCCTCCAGGTGGAACGCCATCCAGTCGGCGATCTGGCCGCGCAGCTCGGGGCCGGGCGAGCCGCCGTCGTGGCCGCCGGAGTACCAGACGACCTTGACCTTCGCGCCGTTCGCGGCGATCTGGCGGGCGTTGGCGTCGGCCTGGTCGAGGCCGAACAGGGTGTCCTGCTCGCCCTGGACCAGCAGCGTCGGCTGGGTGATCTTGTCGGTCACCTCCGAGGGCGACGCGCGACGCAGCACCTCCAGGGTCTGCGGCCCGGCCTTTCCGGTGGTCGCGACCTCGGTGTACGCGGCGCACACGTCGGCCTGGAAGCGGCCGCACGCCCCGTTCAGCGGTCCGACCGGCAGGGGGGTGTCGCCCTGCTGCGGCGGTGCGGTGACCGCGGCGGCGGCGCTCTCGGCGCCCTGGGCGTCGTCGTCCTGACCGGGCTCGGTCGCTTCCTGACCGGGGTTGGTGGCGTCCGCGCCGGACAGGCCGGCGGAGAAGAAGATGCCCGCCCACGACCGCTTGAACACGCCCTCGTCGGCGAACGCGCCCGCCGCCGGGGTGGCGGCGGACACGCCCTCGGCGCGCGCCGAGTTCGGCAGCAGCGCCTGGGCCAGGTCGTTGTAGGTGATGACCGGCGCAATGGTGTCCACCCGCGGGTCGACGCCGGCCAGCGACAGCGCGAGCGCGCCGCCGTAGGAGCCGCCGGTCACACCCACCTTCGGGTCTCCGGCGCTGTCGGTGACGACCTCTTCACGCGTGGCCAGCCAGTCGAGCAGCTTCTGCGCGTCGCGGACCTCGTGGTCGACCGAGTTCAGGGCGATCTGACCGGTGCTGCGGCCGAAGCCGCGCGCCGAGTAGGCCAGCACGACGAACCCGCGCCGGGCCAGCTCGGTGGCCTGGGCTTGCACGCTGGCCTTGCTGCCGCCGAAGCCGTGCGGCAGCAGGACGGCGGGCGCGGGTGTGCGTTCTGGCAGGTACAGGGTGGTGTCGATCTGCACGGTGCGGTCGCTGTCCGGACTTTCCGGCACGTCGATCACCGCGTCGCGGGTGCTCACCGGGGCGGGGTCGTCCCCCTGGCGCGTGAAGACCACGATGGCGCCCACCAGGGCGACCAGCACGACCAGCGCGGGGAGCGACCACCTGCCGCGGAGGCGGTTGAGGGAGGCCACGGAGTTGACCATAGGCGTGATTAGCTGAGAACGGGCTGTCAGCAGGGCGTCGGGCTCTCAGCCGAACCCCCCGGTCAGGCCCCGGTCGGGTGCCTCTGATCACCTCCGCTGGCGCGGAACCGCATTCATGCGTGAGACTGTGCAGGCGTGGAGGGGAGTACTCCCTCGCGGCGGTGTCGTCAGCACGGAGCCTGGCGTGAGGTTCCCGGTGCCGCCGGTCGGTCGTTCAAGCCGGCGGAGGAGACCTCCGGTCATTGGCGTGCGCGCGATGCACCGGAGGTTGAGTCGTGTCTGTTCCCGTGTGGCTGTGGTTCGCCACGATCGCCGGCCTGATGGTCTTGTTGGCCATCGACCTATTCATCGTCGACCGCAAGCCGCACGAGGTCACCATCGGCGAAGCCGCCCGGTGGGTCACCTTCTACGTGGGCGTGGCGATCCTGTTCGGCCTCGGCATCTGGTTCTTCTCCGACGGCGTCTACGCGGGCGAGTTCTTCGCGGGGTACATCACCGAGTACTCGCTGAGCGTGGACAACCTGTTCATCTTCTTGATCATCATGACCACCTTCAAGGTGCCCGCGATCCACCAGCACAAGGTGCTGCTGATCGGCATCCTGATGGCGCTGGTCATGCGCGGCATCTTCATCGCCGTGGGCGCGGCGGTCATCGCGCAGTTCAGCTGGGTCTTCTACCTCTTCGGGGCGTTCCTCATCTACACCGGCTACAAGCTGGCGCGGACCGACCACGACGAGGAGGAAGAGGAGTACAAGGAGAACGTCGCGCTCAAGGTGGTCCGCAAGGTCTACCCGGTGACCGACACCTACCAGGGCTCGAAGTCGTTCGTGAAGATCGACGGCCGCCGGTTCGTCACGCCGATGTTCATCGTCATCGTCGCCATCGGCACCACGGACCTGCTGTTCGCGCTCGACTCCATCCCGGCGATCTTCGGCCTGACCAAGGAGCCGTTCCTGGTCTTCACCGCGAACGCGTTCGCGCTGATGGGCCTGCGGCAGCTGTACTTCCTGCTCGGCGGCCTGCTGAACAAGCTGGTGTACCTGTCGATCGGCCTGTCGGTGATCCTCGGCTTCATCGGCGTGAAGCTGATCCTGGAGGCGCTGCACACCAACTCGCTGCCGTTCCTCAACGGCGGTGAGCCGCTGCACGTGCCGACGATCGGCATCGAGCTGTCGCTGTCGGTGATCATCGGCGTGCTGGCCATCACCACGATCGCCAGCCTGGTCAAGGTGCGGCGGAACCCCGAAGCGGTCAAGCCGGTGCCCGTCCCGCCCGCTCCCAGTGACCATCTGTGAGCGTCAAAATCTCGTAAGCCTTGCTAATAATCGTTGGGGTAACGTGCTGAAGCGTGCGCCCCGATGACTTGCAGTCGTTGACCCAGCCCGGCTCCGTGTCGGTGCGTGGGGACCTCGTCCTGGTGAACGTCTCCACCCCGGACGTCGCCGCGAACGCCTACCGCGGCGGGCTGCACCGCGTCGCCCTGGACGGCGGCGGGACGAGGCGTTGGACGTGGGCGGAACGCGACCTGGCACCCCGGATCTCACCGGACGGCCGCTGGGTCGCGTTCCTGCGCGTCACGGCGCGCGGCAAGGCGCCTCAGCTGCACGTGATGCCCGCCGACGGCGGCGAGGCGCGTGCGCTCACCGACTTGGCGCTGGGCGCCGGCGTGCCGGTGTGGGCGCCGGACTCGCGGCGGCTCGCGTTCACCTCGCGGGTGCCCGAAGCCGGTCGCTACGGCGCGCCACTGGTCGAGGGCGGCGAAGCGCCGACGCCGGACGCCGAGGCGCCGCGGCACATCACCCGGCTGGACTACCGGATGGACGACATCGGCTTCACCGGCGACCGGCACTCGCGGCTGTTCGCGGTGGACGCGCTGGACGCCGACGCCGAGCCGGTCGAGCTGACCGACGGCACGTTCTCCGCCGCGGAGCCCGCCTGGACGGCGGACGGCGAGGCCGTGCTGTTCCTGGCCGAACGCGACCTCGGCGCGGCCGAGGCGTTCAACAACGACGTCTACCGCGTGCCCGCGACCGGCGGCGAGCCCGAGCTGGTCGTGCAGACCCCCGGTTGGGCCGCGCACCCGGTCGCGCTGCCCGACGGCGGCGTGCTGTTCTACTCGCCCGAGCAGGCGCCGCGCTCGGCCGCCGTCGCGCGGAACATGAGCCTGTGGCGGTTCGACGGCGAGCGGCTCACCCGGCTCACCGACATGGAGACCGTCGACTGCGAGAAGGGCGCCGGCGCGCCGGTCGTGACGGACGCGGGCGTGCTCGTGGCGGTCCGCAACCGCGGCGCGGTCGAGCTGCGGCGCGTGCCGCTGGACGCCGACAACGCCGTGCTGGCCGACCTGGAGCTGCTCGCGGGCGAGCAGGCCGAGGTCAAGTCGTTCGCCGCCGACGGCGACCGGGTGGTGGCCGTGGTGTCCACCTCGGACAACACCGGCGAGGTCGAGCTCGTCGGCGGCGGCACGCTGACCGACTTCGGCTCGACCGTGCCGCTGCGGCCGTCGGTCGAGCTGACCGGCTCCGCGCCGGACGGCTACCCGGTGCACGGCTGGCTCGTGCTGCCCGAGGGCGAGGGGCCGCACCCGGTGCTGCTCGCCGTGCACGGCGGTCCGTTCATGTACCACGGCTGGGGCTTCTTCGACGAGGCCCAGGTGTACGCCGCGGCCGGCTACGCGGTCGTGCTGCCCAACCCGCGCGGGTCCGCCGGGTACGGCCAGGCGCACGGCCAGGCCGTGATCGGCGGGTTCGGCACGGTCGACGTGGACGACGTCCTCGCCGTGCTCGACGTGGCGCTGGAGCGCCCGGACCTCGACGCCGACCGCGTGGGCGTGATGGGCGGCTCCTACGGCGGCTTCATGACCTCCTGGCTGGCCGCGCACCACGGCGAGCGGTTCCGCGCCGCGTGGAGCGAGCGCGCCGTCAACGCGTGGGACTCGTTCGCGGGCTCCTCGGACATCGGCTGGTTCTTCGCCGACGCCTACTGCGGGCCGAGCCTGGAGACCCAGCGCGCGATGAGCCCGCTGACCTACGCCGAGAAGATCTCCATGCCGTTCATGGTCGTGCACTCCGAGCACGACTGGCGCTGCCCGCTGGAGCAGGCGCAGCGGCTGTTCGTCGCGTTGCGCCGCAACGGCGTCGAGGCCGAGATGCTGGTGTTCCCGGGCGAGGGCCACGAGCTGACCCGCTCGGGCAAGCCGCGCCACCGCGCGCAGCGGTTCGAGGCCGTCCTGGACTGGTGGGCGCGCCACTTGGCCTGAACCGGCAGGAATCGGGGGCCCACCTCCTCCGCGAGCGGCACACTGGTCACTGGCGGAGGAGGTCGAACGGATGGCGATCGCATCGGGCTGGCCCACCGGCACCTACCTGGAGACGGTGTCCGACGCCGGTCGCGCGGCGCTGCTGGGGCTCGGCGTGCCGAAGGTGTTCCGGCGCGGCGACGCGCTCGTGCGCGAGTCCGATCGGTCCGATCACGTGATCCTGCTCGTCCAGGGCCTGGTCAAGGCGACGGCGACGCTGGAGAACGGCCGGGTCGCGCTGCTCAACGTCAAGGTCGGCGGCGACCTGGTCGGCGAGATGTCGTTCCTGAACGGCGGGCCGCGCTCGGCGACCGTGACCGCGTGCGTCGACACCCGCACGCGGGTGATCACCGCGGCGCAGTTCACCGACTACCTCACCCGGTTCCCGGCCGCGCACTTCGACCTGGACAAGATGATCCTGCGCACGCTGAAGTGGAGTGAGCAGCGGCGCACGGACTTCAACGGCTACCCGGCGGCCGTGCGGCTGGCCCGCGTGCTGTCCTACCTCGCCGACGCCTACGGCCACCAGGTCGTCGACGGCACCGCGTTGAAGCTCAACCTCACCCAGGGCGAGATCGGTTCGCTCGTCGGGGTGGAGGAGGACACGGCTCGCCGGGAGTTCCGCACGCTGCGCGATCGCGGCGTCCTGACCATGGGGTACCGGGCCATCACGATCGTGGACCGCGAGGTGCTGCGGAAGATCGCCGAACTGTGAAACGGGAAACCCGGTGATCGCCCTACTTCCGAACGCCCACCGGGACGATGCTCCTCGTGTGACGCTGGAAATGGTGACGCCCCTCCGCGGACTGGTCTACCGCCTCGTGGTGGCCGTGGACGTCGAGGGCTACAGCAAGCTCGACGCGCTGGACCAGTCGCTGGTCCAGTCGCGGCTGAGCGACGTGCTGGACGTGGCCGCCCGCAAGGCCGGGCTGGACCGCGACCTGTGGTACCGGCAGGTGCGTGGCGACGGCGAACTGGCCGTGCTGCCACCCGACGCCGACGCCGCGTGGGTGGTCGCCCACTTCACCGAGCAGCTCGCCGAGGCGCTGGCCGACCTGCGCCGCGCGGGCACGCCGCTGCGGCTGCGCGTGGCCATGCACTGCGGCCCGCTCACCGCGGGTGCGTTCGGGCTGGTCGGCGACGCCCCGATCGTGACCTGCCGGCTGCTCGACGCCAAGGTGGTCCGCGACGCGCTGGCGGCCGCCGACGACGACCTGGTGCTGGCGATCTCCCAGCAGCTGCACGACGACGTCGTGCGCACCCGGTTCCACGAACTCGACCCCACCCGGTTCCGGTCGACCCGCTTCCGGGTGAAGAGCCGGCCGTACTCGGGCTACGTGTGCACCGGCGCGCCCCGACTGGGTTGGACCAATGGCTAGCGGACGGTGGCGTGGTTGCGGCACTCTCACCGGATGCAGTGGACCGTGCGGGCCGGACGGCCCGACGACGCGCCCGAGATCGCCAGGATCAACGTGGACGCGTGGCAGCACTCGTACCGCGGGATAGTGGACGACCCGGTGCTGGACCGGATGCTGCCCGAGAGCAGGCTCCCGTCGTGGTCGCGGGTGCTGCGGCTGCCCGAACCCAGCCGGGTGTTCGTCGCGGTCGACGAGAGCACCGGCCGGATCGGCGCCTACTGCGCCGTCGACGCGGTCCGCGAGTCCCAGGACGCCCACCCCGACCTGCACACCGGTGAGCTGGTCGCGATCTACGCCGATCCGCGCTACCACGGGCAGGGCGCCGGGCACGAGGTGCACGAGGCCGGGCTGCGCCACCTGATGGACCAGGGGTTCCGGTACGCCGTCCTGTGGGTGTTCCAGGACAACGCCCGCAGCCGCGGGTTCTACGAGTCGCACGGCTGGCGGCACGACGGGCTGGTGCACTGCTACGAGCTCGGCGAGCAGGAGCTGCCCGAGGTCAGGTACGCCCGGTTCCTCCCGGCGCCGCGCCGTCGCGGTCAGCCGAGCAGGGTGTAGTTCAGCTCCTCGCACACCCGCGCCAGCGGCAGGTCGAGGCCGGGGTGCTCCAACGGCAGCAGCACGTCCGGCGAGGCGGGCAGGCCCGTGCCGGCCGGTGGGTCCCACAGGCACACCGCCGGGGCGCCGGAGTCCATCGACGACCGGTACCACAGCCCGTCCAGCTCGGGGTAGGCCGCGCGGATCGCCCGCGCCCACTGCTGCGTGACCGCCTTGGGCCCGGCGCTGATCTCCTGCGACGCGCCCGCCCGGGTCGGCCACAGGCCGGTGAGGTCGAGCAGCCGCAGCGTCCGGCGCGGCCGCAGCACCACCAGGAACGGGCTGCGCGTGCGCCGGTCCACCACCGACGTCGCCTGGAACACCTCGGCCACCGACGTCCGCACGGTCAGGCCGAAGTACAGCACCCCCTGGTCGTGCGCGTGCGTCGGCCCGCCGTCAGGGCCGGGCGGCTGGGTGTCGAACCGGGCGTGCGGCAGGGGACCGGTGTAGCGGAAGCTGTTCCACCGCTGCGGGTGCAGCCCCTTCGCGGCGAAGATGCGCACCAGCCGGGTGGCCCGGTGCACCGCCACGACGTCCTCGGTGCGGCGCAGGTTCGCCTGGAGCACAGCGGGAGAGGGCGGCTGGGGGAGCCGTGACATGCGTGTCCAAGGTTCTCGGCGACAGGGGTAGGCGGCCCGGTCAGGCGGGCGTGCCCAGCTGCGCGGCCAGTGCCGCGACGCGGCGTGGTTCACCGCCGGCCAGCAGCCACTCGCGCGGCGTCGTCGGCGTGCCGTCCACCACCAGGTCCTCCTGATCGGTCGTCATGAACCCGGCGACCACGAGCGCGGGCTGGTCCGGCGGCACGGCCGCGAGCACGGCCTCCAGCCCCGGCAGCACGCCGGCGCCCGCGAACTGCCAGGCGGGCAGCCGCCAGCTGCCCCGGTCCTTCCAGCCGACCAGGCGGCCGACGCCGAGCCGGTGCCGGATGCGGCTGGTGTCCACGCCCAGTTGCCGGGCGGCCTCGGCCACCGTCAGCGCCGAGTCGCGCAGCACGGCGTGCGCCACCACGCTCCGCGCGCGCCCCTGGTCGTCGGTGACGCGGTGCGGGCTCAGGTCGAGGCCGACGTCCTCCAGCGCGTCGCGCTGGTCGGGTGGGAAGTAGCTCGCCGGGTCGGGGTGTGGCGGCGCCAGCTTCTTCGCCGCGTCGGCCACGAGCGACAGGAACTCGTCGGGGGTGACCTGCAGACCTGCTTTGGCCAACACCGCCTCCAGCGCGGGACTCATGCGCACAGGGTATCCCGGGCGTGCGCTTCTGTGCGCATAGGTAACCCGATCGTCGGACCGCGTCGACAGAGTGCGCACATCTAGCGACTCTACGTAAACATCCGAGGTGGAGCATGGTGACCTCGGACTCACTCACGGGCTCGTCACGATCACCTCCGCGGCGCTCCGCCGGAGGTGGGAGCACGGCGATCGCATTTGCGAATCGTGCGCGCGGCCCGTGAGGCGGGAGGTTCGTGGTGTGGTGGCTCAGGCTTCGCCGGTGATCAGCGTGACCGCGCGTTCACGGGTCGCGTCGTCCACCTCGTCGAGCCGGAAACCGCGGGCCACGACGTGCGCCACCAGGTCGGGCTCGGGCGGGAGGCCGTGCTTGCGCAGGTAGTGCGGCACCGCGCCGGCCCAGATCCAGGCGCCGTCGGTGCGGAAGTTCAGCGGCACGTCCTGGTCGCCGGGGATGAACTCGTCCACGTCCAGGTTGCGCGCGGCCAGCACGACCGGCGCGCCCTCCAGGTAGGTCAGCAGCGCGTCGGCCAGCTGGGGGTCGAGCATCTGCCGGTTGACCACCGGGCGGCCGGCCTCGTCACGGCCGTCGTAGACGTGCGCGATGCGCAGCCCGTCGTCCTTCGGGGTCGCTTCGGGCTCGGGCTCCGGCAGCGGCGGCAGGCCGACGCGCCGGCGCAGCCACGGCGGGATCCGCTCGTCCTGGCGGGGGAACGTGCGCAGCTCGTCCTGGAAGCCGATCACCGGCGGCGGGTTGCGCCAGCGCGGCTCGTCATCGGCGTTGAAGTCGACCGAGAACGCGGCCGGCGCCTCGATCTCGTACACCGCGCTCAGCCACGTGCCGCGCACGGGCTCGTACATGCCGGCCCGCAACTGCCCGAACAGCTGCACCACGTCCATCGGCGGCCGCACCGGCCGCCACTGCCCGTCCGGGCCCGCGAACGCCAGGTCCACCTCGATGTGCCGACCGGCCGCCCGGTACTCCGCCCGGATGCGCTGCCAGCCCGGCGGCAGGGCGGGGAGCATGGCCCGGCCGATCTGCTTGACGAGCTGGTTCTGCTCCTGCTCGGTCAGCGGTGTGGCTGGCTGGCTCATGCGTCGAACACCCCTTTGGCTCCCCCCGGACACGGTGCGCTGATCTTAACGGCCACAACACGCCGGTGTGGTCCGGTTGGGTGAGACCACAGGTCAGCGGTACCGCCGCGCCGCTCGCCGTCCGGGCACCGGTGAGGTCAGGCGGGGGCGCCCTGCTCGTCCCACCGCCTCCGCGCCAGCTCTCGCCCGTGGTCGTCGAACTCGAGTTCCGAGGCGAGCCGCCCGTTGGGGTGCCACTCGCGGTGCAGGCCCACGGGCAGCCCGTCCCGCATCGTGCCTTCCTTGGCGACCTGCCCGCCCGCGAACCACTCGCGGTTGGGCCCGTGCGGGAAGCCGAACCGGTAGGCGTACGAGGAGATGACGAAACCGTCGTCGGCCACGTCGACCAGCTCCCCGGTGAACCCGCTGCCCTCGTACAGGGCGCAACCGTCGGTGTCCCAGGTCACGTCGTCCATGGTGACGCGCATGTCGCTCATTCCGACTCGATCTCCACGTTGTTCGGGTCGCCGGGCACCGACGAGTTGCGCCCGGTGCTGCTGGGCACGCCGGCGATCATGTTGTTGCAGTTCGCGCAGCACTTGGCCTTGGCCGGGAACGGCTCCCAGTGCGGGAAGACGTTGGCCACCCTCATCCCGCGCAGGTGCTCGGCCAGCTCCTCCGGCGAGACGTCGTCCGGCACACCGCGGTCGCGCAGCATCTGGTTGACGTTCTTCACCTCGGCGTGCCGCAGGGGGTTGTCGTTGATCGGGAACTCGGTGTGGTTGAGGACCTCGCCCGTGCGGCGGTCGAACTGGGGGTGGCCCTCACCCTCCACCGGGTTGCGACACATATCCTCCATGCGGTCGCGCAGGGAGCCGTGCAGTTGGTCGTCGGGGATCGACGTGACGCCGGCTAGTACGTCACGTCCTTGAGCACCGCACCGTCCTCGGCCCACCTGCGGTGGGCGAGCATGCGGCCGGTGTCGTCGTAGACCTCCTCCTCGGCGAGCGCGCCGTTGGCGTGCCAGCTCCGCGACGTCCCGACCGCGTGTCCGTTCACCAAGGTCCACTCGTTGCGCAGCGAGCCGTCCGGGAACCAGATCCGGGCGGTGCCCTCCTGCCGGCCGTCGACGAAGTGCGTCGAGGAGACCACGTTGCCGTTCGCGATCGTCTCCACGACCTCGCCGGTGTAGGGCGCGCCCCGGTGGACCGCGAGGTCACCCGAGTCCTGCCAATCGATGTCCGACTCGTTGACGCGCATCGACTACTCCGGATCTAGGTACGTAGAATTCGGATCGCGACTGTCGCCGGACCAGCGGCCGCTGCCGGACTGCACGCCCTGGAGGGTCAGATTGCAGTTTCCGCAGCACGGCGCGGGCTCCAGACCGCCGCTTTCCCGGTCCGGGCTCTTGGTCATCATAACATCTATGCGCATGTCCTCCAGGGCGGCCGGCGTGAGCACGCTCTGGTCGCCGTGCTGGTAGGGAGGCATGCCGAGCTCCTCGCGACGCGCGTTCTCCTTGGCCATCAACGCCGCGTTCGTGGCCCGGACCTCCGCGTGCCGCAATGGCGGATCGTCGTGAGGATAAGGGATCTGCCTCGGCTGCCCGTTCTCCATCATCGGCTGTTTGTCGTTGCCATACGCGGTGTAAGGGCCATTCGCTGCGGCGTCGTCGACGTTGCGCTGGATCAGCGGGTGGACCTCGTCCGGCGGGATGACCGTGCCGCGCCGTCCGTTCGCGCCCTCGAAGATCTCGCCGGTGCTCCGGTCGATGGTCCAGCCGACGCAGTTGCCGGTCGCGGCGCCGGTGACCGAACCGTCGGCCTTGGCGTCCATGAACTCCTGGCCGCGGCGGTCGGCGAACCCGCGCATCCAGTCCTTGACCGGGATGTTGTCGATCTCGGTGACGCGGCCCTGGTCGTCCACGGCCGTCCAGCGGCTCTCGTCGACCCGGCCGAGGCTCTTCGTGTCAGTGCTGACCGGGGGCTCCGGCTCGTCGCTGCGGTAGCGGTCGGGGTCGTACCCGTCGCGGGGGTCGTCGCCCTCGCCCCGGTCGCGCGCGTCGGTGGGGTCGAGGTCGGTCTTGTCGGCGTCCGTGGTGCCGGGGACGAAGCCGTCGTCGCTCGCTCTGGTGGTGGTGCCGTCGGGGCGGTGGGTGTGCCATTCGCCGTTGGGTGGGATGCGGGGTTGG
>NZ_JBVJVK010000029.1:0-107153 GCF_055603705.1 Actinosynnema sp. NPDC037264 | reverse complement strand
CCCCCCCCCCCCCCCCCCCCCCCCCCCCCCCCCCCCCCCCCCCCCCCCCCCCCCCCCCCCCCCCCCCCCCCCCCCCCCCCCCCCCCCCCCCACCAGGCAGTTCGCGCCGGCTGCCGCGGGAGGTCGACCGGCGGTCAGTTCACCGGGATGATGGTCGGCACGATCATCGGCCGCCGCCGGTACGTCTCGGCGACCCAGCGGCCCACCACGCGGCGCACGGCCTGCGCGATGCGGTGCGAGTCGGTGATGCCCTCGGCCTCCGTGCGGGACAGTTCCATCTCCACCAGCGAGATCGCCTGGTCCAGGGCCTTCGGGTCGTCGGAGAAACCCCGGCCGGACACCGTCGGCGGCGCGACCGCGCGACCGCTGCCGGAGTCCACGGCCACGGTGATCGCGATGAACCCGCCCTCGCCGAGCACGAGCCGGTCGGACAGGGTCGACTCGCCGACGTCGCCGACCGACAGGCCGTCCACGTAGACGTGGCCCACCTCGACCTTGCCGGTGATCTCCGCCTTGCCGTCGACCAGGTCGACCACCACGCCGTCCTCGGCGATGACGACCCGCTCCGGGTCCACCCCCGTCGCCACGGCCAGCGCCGCGTTGGCCCGCAGGTGCCGCCACTCGCCGTGCACCGGCATCACGTTCGACGGCCGCACGGCGTTGTAGAGGAACAGCAGCTCCCCCGCCGGCGAGTGGCCGGACACGTGCACCTTGGCGTTGCCCTGGTGCACGACCGTCGCGCCGAGCCGCGCCAGGCCGTTGACCACGCCGAACACCGCGTTCTCGTTGCCCGGGATCAACGACGACGCCAGCACGATCGTGTCGCCCGCCCTGATCGAGATCTGCCGGTGCTCGCCGCGCGCCATCCGCGACAACGCCGACAGCGGCTCGCCCTGCGAGCCGGTCGACACGAACATCACCTCGTCCTCGGGCAGCTCCATCGCCTCGTTGAGGTCGACGAACAACCCGTCCGGCACGTTGAGGTAGCCGAGCTCGGCCGCGATGCCCATGTTGCGCACCATCGACCGGCCGACCAGCGCGACCCGCCGCTCGTACTGCACGGCCACGTCCAGCACCTGCTGCACCCGGTGCACGTGGGAGGCGAAGCACGCCACGATCACCCGCTGGTTGGCCTTGCGGACCACGTTCTCCAGCACCGGCCCGATCTCGCGCTCCGGCGCGACGAACCCCGGCACCTCGGCGTTGGTCGAGTCGACCAGGAACAGGTCGACGCCCTCGTCGCCGAGCCGGGAGAACCCGGCCAGGTCGGTGAGCCTGCCGTCGAGCGGCAGCTGGTCGAGCTTGATGTCGCCGGTGTGCAGCACCAGCCCGGCGGACGTGCGGATCGCGACCGCTACCGCGTCCGGGATGGAGTGGTTGACCGCGAAGAACTCCAGCTCGTACGGCCCGTAGGAGCGCCGGTCGCCGTCGGTGATCTCGATCAGCCTCGGCGTCTGGCGGTGCTCCTTGCACTTGGCCGCGAGCAGCGCCAGCGTGAACCGCGAGCCGACCACCGGCAGGTCGGGGCGCAGCTTCAGCAGGAACGGCACCGCGCCGATGTGGTCCTCGTGCCCGTGGGTGAGCACCAGCGCCTCGATGTCGTCCAACCGGTCCTCGATGGCCCGGAAGTCCGGGAGGATCAGGTCGACGCCAGGCTGGTCGTCCTCGGGGAAGAGCACGCCGCAGTCCACGACGAGCAGCCGGCCGGCGTGCTCGAACACCGTCATGTTGCGGCCGATCTCGCCAATTCCACCCAGTGCGACGACGCGCAGACCTCCGTCGGGCAGTGCGGGCGGGGGTGAGTTCGGGTTGATCACGCGTTGACTCCCAATTCGGCCTCGACGGCCTCGATGTCCTCGGTTGAAGCGGGTACCAGCGGCAGCCTCGGGTCGCCGACGTCGAGGCCGCGCAGGCGCAGCGCGGTCTTGGCGTAGGTCACGCCGGGCATCCGCTTGAAGGGCCTCAGCAGCGGCAGCAGCGACTGGTGGATCGCGGTCGCGCCGGCGACGTCACCGGACTCGAACGCGTCGACCAGCTCGCGCAGCCGGTCCGCGGCGAAGTGCGAGATGACGCTGACGAACCCGACCGCGCCGACCGACAGCCACGGCAGGTTCAGCGGGTCGTCACCGGAGTAGTAGGCCAGGTCGGTGGCGGCGATGACCTTGCTGCCCGCGAGCAGGTCGCCCTTGGCGTCCTTCACCGCGACGATCCGCGGGTGCTCGGCGAGCCGCAGCAGGGTCGGCACCTCGATGGGGATCACGGTGCGCGGCGGGATGTCGTACAGCATCACGGGCACGCCGACCTGGTCGGCGATGGTGGTGAAGTGCGCGAACACACCCTCCTGGGTGGGCCGCGAGTAGTACGGGGTGACCAGCAGCAGGCCGTGCGCGCCCGCCGCCTCCGCCTGCTTGGCCAGGTGCGCGCTGTGCGCGGTGTCGTACGTGCCCGCGCCGGCGACCACGGTGGCGCGGTCGCCGACCGCCTCGACCACGGCGCGGACCAGGTCCGCCTTCTCCGCGTCGGTCGTGGTCGGGCTCTCGCCGGTGGTGCCGTTGACCACGAGACCGTCGTTGCCCAGCTCGACCAGGTGCTCGGCGAGCCGCTGCGCCCGGTCCAGGTCCACCGCCCCCTCCGCGTCGAACGGGGTGACCATGGCGGTGAGCACGCGGCCGAACGGGCGGCCGGGCGAGGCGGTAGGACTTCCGGTCATATGCGGAAATCTACCGCGTCACCCTCGGCAAGCTGCGACTACATGCTCCGGTCGAGGGCTCGCACCAGCCGCACGGCGTCGTCCGAGCCGTCGTACTCGACGCGTGCGGCGGCCCGGCCGAACACGTGCACCAGCAGTTCCGAGACCTGCCCGGTCAGCACCACGGGGTCCGCTCCACGCTTGGCCACGACCGCCTCGCCGTCCGGGCGGCGCAGCACCACCCCGACCGGGCTCTTGCGGTACATGAGCCGGGCGGTGGGCGCGAGGCGCTGCCACAGCACCGCGTCTCGTACCGGATCGGGTGAACGCGGCTCCCAGTCGTCCCGCGCCCGGCGCACGTCCTCGTGGTGCACGAAGTACTCGACGGAGTTCACCAGCTCGTCGATGAGCGCGTAGGGCGAGAACCGGGGCGGGCCGACGCGGACCAGCTCGACCAGCTCGTCCCACGGCCTGGCCGCGTAGGCGTCCTGGACGCGCTGCGTGTGCCCGGCCAGCGGCTTGACCAGGATGCCGGCCGCCGCGTCCGGGCGGCGTTCCCGCAGCACGAGGTGCGCGGCGAGGTCCCGGGCGCGCCACGGGTCGCACAACGTGGGCGCGTCCGGCCCCACCTCGGCGAACAGCTCGGTCAGCAGCCTGCGTTCGTCCTGCGCGACGCCCATGGACCCACGTTACTTGGCGTACACCTGGTCCTTCAGCGCGGTGCCGTCCTTGTTCCACAGCACGCAGGCCACGTCGCGGTAGCGCTTGTCCGAGGACGAGGACTTCGACGGGTCCTCCGCCCAGACGCCCGAGGTCGGCACGACGGCGACGTAGCGGAGCTTGGACTCCTTGTCCTGCACGGGCACCCGCTCGGACATGAAGTACAGCGTGCAGTAGTTCTCCGCGTACCCGCGCAGCCACTCGTCGCCCGGGTAGGGCATCTTGTCCGACCCGAACGGCTCCGCCGCCGCGTAGACCTCGACCCGGTGCGGCTCGTCGCAGTCGGTGTAGTTGACCGTGGTGTTGGGGTCGACCAGGTTGTCGCCGCACTGCCCGGCGCCCGCCTTGAACTGGGCGGGCTCGATCGTGCCGCCCGGACCGTAGGTGACCGTCTCGGCCATCGCGGCGGGCGGCTGCTCGGTGAACAGCCACCGGCCCAGGAACACGCCGCCGACCAGCAGCGCGACCGCGGCCACCGCCGTGCCGGTGATCAGCAGGCCCTTGAGCCACGGCTTGCGCACCGCGGTGGGCTGCGCGTAGTGCATGGTCGGGTTCGGCGCGCCGAACCCGGTCGGCGGTGTCGGGTGGGCCGCCGCGCGTTCCAGCATCGCGCGCGCCTGCGGGCCGGTCAGCCGGGCGTTCGGGTCGGGCATCATCAGGCCGGTGATCACCGCGCCGAGCACGCCGTGCGCCCTGGTCAGGCGGGGCATCTCGTTCATGATCGCGTGCAGGGTGGACGCGGTGGTCGGCCGGTCGTACGGGTTGGCGCCCTCGACGGCGTAGCAGAGCGTCGCGCCCAGCGCCCACAGGTCGGAGGCGGGCGAGGCCTCGTTGCCGTGGATGCGCTCCGGCGACATGTAGGCGGGCGAGCCGATGAGGCTGCCGCTGGTGGTCAGCCGCGGGTCGTCCACGGCCTGGGCGATGCCGAAGTCGGTGAGCTTCACCCGGCCGTTGGGCGTGACCATGAGGTTGCCGGGCTTGACGTCGCGGTGCACGATCCCGGCCTGGTGCGCGGAGTCCAGGGCGGACAGCGCCTGGACGGCCATCGAGATGACCCGGTCCTGCGGCATCGGGCCGTGCGCGCTGATCAGCGTGGACAGCGTGGCGGCCTCGACCAGCTCCATCACGATGTAGTTCATGCCGTGCTCGGCGACCACGTCATACACGGTGACCACGCCGGGGTCGTTCAGCCGGCCCGCGGTGCGCGCCTCGCGCATCACCCGTTCCTCCAGCACCCGGCGCTCTTCCAGCGCGATGCCGTCGGGCAGGTGCAGCTCCTTGATGGCGACCTGGCGGCCGATCACGTTGTCCTGGGCGCGCCAGACGACGCCCATGCCGCCGCGTCCCAGCTCGGCGAGCAGGGTGTACCTGCCCGCGATCACGCGGGGTTGCGCGCTCACACCTTGCGTCGGACCAGTCACCGTCACTCCTCGAAACCCGCGGACCGGGCGGAACGCTACTTCAGACCACGTGACGCCCGATCCGGTTTCACGGTTTCGTGACTTCGTGCCCGGACGACCGCAGCGCCTGCACGGCGCGGGCCAGGTCGCCCGACTTCACCAGCAGGTGGTCGGTGTCGTAGGTGGACAGCGCGAACAGGCTCACGCCCGCCGCGGCCAGTTCACCCGACAGGGCGGCCATGATGCCAGTGAGGGTGAACTCCAGCGGACCGCGCACGGTCAGCAACCGCCAGCCGGGCTGCGCGGTCTCCGCCTCGGGCGCGTGCTCGGCCGGGCACACGATCGACAGCTCGTCGGGCGTCCTGGTCACCGAGACCAGGCCGGGCGCGTCGAGCAGCCCCGCCGGGACGGGCGCGTCGGCGGGCAGCCGCGCGACCGTGTACTCCCCCGGCAGGACGTCGACGATCAGCCGCTTCACCGGCCGTCAGCCTTCGGTGACCAGCGGGCTGGAGGCGACCTCGGTGCCGTCGGCCAGGGTCGAGATGGTGAAGTCGGCGAACACGTTGGCCGCCGCCTTCTGCAGCTGGCGCAGGCACTCCACGGCCAGCGCGCGGATCTCCACGTCGGCGTGCTCGGTGGCGCGCATGGCGATGAAGTGCCGCCACGCGCGGTAGTTCCCGGTCACCACGATGCGGGTCTCGGTGGCGTTGGGCAGGATCGCCCTGGCCGCCTGGCGCGCCTGCTTGCGGCGCAGCGTGGCGCTGGGCACGTCGGAGAACTTCTCCTCCAGGCCCTTCAGCAGCTCGTTGTAGGCCTCGACGCTGGCCTGCGCCGCGGCGAGGAACTTCTCGTGCAGCTCCGGGTCGTTCGCGATGACGTCCGGCTCGACCATGGCGGCGTTGCGCTCGGGCACGTACCGCTGGGACAGCTGCGAGTACGAGAAGTGGCGGTGCCGGATCAGCTCGTGGGTGAGCGAGCGGGAGATGCCGGTCAGGTAGAAGCTGACCGAGCCGTGCTCCAGCACGGACAGGTGGCCGACCTCGATGATGTGCTTGATGTAGCCGGCGTTCGTGGCGGTGGCCGGGTTCGGCTTCGTCCACGACTGGTAGCACGCGCGGCCGGCGAACTCCGCCAGCGCCTCGCCGCCGTCGGCGTCGGTGGACCACGGGACGTCCGCAGGCGGGAAAAACTCCGTCTTCGCAATCAGCTGGACGAGCGGCGACACCGTTTCGGTCACGACGAACCTTCCTTGCAACTTGGCTACGCCGCGCAGCCTAGTCGAGCGACAGAGAGCAACTTTTCAGCCTACAGCGCGTGTCCGTCCGCGCCCTGCGGACGGCACAGCCTGGCGTCATGAACGACATCACAGACTTCCTTGACTGATGTCAGGCTTGACGTCATGGTGGTGTCATGGATCTGTCGCCGTACATCGCAGCACTGCGCGAGGACCTCGCGACGGCCGCGTCCGCCGGGGACGACAACACCCGGCGCACCGCGGCCCTGCTGTCCGCAGCACTGGAGCCCGCCGCGCGGCTCGCGCTCATGAACGCGCTGTCCGACCTGGCCGCGGAGGTCACCGCGGCCCTCGACGGCCCTGTCGTCGACGTGCGGTTGGACGGACGGGACGTGCAGGTGGTCGTCACCGGCACGGCCGCTCGGGAAGAACACGAACCCGAGCCGCAGGAAGTTCCCCGGCCCTCCGCCGGTGACGCCACGCGCGTCACCCTGCGACTGCTGGACGAGCTGAAGTCGAAGGCCGAGCAGGCCGCCGCGGCCCAGGGGATGTCGCTGAACACGTTCGTCGCGCAGGCCGTGCAGGGGGCGGTCGGCGGGCGGCGCGGTGGTGGTGGCCACAAGCACTGGGGGCCGCCGAAGGACCAGTCGGGCGGCGAGTCGTCGTCGTCCTCCCGCGTCCGCGGCTGGGTCCAGGGCTGAGGGGGGATCATGGAATCGGATGTCGTCGTTCGGCAGCAGAGCTTCGAGGTCGACGGGGTCGTGGAGGTCGACGTGGCGCTGCTCTCCGGCCGGGTGCGGGTGCACCTGGTCGACGAGCCCGGCGTGCACGTCGAGGTCAAGCACGACCCGTCGCCGGGCGAGTCCTGGGCCGCGGGCCTGTCGGGGCTGCTGAGCTGGGTGAACGACCAGTTCGGCAACGGCCGCGGGCAGCCGGCGGGACCGGCCGAGGCGGTGCGCGACGCCCGGCTCGAGCTGACCGGCGGGCGGTTGAGGGTGCACTCGTCCAAGGCGCTGCCGCTGCGCGCCGTGCCGTTGAGCGTGACGGTGCGCGCGCCCGCCGGCTCCCACGTGATCACCAAGGCAGGTTCGGCGGAGGTGACCGTGACCGGCGCGGCGGGTCGGCTGGAGGTCCAGACCGGCACCGGTGACGTGACCGCGGATCGCGCGGACGCGTCGTCGCAGGTCAACTCGGGTTCGGGCAAGCTGAGGCTCGGTCCGATGCTCGGCGGGCTGCGGGCGAAGACCGGCAGCGGCGACGTCGAGGTGTCGTCGATCGGCGGGAACACCGTGATCTACACGGGCACCGGCGACGTGTGGCTGGGCGCTGTGCAGGGCGACGTGCAGGTGCGGACCGGCGGCGGTGACGTCACCATCGCCGACGCCGCGTCCGGCAAGGTCCAGCTGGGCACCGGTTCGGGCGACGTCCGCGTCGGCGTTCGGCCCGGCGTGGCGGCGCAGGTCGACCTGGCCTCCAGCTCGGGCTCGGCGCGCAGCGACCTGGACGTCTCCGACACGCCGCCGGCGGACGAGCCGTCCCTGTTCATCACCGGCCGGACCGGCAGCGGCACCGCCCTGGTGACCACGGCGACCACGGCCTGACCACCGGACCACGCCGCGGCGTGCGCACCCCCGATGCGCGCGCCGCGGTTTTCCCTACTCGCGGGCCCTCAGTCCCGCCACCAGGAGTGACACCACCGCCTCGAAGCTCGCGTCGATGCCCGGCGTCGACCACAGGGGCGCGTGGACCGGGTCGTGGAACCGCGCGGTGGCGGCCAGGACGGCCTCGGCCGCGCCGGCCGGGTCGTCGGTGGCGAAGTCGCCGGACGCCACGCCGTCCTCGACGATCCGGGTCAGGTCCTCGACCAGCGTCGCCACGTGGGCGTCCACCACGGCGCTGTTCTCGGTCACCAGCACCGAGTACGTGGCGAACAGCTCCGGGTCGTCCAGCGCCTTCACGCGCTTGGACTCGAAGAGCGCCGCCAGCCAGTCGCGCAGGCGCCGCGGCGCGGGCGTGTCGGCGGTGGCGAGGTCGGTCAAGCCCGCGTGCGCGCGGGCGAGCCACCGCTGCGTGACCGCCTCGCGCAAGGCGGCCTTGGTCGGGAAGTGCCGGTAGACGCTGCCGTGGCTCACGCCGAGGGCGCGGGCCACGTCCACCACGGTCGCCTTGGCCGGGCCGAAGCGGCGGAGGACGTCCTCCGTGGTGCGGAGGACGTCCTCCGCGGTCAGTGCGCCTTCCGCCACGTGGTGCTCCCTGGTGTCGCCGGCTGGTCCCCGGTCAATTGTGCGCGCACCGGCCGGCGACCCCGACCACGGTCAGCGCTCGCTGTCCAGGTGCGCCATCAGGGCCGGCGCGTAGCGCTCGCCCGCCGCGGCGTCGGCCGGGACCGCGGCCTCGATCCGGGACAGGTCCGACTCGGTGAGCGTGACGTCCAGCGCGCCGAGGGCCTCGGTCAGCCGGTCGCGGCGGCGTGCGCCCACCAGCGGGACGATGTCCTCGCCCTGGGCCAGGACCCAGGCGACGGCCAGCTGCGCGACCGTCGTGCCCTTCTCCGCGGCCACCGCGCGCAGGGCCTCCACCAGCGCCAGGTTGTGGCCGAGGTTGTCGCCCTGGAACCGCGGCGACACGGCGCGGAAGTCGTCGGTCCGCCTGGCCGCCGTCCAGTGGCCCGAGATCAGGCCGCGCGACAGCACGCCGTACGCCGTGATGCCGATGCCCAGCTCGCGGGCGGTGGGCAGGATCTCCTCCTCGATGCCCCGGGAGATCAGCGAGTACTCGATCTGGAGGTCGACGATCGGGTGCACGGCGTTGGCCCGGCGCAGCGTGTCCGCGCCCACCTCGGACAGGCCGATGTGGCGGACGCGGCCCTTCTCGACCTCCTCCTTGATCGCGCCCACGGTCTCCTCGATCGGGACGGCCGGGTCGAGGCGGGCCGGGCGGTAGACGTCGACGTGGTCCGTGCCGAGCCGGCGCAGCGTGTAGGCGAGGAAGTTGCGCACGGCCTCGGGCCTGGCGTCGTTGCCGTGCCAGCCACCGTCCGCGTCGCGCAGCGCGCCGAACTTGACGCTGATCGCCACGTCGTCGCGGTTGCGGTCGCGCAGGGCCTGGCGGATCAGCAGTTCGTTGTGGCCCATGCCGTAGAAGTCGCCGGTGTCGAGCAGCGTCACGCCCGCGTCGACGGCGGCGTGGATGGTGGCCACGCTCTCCGCCTCGTCGGCCGGGCCGTACAGGTCCGACATGCCCATGCAGCCCAGGCCGAGCGCCGACACCTCGGGACCGGTCGTGCCCAGGACCCGACGCCGGGTCACGCGGTGGGTGGAGTTCGTCATGACTCCACTATGAGACTTGGGCTGACAGATTTCAACTTCTGTCAGCCCATCGAGTGGCCGGTCTCACCGCGCCACCGTCTTCAGCACTCCTGCGAGGTCTCCCTTGAGCACGACCTCGACGTCCTCCAGCTCCAGCCAGTCCGCCATGTGCCGCAGCTCGGCGGCCAGCTCGACCGCGACCCGGCCCACGTCCGCGCCCGGCTCGGCGTACGCCGCCTGCACCCGCAGCACGCCCGCCGCCCGGTCCGCCTTCAGGTCGACCCGCCCCACCAGCTCGCCGTCCAGCAGGAACGGGAACACGTAGTAACCGTGCACGCGCTTGGGCCCGGGCACGTAGATCTCGATCCGGTAGAAGAAGTCGAAGATCCGCTCGGTCCGGGCCCGCTCCCAGATCAGCGGGTCGAACGGGCACAGCAGCGCCCGCCCGGTGATCCGCCGCGGCACGCGCGCCTCGACATGGCGGTACGCGGGCACGCCCCACCCCCGCACCTCGACCGGCTCCAGCACCCCTGCCTCGACCAGCTCCGCCACGGCCTGCCGGCTGCGCGCGGGCTGCAACCGGTAGTAGTCGCGCAGATCGGGCTCCGTCGCCACGCCCATCGCCGTCGCCGCACGCGTCACCAGCTCGCGCGCGCCCTCCTCCGCCGTCACCGACAGCCGCCGGGCCAGCACCTCCGGCGGCAGCACGCGTTCGCTCAGGTCGTACAGCCGCTCGAAACCGCGCCGCGTCCCGGTCGTCAGCACGCCCTCGCCGAACAGGTACTCGCACACCTTCTTGACCTCGGACCAGTTCCAGCCCCAGTGGTCCTTGGCCCGCGGCCCGCCACCGGCCAACGCCTTCTCGATCGCGCCCGCGCCGAGCGGCCCCAGCTCCTTCACCACCGCCAGGATGTCGTCCACGAGCTGCGGCGAGCGCTCGGCGACCGTCGTGTAGTTCTTCCACCAGCCGGGGCGCTTGGCCCCGGAGTGCAGCAGCGGCCAGTCCTCCACCGGCACCAGGCTCGCCTCGTGCGCCCAGTACTCCACCAGCAGTCGCGGCTTGCGCGCGCTGTGCGACCACGACGCCTCGTCCACCAAGGACGGCGCGTAGGCCCCGAGCCTGCTGAACAACGGCATGTAGTGCGCGCGGACGGCCACGTTCACCGAGTCCAGCTGCAACAACCGGATCCGGGACAGCACCTTGAGCAGGTGCCGCCGGTTGGGCGCGGAGGCGGGGCGCGCGTCCGCGAAACCCTGTGCGCCCAAGGCGATGCGGCGAGCGACGTCAGCGTTCATCTTCTGCACGGCTGGATACTCCCACCGGGGTACGACGTTTCCGCTCGGCCCGGACCACCAGCACCACCGCCAGGACCACCAGCAGACCGCCGAGCAGCTGCGACACCCCGAACCGCTCGTCCGCCAGCCACACCCCGAGCACCACCGCGATCACCGGGTTCACGTAGGCGTAGGTCGCCACGGTCGACACCGGCAACTGCCCCAGCACGTACACGTACGAGCTGAACGCCAGCAGCGACCCGAACACCACCAGGTAGCCCCACGCCGCCCACGACGTCGTGGTGATCGCGCCGAACGACACCCGCTCCCCCGCGACCAGCCCCACCACCGTCAACGCCGCCCCACCGGCCAGCATCTCCACCGCCGACAACGCGAACGGGTTCGCCGGCGTGTCCAGCCGGCTGCTCAGGAACGACCCCAGCGCCCACCCGAACGCCGCCAGCAGCACCACCCACGGCCCCCACCACGACGACTCGCCCAGGTCGTCGGACAACAACACGGCCAGCCCCACCAGGCCGATGGTCACGCCCGCGTACGTCACGCCGTGCGGCCGTTCACCGGCGATCCGCCGCATCAGCACCACGTACAGCGGCACGGACGCCACCAGCAGCGCCGCCAACCCCGACGCCACCGACTGCTCGGCCAGCACCACGAGCCCGTTGCCCCAGGCGGGCAGCAGCAGTCCCAGCAGCACCGACGAGCCGAACTGCCGCCGCGTCATCCGCAGCCCGCCGCGCCACGCCACCACCGCCGCCAGCACCGCGCCCGCGAGGAGGAACCGCGTGCCGCCCGACAACAGCGGCGGCATCGACTCGATGCTGAACTTGATGCCCAGGTAGGTCGAACCCCAGACCACGTACACGACGCCCAACGCTGCCCACCGCACGTCACCGACGCTTTCACGCCGGCACGGGTGCAATCACGCGGATTTCCGCCCTGCAGCCGTGAGATCGGACTCCCCCGCACGCCGACCCGCCTCCGCACCCGGCGTGCCGAGCGGCGGATAGGGTGCCGGCATGGCCGACGCCACCGTGCGCACCGCACAGCCCGACGACGTGGCGGAGATCGCCCGCATCCACCGAGACACCTGGCGCACCGCCTACCGGGACATCGTCCCCGCCGAGGTGCTGCAAGCCATCGACGTGGACGAGACCGCGCCCGCGTGGGCCGAGGCGGTCGGGCACGGTCAGGTGTTCGTCGCCGCCGAGGGCACGTGGACGGTGGGGTTCTGCGTCGCCGGGCTGGCGCCCGAAGAAGAAGTGGCGCACGCGGACGGCTCACTGCCCGAGGACGCGGCGACGACGGCTCTGGTGAGCGTGCTCGTGGAGCCGCGCTGGGCACGGCGCGGGCACGGCGGCAGGCTCCTCGCCACGGCCGCCTCCGACCTGCGTGAAGCCGGCGCCACGAGGGGTGTCGCGTGGGTGCCCGAGGCCGACAAGGCGTCGATCGGCTTCTACGGCAAGGCGGGCTGGGAGGCCGACGGCACGGTCCGCACCCTGGACGCGGGCGGGCGGCCGTTGCGCGAAATGAGGGTTACCGGGGGGCTGACCCTACTGCTCGAGCCGTGACCGCACGGGTAGCCTCGCCAAGTGCTCGGGTGGTTGTGCCTCACGTTCGGCGTCGCCTTCGGCTCCGCGCTGGTACCCCTCATCAGCATCGAGATCTTCGTCATCGGTCTGGTCACCCAGCAACCGGGCATCTCGTGGTGGTGGATCGGTATCGCGGTCGCCGTCGGCCAGGTGCTGGGCAAGATGTTCTACTTCCTGGCCGCCCGCGGCTCGCTGCACCTGCCCGCGTTCATGAGGCGCGAGGTGAAGCCCGCCAAGGCGTTATCGCCGTGGCGGCTGAAGTGGAAGGCCAGGCTGGAGTGGGTGCGCGTGCGCTGCCACCGCCACCCGCACTGGATGTTCGGCACGCACGCGGTGAGCTCCGTGGTCGGCCTGCCGCCGTTCATGTTCACCACCGTGCTGGCGGGCCTGGCCGGCATGTCGTCCTGGCTGTTCATCTCCACCAGCGTGGCCGGCCGGTTCGCCCGGTTCAGCGTGCTCGCCGCCTCGCCTGCCGCGGTGGCTGGCTGGTGGGTGCACTGACGGCGCGCTGGTGGCGCACCAGGCGCTGCTCGGGCACGACCAGGCCGTAGTGGTCGTGCAGCTCGGCCTGCTCGGCCTCCGAGAGGTCGCGGTCGCCGACCTTCGGCGCGTCCTCCACCTCGCGCTTGTCGACCGGCACCACGAGCCTGCGGTCGCGGACCTGGGCGCCGCGGATCGGGACGAGCGTCGTGCCGCCGTCGCTGCGCACCGAAGCCCACAGCGGCCGGTCACCGGCCAGCCACACCCCCGCGACCGGTCCGATGGGCCGGCCGTGCCGATCCAGCACGTCACAGTCGTAGAGGCGGTCCACCGCTGTGCGATCCATGCCTCATCGGCTACCCCGCCACTCGGCTGAGCGCACGGTGAACCACCCGGTCGTGTGACCCCGCTCAGGGCCGTTCGTCGGGCCGCTCACCCACCCGTCCGAGGTGGCGGCGCACGACGAGCAGGACGGCGATGCCCACGGCCGCCACGAGCAGGCTGATGACCAGGCCGAGGCGCAGCGCGTCCACCCCGCTGTCGGGGCTCACGTCCGCGGACAGCACGACGGCGGGCTTCGGCGACGCGGTGGGCCAGGTGAACGTGCCCGAGGCCGCCGCCGACGACTCCGACGGCCCGGTCGTGGCCGAGGACGAGGACGCCGACGTGGTCGTGGTCGTCGTGGTGGTGGTCGTGGCGGACGGCTCGGTCGTGAGGGACGGCGTGGACGACGACGCCGGGGCGCCGGTCGTGGTGACCGCGGTGACGGGCGAGCCCGTGCACGGCACGCCGTTCACGGTGAACGACGTCGGCGCGGGGTTGCTGCCCGACCAGGAGCCGTTGAAACCGACCGTCACCGACCTGCCCGTGGCCACCGCGCCGTTGTAACCGGTGTTCGTCACCCGCACGGTGCTCCCGCTCTGGGTGAACACGCCGTTCCACGTCTCGGAGGTGATCCGCTGCCCGGCGGTGAACGTCCACTCCAGGGTCCAGCCCGACAGCGGGTCGCCGAGGTTGGTCAGGGTGACGCGCGCGCCGAACCCGCTGCGCCACTGGTCGGTGACGTCGTAGTCGACGTCGCAGCCGACCGCGGCGTACGCCGTGGCCATCGGGGTGACGAGACCGGTCGCGACCAGGGCCGCGGCGACGGCGAGGGCCGCCCGGACGATCCGAGCGAAGGGCATGGGCACTCCTGGGACGGGCGGCGGTTCGCCTGATTCTTCCCCAGGACGCCGGCGTGATCAGCCGATCGTCAGCGCGATGCCCAGCGCGACGACCACGACCAGGCAGGAGACGGCCAGCCGCAGGTTCTCGCAGGTCTTCGCCATGTACCCACAGTAACCACGCCTACCGGAAGAACCAAGGCAACAGAGCGTGAAGACCGAATGAATCGCGCCTCACTCGAACGGCTTACGCCCGATTCGTCGGCAGGGAGAACAGGTTGATCGCTTTCCGCATGGTCTCGCGGGCCCGGCCGCGGTCACCGGCCAGGTCGTAGGCCTGCGCCAGCAGGAACCACGCCCGCCAGTCCTCCGGGCGCGCCTCGACTTCCACGCGGCGCTCCTCGAACCAGGCGTCGGCCGCCTCGCGGTCCACCCGGCCGGACGGGCGACGCGGCAGCCCGGACGTGTCGAGGAGACCGCCCTCGGCGTCGAGCTGCCGCGCCATCCGCTCCGTGGTGAAGCCGAACCTGAGGTTCGTCCACGCGATCCACGCGCCGATCAACGGCAGCAGGAGCACGCCGACGCCGAGGCCGACGCCGACCGGGTCGCCGGTGCCGAGCAGCACCACGGCCCGGCCGCCGAGCAGCACGAAGTACACCGCCAGCGCGGCGGTGATCACGAACGCGACGGTGCGGGTCTTCACGGTGTCGGCTTCACGGTGTCGGCTGCCCCGGGCGGGTCAGAGGTCCATGTACTTGTCGAGCCCCACGGAGAGCCCGGGGTGCCGCGCGATCGACCGCACGGCCAGCAGCACGCCCGGCATGAACGACTTGCGGTCCAGCGAGTCGTGCCGCAGCGTCAGCGTCTCGCCCTCCGTGCCGAACACGACCTCCTGGTGCGCGATCAGCCCCGCCACGCGCAGCGAGTGCACCCGCACGTCGTCCACGAGCGTGCCGCGCGCACCGGGGGCCTCCTGCGTGGTCGCGTCCGGCATCGGGCCGACGCCCGCCGCCTCACGCGCCTGCGAGATCAGCCGGGCCGTGTGCGCGGCGGTGCCGGAGGGGGCGTCCACCTTGCGCGGGTGGTGCAGCTCGATGACCTCGGCCGACTCGTAGTACGGGGCGGCCAGCTCGGCGAACCGCATGGACAGCACGGCGCCGATGGCGAAGTTCGGCGCGACCAGCACGCCCAGCCCCGGCTTCGCGTCGAGCCACTCGGAGACCGTGCCCAGCCGCTGCGCGTCGAACCCGGAGGTGCCGACGACGGCGTGGATGTCGTTGTCCACGCAGAACCGGATGTTGTCCATGACCACGTCGGGGCTGGTGAAGTCGACCGCGACCTGCGCGCCGGCGTCGGCCAGGTTGAACAGCCAGTCACCCGCGTCGACCATGGCGACGACTTCCAGGTCGCCGGCGGCCTCGACCGCGCGGCACACCTCGGCGCCCATGCGGCCCCTGGCCCCGATGACGCCTACGCGGAGTGGTTCTGCGGAACTCAAGAGATCACCTCGTGCACCTGGGACGGCAGATCGTCGGCGTGAGCGTAAGGGCCGACCACGGCGGCGGCGACGGGACGTCGCAGCAAGTCCTTCGCCAGCGTGGCGACGTCGGCCGCGGTGACCTCGTCGATGCGCGCCAACGTCTGCTCGACGGACAGGTAGTCGCCGTAGTTCAGCTCGCCCTTGCCGATGCGCGACATCCGCGAGCTGGTGTCCTCCAGGCCGAGCACGAGCCCGCCGCGCAGCTGGCCCTTGCCGCGGGCCACCTCCGCCTCGCTCAGCCCGTCACGGGCCACGGTGGACAGCACGTCGCGCACGACGCCCGCCACGTCGCCGAGCCGGTCGGGCTGGCAGCCCGCGTAGATCGACAACGTGCCCGCGTCCGCGTAGAGGCCGACCGACGAGTACACCTGGTAGGCCAGGCCGCGCCGTTCCCGGACCTCCTGGAACAGCCGCGAGCTCATCCCGCCGCCCAGCGCGGCGTTGAGCACGTTCAACGCGAACCGGCGCTCGTCGTGCCGGTCGAGCCCGCGCACGCCCAGCATCAGGTGCGCCTGCTCGGTGTCGTCGGAGTGCAGCACCAGCTTGCGCGAACCCGGGATGCGCGCCCGGCCGACGCGCGGCGCGACGGGCGTGCCGACGCGGTCGAGCCGGTCGCCGATCTGCTTGCGCACCAAGCGCATCACGTGCGCGTGGTCGATGTTGCCCGCCACCGCGAGCACCATCCGCGGCAGCGTGTAGCGCTTCTTGTAGAAGCCGAACAGCGCGTCGCGGTCCATGTCCCCGATGGACTGCTCGGTGCCCAGCACCGGCCGTCCCAGCGCGTGCTCGCCCAGCAGGGCGTCCAGGAACGCGTCGTGCAGCAGGTCTTCCGGGTCGTCGTCGCGCATGGCGATCTCTTCGAGCACCACGCCGCGCTCGGTCTCGAAGTCGCGCGGCTCGCACAGCGCGTCGAACACCACGTCGCACACCAGGTCCATCGCCAGCGGCAGGTCCTCGTCCAGGACGTGCGCGTAGTAGCAGGTGTGCTCCTTGGCGGTGAACGCGTTCAGCTCGCCGCCGACCGCGTCGATCTCCTCGGCGATCTGCGCCGCCGTGCGGTTCGCCGTGCCCTTGAACAGCAGGTGCTCCAGGTAGTGCGCGGCGCCCGCGACCTCGACCCGCTCGTCGCGCGACCCGACCTGCACCCACAGGCCGACCGACGCCGACCGGACGCCGGGGATGCGCTCGGTGATGACCCGCAGGCCGGAGGGCAGCACGCTGCGGCGCACGGCGACGCCCGCGTCACCGCGTTCCAGCGACATCGTGCTGCCCGGCTTCTGCAGGTGCCCGAGCCTGCGCGTAAGCGGACGGCCGCGGGTGCCCGAAGCACCCGCGGCCGTCCCGTTGACGCTCTTCGTCACTGCGCGTTGGCCTCGGCAGGTGCGGTGTCCTGCACGGGCGCGTCGCCGGCCGGGGCCTGCTCCGCGTCGTCGCTGACCAGGACCAGGCTGATCTTGCCGCGCTGGTCGATGTCGGCGATCTCGACCTGGAGCTTGTCGCCGACCTTGACGACGTCCTCCACCTTGTTGATGCGCTTGCCGTTGCCCAGCTTCGAGATGTGGATCAGGCCGTCCTTGCCCGGGAGCAGGGACACGAACGCGCCGAACGCCGCGGTCTTCACCACGGTGCCCAGGAAGCGCTCGCCCACCTTCGGCAGCTGCGGGTTCGCGATCGCGTTGATCAGGCCGATCGCGGCCTCGGCCGACGGGCCGTCCGCCGCGCCGACGTAGATCGTGCCGTCGTCCTCGATGGAGATGTCGGCGCCGGTCTGCTCGGTGATCGAGTTGATCATCTTGCCCTTCGGGCCGATGACCTCGCCGATCTTGTCGGTCGGGATCTTGACCGACGTCACGCGCGGCGCGAACGGGCTCATCTCGTCCGGGCTGTCGATGGCCTCGGCCATGACCTCCAGGATGGTCAGGCGCGCGTCGCGGGCCTGGCCCAGCGCGCCCGCGAGCACGTCGGACGGGATGCCGTCGAGCTTGGTGTCGAGCTGGAGCGCGGTGACGAACTCCTTGGTGCCGGCGACCTTGAAGTCCATGTCGCCGAACGCGTCCTCGGCGCCGAGGATGTCGGTCAGCGCGACGTACTCCGTCTTGCCGTCCACCTCGTCGGACACCAGGCCCATGGCGATGCCCGAGACCGGCGCCTTCAGCGGCACGCCGGCGTTGAGCAGCGAGATCGTGGACGCGCAGACCGAGCCCATGGACGTCGAGCCGTTGGAGCCCAGCGCCTCGGACACCTGGCGGATCGCGTAGGGGAACTCCTCGCGCTTGGGCAGCACGGGCATCAGCGCCCGCTCGGCCAGCGCGCCGTGGCCGATCTCGCGGCGCTTGGGCGAGCCCACGCGGCCGGTCTCACCGGTGGAGAACGGCGGGAAGTTGTAGTGGTGCAGGTAGCGCTTGTGCGTCTCGGGGGACAGCGAGTCGATCTGCTGCTCCATGCGCAGCATGTTCAGCGTGGTGACACCCAGGATCTGGGTCTCGCCGCGCTCGAACAGCGCCGAGCCGTGCGCCCTCGGGATGACCTCGACCTCGGCCGACAGCGACCGGATCTCGGTGAGGCCGCGGCCGTCGATGCGCACCTTGTCGCGCAGGATGCGCTGGCGCACGAGCTTCTTGGTCAACGAGCGGAACGCCGCGCCGACCTCCTTCTCGCGACCCTCGAACTGCTCGGCCAGCTTCTCCAGCACCGACGCCTTGATCTCGTCGATGCGGGACTCGCGCTCCTGCTTGCCGCCGATGGTCAGCGCCTGCGCCAGCTCGCCGGCACCGGCCTGCTCGACGGCCTCGAAGGCGTCGGCCTGGTAGGCCGGGTAGGTCGGGAACTCGCCGGTGGCCTTGGCCGCGACCTGCGCCAGCTGGGCCTGCGCCTCGCACAGCACCTTGATGAACGGCTTGGCGGCCTCGAGACCCGCGGCCACGACCTCCTCGGTCGGCGCCTGCGCGCCGTCGCCGATCAGGTCGACGACGTTCTCGGTGGCCTCGGCCTCGACCATCATGATCGCGACGTCGTCACCGACGACGCGGCCGGCGACGACCATGTCGAACACGGCCTTCTCCAGCTGCTCGTGGGTCGGGAACGCCACCCACTGGCCCTCGATCAGCGCCACCCGGACGCCGCCGATCGGGCCGGAGAACGGCAGACCCGCGAGCTGCGTGGACGCCGACGCGGCGTTGATCGCCACGACGTCGTACAGGTCGGCCGGGTTCAGGCTCATCACCGTGATGACGACCTGGATCTCGTTGCGCAGACCGTCCACGAAGGACGGGCGCAGCGGCCGGTCGATGAGGCGGCAGGTCAGGATCGCGTCGGTCGACGGGCGACCCTCGCGGCGGAAGAACGAGCCGGGGATGCGGCCCGCGGCGTACATGCGCTCCTCGACGTCCACCGTGAGGGGGAAGAAGTCGAAGTGCTCCTTGGGGTGCTTCGACGCCGTCGTGGCCGACAGCAGCATCGTCTCGTCGTCCAGGTAGGCGACGACCGAGCCCGCCGCCTGGCGGGCCAGGCGACCGGTCTCGAAGCGGATGGTGCGCGTGCCGAACCGACCGTTGTCGATCGTGGCGGAAGTCTCGTGGACCTCGATGTCCGTCATATGGGTACTCCTCGTCATGCGGGTCACAGCGCGCTCAGGGCGCGGGATCGCGGTTCGGACGAGGCCGGTCTTCGATCGAAGTCCCCTGGGGTTTCCTCTACCAGGGGGCCACTACCGAGGACCGGCGAACTGTCGTCCCGTGCGCCGCGCGTGCTTCCCTCGTCTTTTGTTCTCGAATTAACGCCAAGGGGGAGTGACCTTGGTGGTCACTCCCCCTCGGCAGGTCTCACCTGCGCAGGCCGAGCCGCCCGATGAGGGCGCGGTAGCGCTGGATGTCCACCTTCTGGAGGTAGTTGAGCAGCCGGCGGCGACGGCCGACCAGCAGGAGCAGGCCACGACGCGAGTGGTGGTCGTGCTTGTGCTGCTTCAGGTGCTCCGTCAGGTCGGCGATGCGCTTGCTCAGCAGCGCGACCTGGGCCTCGGCCGAACCGGTGTCCGTGTCGTGGACGCCGTACTCGGAGAGGATGGTCTTCTTCTGTTCGGTGGTCAGTGCCACGTGCTCGTTGCTCCTTGTGCTGGTTAAGTGCCGTGCGGCCCCACGTGAGCGGGGTAGTCGGTACTGGCCGCCACGGACCGCAGCCAGACCCAAATGTCGAGGTTACCAGCAGTGGCGACGCGTTACCCGTTTGCCGTGCTCAAGGGCACTCGGTCGAGCACCGAGTAGCCCTCGGCCGGGTGGCTGCGGACCAGGGCGACCTCGGTGGCCGTCCACTCGCGACCGGTGAACTCCACGTGCGGCAGCACGGCGCCGCGGGCCACGGTGACGTGCGGTCGCCAGTCCGGCGGCACGCGGGCCGCCTCACCCAGCTCGGCCAGGTCGCCGGCCACCCCGATCCACAGCACCTGGCGGAACGTGCCGCTGCCGCGCAGCCTCAGCACGGGCGCGGTCACGCGGTCGAGGCCGTCGAGCTGACCGGCGGGCTCGGCCTCGCCGAAGAACCGGACGGTGACGTGCCAGCGGGCCGGGTGCTGCCAGCGCAGCCGGGGGTGCGCCGCGCGGAACGGGCGGAGGGCGTCGTGCAGCTCCTCGACGACGTCGGCGGGCGGGAAGATGGCGGAGAAGAGGCTCACGAGCGGGGCCGGTCAGGCGTCGCGGACCTTGCCCGCGCGGCGCAGCAGCTCCGCCAGGGCCGGGAAGTCCTCGCCGAGCACGTCGGCGGCCTGGGACAGCTCGCGGCCGTCGGCCAGGCGGCGCAGGAACGGGAACACCACGGCCTCGTCGTCCGCGCTGCCGTTCACCGGCAGTGAGTCGCGGCTCACGGTCGGCTTCGACTGGCGGACGTCCTCCAACGCGCGCTGCAACGCGTCGGGCGAGCCGGACGCGACGTCGGGGGTGAGGACCTTGCGCTCCAGCATGATCATCCGGGCCAGCACGGACGGGTTGCCGATCTTGGCCCGCCGTCCGCTCATGACCTGGCTCAGCATCGGCGCGCTGATGCCGAGCACGTCCGCGAGCTGGGCCTGGGAGATGCTGAACGCGACCACGAGCCGGCGCACCCGGTCGCCCAAGGGTTCCCCGTACCACTCCCGCTGCAACGCGAGATTGCGCTGGACGATCTTGTGGTCCTCCACCTTCGCCTCTCCCCTGACCGACGGACGTGTCAGGCATCTTGCCAGGTCGCCCGGTGTCGCACGGTGGGTTCCACCCACCTGGTTCAACCTGTCAGGCGTCACCCGGATCCAGCAGGAGGTCACGTGCGGTGGCCACGTCGCGGTGCATCTGCTCCAGCAGCGACTCGACGCTGTCGAACTTCACCATGTCCCGCAGCCGGTCCACGAAGTCGAGCGCGACCCGCTGGCCGTAGAAGTCCTCGTCCACGTCGAGCACGAACGCCTCGACCCGCCGTTCCCGGCCGGAGAACGTCGGGTTGGTGCCCACGCTCACCGCGGCCTTCAGGCGGCGGCCCGAGCCGTGCACGAACCAGCACGCGTACACGCCGTCCGCCGGCACCGCGGCGAACCGCGCGGTCGACAGGTTGGCCGTCGGGAAGCCCAGCTCCTTGCCGCGGCCGTCGCCGCGCACCACGATGCCCTCCAGCCGGTGCGGCCGGCCGAGCGCCTGCGCCGCGGCGGCCACGTCGCCCGCGTCGATGCACGCCCGGATGTAGGTCGACGAGTACGTCACGCCGTCGTCGGTCACCAGATCCGCCCCCTCGGTCACGAAACCGAATCTCTTGCCCAGCTCGCGCAGCAACGTCACGTTGCCCGCCGCCTTGTGGCCGAACGTGAAGTTCTCCCCCACCACCACGGCCGCCACGTGCAGCCGGTCCACCAGCACCTCGTGCGCGAACTCGTCGGCCGGCGTGCGCGAGAGCTCGGCGGTGAACGGGATCACGCAGAACACGTCGACGCCGAGGCCCTCGACCAGCTCGGCCCGCCGGTGCAGGCTCGTCAGCTGGGCCGGGTGGGTGCCCGGCCGGACCACTTCGGACGGGTGCGGGTCGAAGGTGATGAGGACGCTCGGCACGCCCTTCTCCTCGGCCAACCCGACCGCGCGGTCGATCAACGCCTGGTGCCCGCGGTGGACGCCGTCGAACACGCCGATGGTCACCACACAGCGGCCCCAGCCGCCGGGCAGGTGGTCGAGCCCTCTCCAGCGTTGCACGCGGGCCAGCCTAGGCCGGCGGCCCCGGCGCGCCGGCCGAGGTCGGGCCAGGGCCTGTCTCACGAGTCTCGTACGACGGGAGTCGCGCACGCGGACTTGTGCAACAGGCCTAGTCGTGACGGATGTCGCGACCGGCCTGGTGGACGGTGCCGCCGTCGCGCGCGACCGCGTTCTGGTTGACCGTGGTCGGCGAGTTGATCGTGACCGGGCCGAGGTTGCCACCCTGCACGACGGTGCCGTGCACCGTGCCGCTGATGCTGTTGTGCACGTTCGCGGTGGACGGCTGCGACTGCGGTTGCGGTTGTTGCTGCGGTTGCGGTTCGGCGGTGGCCGGTTCGGTCGACCCCGCCGGTTCGGGTCGCTCGGCCGCTTCGGTCGGCGGGCTCGGGGCCGGCGCTTGCACGCGCAGGGCGATGACCACGCCCAACGCGGTGAGCAGCACGACCGTCACCCACGCCCACGGGTTCGCGCGGCCGTCGGTGGCGAGGTTGATCGCCACCCCCGTGGCCGACGTCACCACACCGGCCGCGGCCGGCCACACCCATCTCGACATGTCGTCCACGGTAGGCCTCATCCGCTCGGCGTGAGTACCACCAACGGCTTGGCGATCGGACCCTCGTCCTTCGCCAGCGCCACCACGTGGCCGTCCGGGCCGAAGACGCCGTACGTGCCGTCCAGCCCGCCCGCGGCCAGCCGTTGGCCGTGCGAGAGGGCGACCGCCTCGCGGGGCGCGATCTCGCGGCGGGGGAACGCGGTGGCCACGGCCGAGTCCAGGTCCAGGGACAGGCCCGGCGCGCTCTCCAGCTGCTCCAGCGTCTTGGCCACGCGCAGGTCGAACGGGCCGACGCGGGTGCGGCGCAGGGCCGCCAGGTGGCCGCCGACGCCGAGGTCCGCGCCGAGGTCGCGGGCCAGCGCGCGCACGTAGGTCCCGGACGAGCACTCCACCATCACGTCGAGCTCGGTGACGCCCTCGCCCTCGCGGCGGATCGACAGCACGTCGAAGCGGTGCACCGTGACCGGGCGCGCCGGGATCTCCACCGTCTCGCCCGCGCGGACCCGCGCGTAGGCGCGCTTGCCGTCGATCTTCACCGCGCTCACCGCGCTGGGCACCTGCTCGATCGCGCCGGTCAGCTTCGCCACACCGGCCCGGATCGCGTCCTCGTCCACTTCGGACGCGTCGGCCGTGGAGAGCACCTCGCCCTCGGCGTCGTCGGTCGTGGTGGACGAGCCGAGGCGGATCGTCGACAGGTACGCCTTGCTGTCCAGCGCGAGGTGGCCGAGCAGCTTGGTGGCCCGCTCGATGCCGAGCACGAGCACACCGGTCGCCATCGGGTCGAGCGTGCCCGCGTGCCCGACCTTGCGGGTGCCGAGGATGCGGCGGACCTTGGCCACCACGTCGTGGGAGGTCATGCCGTCGGGCTTGTCGATCACGACGAGGCCGGGCGGGACGGGTGGCCCAGAGGGACGAACACGAGAAGATGCGGACACGGACGAGGATCCTAGGCGTCGACCAAAGCGCGCTTGCCGGCCGCGCCGGTCGCCACGTCCCACCGGCGGCGGCGCAACTGCACGGGCACGGACTCGCCGCGGTCCTCGGCGGCGAACACCGCGGCGCGCGCCCGGCGCCACCACACCACCGTGCGCCACAGGCCCGCCAGCAACACCGCCACCACGGACGAGAACGCGACCCGGTACGCCTGCGGCGCCGAGAGCACGGGCTCGACCACGTCCAGCAGCACGCCGACGGCCAGGGCGGTGAACGTGATCGCGGCGAACCCGCCGACGTTGGCCACGCCGGTCGCCGTGCTCACCCGGTGCAGCGGGTTGTAGTCGCGCACCAGCGCGAACGCCACGCCGGACGCCGGGTTGCCCAGCGCCAGCACCGCGAACACCGCGTACAGCGCGGGCGTCGGCAGCACACCGCCCGGCCAGCCGAGCAGCACGGCCCAGGACAGCACCGCCACGGCGAGGTAGGCGCCGACGATCGGCATCCGCCACTCCGGCCGGTTGCCGATCACCGTGCCCATCACCGGCCCGGTCACGATCGCCACCAGCACCAGCGTGCTCAGCACCGCCGACGCCGACGGCCGCGACAGGCCCTGCGCCTCGACCAGGTACGGGAAACCCCACAGCAGGCCCAGCACGGCGGGCGCGGACATCGACGTGAAGTGCACCCAGAACCCGAGGCGGGTGCTCGGCTCGCGCCACGCCTCCTTCACCTTCGCGCCCACCGCGCGCAACGGCACCGGCTCGACCACGGGCTGCGGGACGCCGTCGGGCACCTCGCGCACGCGCCACGCGACCACCGCCGCGTACGCCGCCGTGGCCAGGCCCGCGACCAGGAACGTCACCGTCCAGCCCGCGTTGTCCAGCAGCAAGGTCAGCGGCACGGTGGCCAGCAGGTTGCCCGCGCCGCCCAGCGCGGCGGACAGCGTCATGACCACGGTGAACCGGCGGGGCGGGAAGTGGGCGGCGGCCAGGCGCAGCACGCTGACCCACGTCATGGCGTCGCCGACGCCGAGCACCGCGCGTGCGGCCAGGCCGAGCGGGTAGGACTCGGCGAGCGCGAACAGGGTCTGGCCCACGCCCATGAGCAGGGCCGCGGCGGTGAGCACGCGGCGCGGGCCGAAGCGGTCCACCAGCAGGCCGGTGGGGATCTGCATCAGCGCGTAGAGGCCGATCTGCAGCACGGTGAACGTGCCGAGCGCGGCGGGTCCGACGGCGAAGCGGTCGCTCGCCTCCAGGCCGGCGACGCCGAGCGAGGTCCGGTGGAACAGGGCGGCGATGTAGACGAGGACGGCGGTTGACCAGATCAGCCACGCTCGTTTGGTGGCACGATCGACCGGCAAGGGGTGTCTCCTAGGCTTCCGTGCGGCAGCACTCGCAGTATCGGGAAACAGTTGCCTACTGTTAACGATTCCGGAGGGTGCCGAACACCACATCACGCCTGGTCACCGCGTCACCACACGGTGCCGACGCGCGCCCACTTCCCCGATCTGGTGCGCATGAGGACCAGCACGAGCCGCAGCACCATGAACGCCGACAGGCCGCTCCAGATCCCGATCAGCCCCCAGCCGAACGCGTGCGACGCCCACACCAGCGGCAGGAAGCCGAGTGCCGCCGAGGCCAGCGTCGCGGTGCGCAGGAACGCCGCGTCGCCCGCGCCGAGCAGCACGCCGTCCAGCGCGAACACCACGCCGGCGATCGGCTGCAGGCCCACGAAGAACCACCACGCGTGCGGGATCTCGTCCAGCACGGCCCGGTCGCTGGTGAACACCATCGGCAGCGGGCCGGCGAGCGCCGCGAACACGACGCCGAGCAGCACGCCGAACCACAGCCCGTACCCGGTCACCTGCCAGGCGAACCGGCGCGCCTGCTCACGGCGTTCCGCGCCGAGCGCCGCGCCGATGATCGACTGGGCGGCGATCGCCAACGAGTCCAGCACGAGCGCGAGGAACGTCCACAGCTGCAGCACGACCTGGTGCGCCCCGACCGCGCCGACCGACGTGCGCGCGGCCACCGCCGCGGCGGACAGGAAGCACGCCTGGAACGCGAGGCTGCGCAGGACGAGGTCCCGGCCCAGGCCCAGCTGGGCCCGCATGCGGTGCCGGTCGGGCCGCAGGCTCACCCGTTCCGAGCGCAGCGCCTTGAAGAACAGCCCGGCGGAGAGCACCTGGGCGATCACGTTCGCGATCGCGGAGCCCTCCAGGCCCCAGTGCGCGCCGTGCACCAGGACCGGGCACAACACGGCCGAGACGGCGTTGCCGACGAGCACGTACCGCAGCGGGCGCCGGGTGTCCTGCACACCGCGCATCCAACCATTGCCGGCCATCGTGACCAGCACGAACGGCGCGCCGAACAACGCGATCCGCAGCCACGCGACGGCGTTGTCGGCCACCTCGCCGCCACCGCCGAGCAGCCGTGCGGCGGGACCGGCCAGCACCTGCCCGAGCACGATCACCAGCGCGCCCACGGCCAGCGCCAGCCACGTCGCCTGCACGCCCTCCTCGACCGCCTCGCGCCGCCGGCCCGCGCCGAACAGCCGTGCCGTCCGGGCCGTCGTGCCGTAGGAGAGGAACGTCAACTGGGTCGCGACCTGCGTGAACAGCACGCCGCCGACCGCGAGGCCCGCCAGCGGCAGCGCGCCGAGGTGCCCCACGACCGCCGTGTCCACCAGCACGTACAGCGGCTCGGCCGCCAACACCACCAGCGCGGGCGCGGCCAACCCGACCACCCTGCGCGCCGGAACCCGCTCCTCCACCTGATCCCCTCAATGCACGACGAATCCGTCCCGGGCGCAGGACTCACCTGCGTGTCCTGCGCCCGGAACACCCGAGTCGAACGCTCAGGACGGCGCGGTCACGGTCTCCAGGGCGGCACGCAGGCTCGCCAGCACCTCGTCGGCCTCGCCGGCGGCGGTGAAGCCCGCAGCCAGCCGGTGGCCACCGCCGCCGAGCAGCTGCGCCACCTCGCGCACGTCCACCCGGCTCACCGCGCGCAACGACACCGACCACGACGACGGCCGCAGCTCCTTCAGCACCGCCGCCACCTCGGCCTCGGCCGTGGTGCGCACGAGGTCGACCACGCTCTCGACCTCCTCGGGCCGCAGCCCGGCGGCGTCCTCCAGCGTCACGACGGCGTGCACGAACCCCAGCCCACCCGCCGCGTCACGCTCCAGGCGCGCCCGGCTCAGCACCTTCGCCAACATGCCCAGGTACCCGAACGGGTGAGAGTCCATCAACGGCCGGGCCACGGCCTCGGCGTCCACCCCGGCCGCGAGCAGCCGGGCGGCCACCTCGTGCGTCGTCGCCGACGCGTGCCGGAACGACCGCGTGTCCGTCACCAGACCCGCGTACACGCACCGCGCCACCGGCTCGTCCAGCTCGACGCCCAGCACGTCCAGCAGCCGCAGCACCACGAGCGCGGTCGCCTCGGCCCGGTCGTCCACCACGTTCACGTGCCCGAACCCCGGGTTCGACACGTGGTGGTCCACCACGACCACCACACCGGCGGTGGACACCCGATCGGCCAACGGACCAAGCCGCCCGACACTGCCCGTGTCCAACGCGACCAGCACCGGCGGCGCGGCGGGCACCGCGGACGCGGGCACCAGCAGCCCCGCCACGTCCAGGTCCCGCAACGTCTCCGGCACCTCGGCCGGCGCGCCGAACGACACCCGGACCACCGCGCCCCGGCGGTGCAGGGCCAGCCCCAGCGCCAACGCGCTGCCCAACGCGTCCGCGTCGGGGTTCACGTGCGCCAGCAGCGTCACGTCGGTGGCGGTGGACAGGACGCGAGCGGCCTCCGCGAGTTCCGCGCTCAAGTCGCCGGTCGCGCGGAGGCCGTCGGACACCCGGGCGCCATCGGACGCGCGGACACCATCGGACGCGCTCGGGTCGGGAGACGCGCTCGGGTCGTTCAAGCTCGGATCGTTGTGCACGGCGAGAACGCTAGTCGGCGTCCTCGGCCTCGCGCGGAGGCTTGTACGGGTCCGGCTCGCCCGCCGGCTCCGCGCCGTGCGCGATGCGCGCCACCTCGGCGTCCAGCTCCCGCGCCTTGGCCAGCAGTTCGTCCATCCGACGCGCCTCGGCGGGCACGTTGTCGGTGACGAACGACAGGGTCGGCGTGAACCGGACACCGGTCTGCTGGCCGACCATGGTGCGCAGCACGCCCTTGGCCTTCTCCAGCGCGGCGGCGGCGCCCGCGAGGTCCGGCTCGGAGTCGAGCTTCTCGCCGAGCACGGTGTAGTAGATCGTCGCGTCGTGCAGGTCGCCGGTCACCCTCGTGTCCGTGATGGTGACGCGAGCCAGCCGGGGGTCCTTCACCTCGTGCTCCAGCGCGGAAGCCACGATCTGCGAGATCCGCTTGGCCAGCTTGCGAGCCCGTGCCTGGTCGGCCACGGCGCTCCCCTCCTGTCGTTGCGATTCGTCGCCTGCTCGGCGACGCTTGCTAGTCGTCCTCCGGCCCGACCAACCTGTGGCGGGCGGAGAGAAGTTCCAGTTCGGGCCGTCCGGCCACCAGCCGCTCGCAGGCGGCCATCAGGTCCCTCACATGCTCGGCGTCGGCGGCGACGGCCGCCACTCCGATCAGGGCGCGGCGGTGCAGGTCCAGGTGGCCCGCCTCGGCGACCGACACCTCGAACCTGCGGCGCAGCTCGGCCACGATGGGCTTGACCACGGACCGCTTCTGCTTCAACGAGTGCACGTCGCCGAGCAGCACGTCCAACTCAAGGGCACCGACGAACACAGATGATCACCAAGGGTGTCCAGAGGTGCGGGGCCGCCGGCTACGACGGCCCCGCACCTGGCTGAAGACGATCAGGCGCGCGGCTTCTCGCGCATCTCGAACGTCTCGATGATGTCGCCGACCTTCAGGTCGCTGTAGTTGCCGAGCGTCAGACCGCACTCGAAGCCCTCGCGGACCTCGGTCGCGTCGTCCTTGAACCGGCGCAGCGAGCTGATCGGCAGGTTCTCCTGCACGACGTTGTTGTCGCGCAGCAGGCGGGCCCGGGCGTTGCGCCGGATCTCGCCCGACATCACGAGGCAACCCGCGATCGTGCCGACCTTGGAGGACTTGAAGACCTCGCGGACCTCCGCGCGGCCCAGCTGGACCTCTTCGTACTCCGGCTTGAGCATGCCCTTCAGGGCCTGCTCGATCTCGTCGATCGCCTGGTAGATCACCGTGTAGTAGCGGACGTCCACGCCCTCGCGGTTGGCGAGCTCGGTGGCCTTGCCCTCGGCCCGGACGTTGAAGCCCAGGACGATGGCGCTACCCGCGACGGCGAGGTTGATGTCGCCTTCGGTGATGCCACCGACGCCGCGGTGGATGACCCGCAGCTCGACGTCGTCGCCGACCTCGATCTTCATCAGCGCGTCCTCGAGGGCCTCGACGGTACCCGAGTTGTCGCCCTTGATGATCAAGGTGAGGGCGCTCGTCTCCTTCAGCGCGGCGTCCAGGTCCTCCAGGCTGACGCGCTTGCGCTTCGCGGCGTTCATCGCGTTGCGGTTGCGGGCCTGGCGGCGCTCGGCGATCTGCCGGGCCACCCGGTCCTCCTCGACCACGAGGAACGTGTCGCCCGCGCCGGGCACCGAGGTGAGGCCGATGACCTGCACCGGACGCGACGGCGTCGCCACCGTGACGTCCGCGCCGTGCTCGTCGACCATGCGGCGCACGCGACCGTAGGCGGCGCCCGCCACGATCGAGTCACCCACGCGGAGCGAACCGCGCTGGACCAGCACCGTGGCCACCGGGCCGCGACCGCGGTCCAGGTGCGCCTCGATGGCGACGCCCTGCGCCTCCATCTCCGGGTTGGCCCGCAGGTCGAGCGAGGCGTCGGCGGTCAGCAGGATCGCTTCCAGCAGGCCGTCGATGTTGATGCCCTGCTTCGCCGAGATGTCGACGAACATGGTCTCGCCGCCGTACTCCTCGGCGACCAGCCCGTACTCGGTGAGCTGCTGGCGGATCTTGGCGGGGTTGGCCCCCTCCTTGTCGATCTTGTTCACCGCGACCACGATCGGCGCGTTGGCCGCCTGGGCGTGGTTGATCGCCTCCACCGTCTGCGGCATCACGCCGTCGTCGGCCGCCACCACGATGACCGCGATGTCGGTCGAGTTCGCACCACGCGCACGCATGGCGGTGAACGCCTCGTGACCCGGGGTGTCGATGAACGTGATCAGGCGCTCGTTGCCCTCGAGCTCCGTGTTCACCTGGTAGGCGCCGATGTGCTGGGTGATGCCACCCGCCTCGCCCTCGGCCACCTTCGCCGTGCGGATGGTGTCCAACAGGCGCGTCTTGCCGTGGTCGACGTGACCCATGACGGTGACGACCGGCGGGCGGATCTGGAGGTCCTCCTCGCCGCCGGCGTCGTCGCCGTAGGTGATGTCGAACGTCTCCAGCAGCTCGCGGTCCTCCTCCTCGGGGGACACGACCTGCACGTTGTAGTTCATCTCGGAGCCGAGCAGCTCCAGGATCTCGTCGGAGACGGACTGCGTCGCGGTGACCATCTCGCCGAGGTGGAACAGCACCTGCACCAGCGAGGCCGGGTTGGCGTTGATCTTGTCGGCGAAGTCGGTCAGCGAGGCGCCACGCGGCAGGCGGATCGTCTCGCCGCTGCCCTTGGGCAGGCGGACGCCACCGACCGAAGGCGCCTGCATGTTGTCCATGTACTCCTGGCGCTTCTGCCGCTTCGACTTGCGGCCACGACGCGCCGGACCACCGGGACGGCCGAAGGCACCCGCGGCGCCGCCGCGACCACCGGGACCGCCACCACCGGGACGACCGCGGAAACCGCCGCCACCACCGGCCGGTGCGCCACCGCCACCGCCGCCACCGCCGCCGGGGCGGAAGCCACCGCCGCCGCCACCGCCGCCACCGGGACGGAAGCCGCCACCGGCGCCACCGCCGCCACCACCGGGGCGGAAGCCGCCACCGGCGCCACCGCCACCACCGGGACGACCGCCGCCGCCACCAGGACCACGACCACCGCCGCCGCCACCGGGACCGCCGGGGCCACGACCGCCGCCACCACCGCCACCGGGGCGGGGCGCGGGACGACCGGGCATCATGCCCGGGTTCGGCCGGGGCGGCATGTTGCCGGGGTTGGGCCGGGGACCGCCGGGACCGCCACCGGAGCCACCCGGACGGGGGCCTGCCGGACGCGAGTCACCGGGCTTGGGGCCGGACGGCCGCTCGCCGCCACCCGGCGCGGCCGGGCGGGGCGCCTGCGGACGCGGCGCCGGAGCGCCACCGCCCACGCCGAACGGGTTGTTGCCCGGACGCGGGGGCCGCGGGCCGGCGGGCTTGGGGGCCTGCGGGCGCGGCGGGACCACGGACGGGGGGTTCTGCGCCGCCGCGGGCTGCTGCTGCGGTGCGCGGGGGCCGGGACGAGGGCCGGGGCCACTGGTCCGCGGCGCCTGCTGGGGCGCCTGCTGAGGCCGCTGCTGCGGCTGCGGCGCGGGCGCCGCGGTCGGCTGCTGCTTGGGCGCCTGGACGGGCGTCGGAGCCGCGGCCGCCGCCGGGGCCGGGGCCTCGGGCTGCGCGGCGGGAGCCGGAGCCGCGGGCGCCGAAGCGGCGGGCTTGGCCACCGGCTTGGGCGCCATCGGCTTGGGACCGGGCACCGGGCGCGGACCCGGCTTGCCGGCGGTCGCCGGCGGGCGCGGGGCCTCGCTCTTGGTCTCGCCCGAGGCCGCGCTCGTCGGCGCGGGCTTCGGCGGCGCCGGGCGGGCGCCTGCGGGCTTGGGCTTGGACTCGCCCTTGGCGTAGGCGTCACGGAGCCGCCGGGCCACGGGGGCCTCGACGGTGCTGGACGCGGACTTCACGTACTCGCCCTGGTCGGCGAGCTTGGTGAGTAGTTCTTTACTCGTGACTCCGAGCTCTTTGGCGAGCTCGTGCACGCGGGCCTTACCTGCCACTGCACTCCTCTGTGAGGGAGGCCGGCGGGCAAGTCCCGTCGACCTCGTCTTAACGTCGCGCGTTCATGTCTTCAGCTTCACGGCTGACTCATGACGGGTCGACCTGCTTCCTTGCTTCCTGCTGGTCACGGGGCGATCCCGCGACCTCCTGCCCACACTGCTCGAGATGACCGCGCACGCGTTCCACGTCGAGCGGACCCTGGACCCTGAAGGCCCGGGGGAACGCCCGTCGCTTCTCGGCGTTGCGGAGGCAGTCCGGATCGGGGTGCAGCCATGCTCCCCTACCGGGCAACCGTCGACGTGTGTCCGGGACCACAGCCCCGTCCACGACCACCACGCGCAGCAGCTCGGAGGGCAACGTCCGAGAGCGGCATCCGATGCACGTACGAACCGGGCCGATGTGCGCGAGATCCGATCCCCGACGTTGAACCACTGAGAAGTCTATCCCCTGTTGCCTATTCAGCCGAACCGGATGCCGATGCGCCCGCCGGAGCGGCCCCGCCGGCCTCCGCATCACTGCGGATGTCGATGCGCCAGCCGGTGAGCCTGGCGGCCAACCGGGCGTTCTGCCCCTCCTTGCCGATGGCGAGGGAGAGCTGGAAGTCCGGGACCACGACCCGTGCCGTCTTGGCGCGCTCGTCGAGCACCTTGACGGAGACAACCTTCGCCGGTGACAAGGCATTCCCGACGAACGTGGCCGGGTCGTCGGAGTGGTCGATGATGTCGATCTTCTCACCGGCCAGCTCGCTCATGACGTTGCGCACCCGGGCGCCCATCGGCCCGATGCACGCGCCCTTGGCGTTGACGCCGGGGACGGTCGTGCGGACCGCGATCTTCGAACGGTGACCTGCCTCACGTGCCACCGCGGGGATCTCCACGGTGCCGTCGGCGATCTCCGGGACCTCGAGCGCGAACAGCCTGCGCACCAGGTTCGGGTGCGTGCGCGAAAGGGTGATCTGGGGGCCTCGCGAGCCGCGGGACACGCCGACGACGTAGCACTTGAGGCGCGAGCCGTGCTCGTAGGACTCGCCGGGCACCTGCTCGGCGGGCGGCAGCACGCCCTCGGTGTCGCCGACCTGGACCACGACCATGCCGCGGGCGTTGGCGCGGGCGTCGCGCTGCACGACGCCGGCGATGATCTCGCCCTCCTTGGCGGAGAACTCGCCGAACGTGCGCTCGTGCTCGGCGTCGCGCAGGCGCTGGAGGATGACCTGGCGGGCGGTGGTGGCGGCGATGCGGCCGAAACCCTCGGGGGTGTCGTCCCACTCCTCGGCCACGGTGCCGTCCGGGTTGAGCTCCTGGGCGAGCACGCGCACCGCGCCGCTCTTGCGGTCGATCTCGACGCGGGAGTGGGCGTGGTGGCCCTCGGTGTGCTTGTAGGCGGTCAGCAGGGCCGTCTCGATGGCTTCGAGAACGGTGTCGAAGGGGATGTCCTTGTCCCGTTCGATCGCCCTGAGAGCGGCGATGTCGACGTTCACTCCGACTCCTCCTTCAGGTGCTTGCCTTCGAGGAGCGCGAGCTCGTCGACCGGCGGCTGCTTGAACTCGACTTCGACGACGGCGCGCTCGATCGTCCGGTACTCGACGCGGCGCAGCTCGCCCTTGACCAGCAGCACGACGCCGGTGTCGTCGGCATCGCCGACCCGGCCGAAGAACTCGACCGGGTCCGGTTCCTTGGCAGGGGCCTGCGGCTTGACCTTCACCAGGCGCAGCCGGTTGCGCTTCCAGTGGCGAGGCTTGGTGAGCGGGCGGTCCGCGCCGGGCGAGGTGACCTCGAGCGTGTACGGCCCGGCGATCAGGTGCTCGTTGGCGTCGAGGGCGGCGGAGACGGCGCGGCTGGCCTGCGCCACCTCGTCCAACCCGATCCCGTCGTCGCCGTCCACGACCACCTTGACCAGCCTGCGACGCCCAGCCTGGTTCACGTCGAGCAGTTCGAGGTCGAAGCCGATCGCCTCGACCGCCTCCCGCACGACGGGTGTTAGCTGCGCGGCGAGTTCTCCGCGCGGCGGGCTGGACATGTGGTGACTCCAGGTTCTGTTCGAGTGCAGAGGGCACGGCAACCCCGGCCGACGCTGCACTTCGCCGGCCGTGGTCGCCCAGACTATCTCGTTCGGCGGGCTCCCACGTGCCACGGGCGAAGGCGGCACGTGGGGTGGGTGGGGTCGGTGGGGGTGGGTGGGGTCGGTGGGGGTGGGTGGGCGGATGGATGGGTGGGTGGGTGGATGGATGGGTTGGGGTGGGAGGTGCGGTGGGGTTGGTGCGGCCGGGTAGTGCGGTGCGGCTCTGGCAGGATCGGAACACGTGATCGGAAGAACGGCGTTCAGCAGGCGCGCGGTGCTGCTGGCGACGGCGACGGCGCCGTTGGCGGTTGCGTGCACCACACCCCCTCCCCCTCCGCCGCCACCGGACCCGCTGGCGGAGCTGGTGAAGGCGGCGCTGTCGGACGCCGCGCTCGCCACGGCGGTCGGAGCGCCCGAGACGGCCGCGGCGCGGACCGAGCACGCGACGCGGTTGCAGGCTGAGGTCGACCGGGCGACGCCGCGGGTGCCGGGGTCGTCGGTGGTGCCGACGACGTTGCCTTCAATGGCGCCGCAGGCGGGGGCGACGCGGGAGGCGTTGGCGCCGGCGTTGCAGGCGGCGCAGAAGCAGGCGGCTGAGTTGGTGGCGAAGGTGGAGACGCACCGGGTGGGGTTGGTCGCCTCGGTGGCGGCCGGGTGCGCGAGCCTGGTGGAGGCGCTGTCGTGAGTGGCACGGGCGCTGTCGTGAGTGGTGGGGGTTTGTCGTGAGCGTGGACGCGGTGCAGGACGCGTTGGCGGCGGAGCACGCGGCGGTGTGGACGTACGGGCTGGTCAGCGCGTTCATCTCGGTGCCGCAGCAGTCGGCGGCGGTGGCGGACGGGGCGAACGCCCACCGGGCGCGGCGGGATGCGACGGAGCGGTGGTTGCGCGATGCGGGCGCGACGCCCAGGCCTCCGGCAGCGGCCTACCTGCCGCCTCAGCCGGTGGACAGCGCGGCGTCGGCGATCGCGGCGTTGATCACGGTGGAGACGGATGCGTGCGTGGCTTGGCGCGGGGTGTTGGAGCGGACTGATGACGCGGCGCTGCGGACGTCGGCGTTGGACGCGTTGACGGTGTCGGCGGTGCGGGCGACGCGGTGGAGGAAGGTGGCAGGGGTTACGCCGACGTCGATCGCGTTTCCTGGTGCGGGGGTTGGTTGAGGTTGGTTGATGGTCGGCGAGATGTAGGAGCCTCAAAGATCAAAAGAGTCCTCGCCGGACGGGCAGATCAGCAGGATGACGACCGGTGGGTGGGTACGCGCCGGGTCCGTTGTGGGTCGGGTTTCGTGTCATCCCACCGACCTCCCTACGGGCTACCACACGTATCAAGGGGGGCGACATCAGTGAACGCCGAGGTATAGGTCGGACAGCGCCCCCCTTGACACGCGCGGTAGGGCGGAGCCAGGTCGGCGGGATGACACGAAGCCCTTCGTTTGAGGGGAGGGCGAGCGTGACGTGGCCCCTGGTTGGGGGGTGCGCGGTGCGGTGGGTGCGGTGGGTGCGGTGGGTGCGGGCGGTGCGGTGGGTGCGGGCGGTGCGGTGGGTGCGGGCGGTGCGGTGGTGCGGGCGGTGAGGTGGTGCGGGCCGAGTGGGCGGTGCGGGCCGAGTGGGGGGTGCGGGCCGAGCAGGCGGTGCGGGCCGAGCAGGGGTGCGGGCGGTGAGGGGGGTGCGGGCCGAGCGAGTGGTGTGGTGGCGCGGGGTGCGGGCCGCGGGCGGTGAGGGGCCTGGTGGGCCGAGGTGTGGGGGTTGGTTAGGCGTTCAGGTCGGCGGCGAGGCGGAAGGCGTCGTTGCTGATTCGCTTCATCAGCTGGTTGTGCGCGGTCTCGTCGGGGCCGTGTTTGACCGAGTCCGATTCGATGATGATCACGTCGCGGTCTTGCAGGCGGGCGGCGAAGCCGCCGTTGGCCAGGGTGGTCAGGTTCGGCACGCGGACGGCGCCGTCTTTGACCAGGTCGTTGACGTTGCCGGTGCCGTCGCGGGTGGTCAGGTCCTTCAGTTTGGCGGCGTCCTCGGGTGTCTTCATCCGCACGATTGACACGGACGTGTAGACCTTCACCCCGTCAGGGGTGCTCGTCGTGTACAGACCGCGCGTGAGTTGTTGGCACGGCGTGTTGGTCAGGAACGTCTTGGTCTGCCCGTACGCGTGCGACGCGCAGTCGCTGTCCTTCAGCGGCTCGGGGACGTCGGGCGACGCGGCGAAGGAGAACTCCCCCGACGGCGCGGACGTGGTGGTGGGGGTGCCGGTGGGAGTGTTCTTCGGCATCACGACCAACCACACCAGGCCGGACACCACCGCCACGCCGAGCAGGCCGAGGCCCTTGAGCACCATCCCGCGGCGCGGGTGCGCCGTGGGAGCGGCGGGCCCGCGGCGTGGCGGGGGCGGAGGCGAGCTCAGCAGCGAGTCCAGCTGCCCGATCTCCGACCGCCACAGCGGGGCGGTGTCCGACGGTCGGACGGGCGGGATCCGCTGCGTCACCTCTTCGGGTGATTCGGGAGGAACCGACACAAAGACCCACGGTAACGGAAGCGGGTCAGCTGAGCGCCGTGAGCACCTGATCGACATCCTCGGCGGTGTTGTAGAGGTGGAAGGCCAGGCGGACGCGGCCGGCTCGGATGCTGGACCGCACGCCGGCCGCCGCGAGCCGGTCGGCGGCGTCGGGGAGGTCGAGGGAGACGATCGCGGTTCCGCGGGGAGGCAGGTCGAGGCCGGTGAGCAGGGCGTCGGCCAGGCCCACGTTGTGGTCGCGTACCGCCCCGAGGTCCAGCGAGGCGAGGTGGGGGAGGGAGACGGCGGCGCCGAACTGGGACAGCAGGACCGGGGAGAGGTCGAGGCGGCGGGCGTCGGGGGCCAGGCGGAGCGGGAGGCCGTAGACCGTGCTCCACGGGTCGTCGCCGGCGTACCAGTTGGCCGCCACGGGCACCGTGCGCTCCAGGGCCGAGGGAGAGCACGCCAGCCAGGCGCAGCCCCGTGGCGCCATGAGGAACTTGTAGCCCACGGCGACGACCCAGTCGGCCCAGCCCAGGTCGAGCGGTAGCCAACCGATCGCCTGGGAGGCGTCCAGCAGGACCGGCACGCCGGTCGCGCGCAGGCCGTCCAGGTCGACGACGCGACCGTCGGCGGACTGCACGACGCTGACCGCGACGAGGTCGTGCGCGCCCGCGTGGGCGACGATCTCGTCCAGTTCGACTTCGGTGACCCGCAGGCCGCGGGCGGCGAAGGGGAACGTCAGGCTGGTGAACTCGCCGCGGGCGACGAGGACCGAGGCGTCGGCGGGCAGTCCGGCGGCGACGAGGGAGACGAGCTGGGAGCCCGACGCGCCCGCGGCGACGCGGTCGGACGGCACGCCGACGAGCCGGCCGAACGCCTCGCGCGCCGTCGTCACGTGCTCGTCGACCGCGCCCGGCCCGTCCGCGCCGGCCGACCACCGGCGCACGGCGTCCGCGACGGCCGTGGCGGCGGGGGTGGGAGGGACGCCGATGCTCGCGGTGTTCAGGTAGCCGAGGGGGACGTCGAAGGTCGTGCCGAAGGCTGAGCGCATGGGGTGATCACACGGTCTCGGCGACCCCGTCGTCCACCGAATTGCGGTTCTTGCGGCGGGCGTAGACCTGCTTGCGGGTGCGGGCGACGACCTCGCCGGCGGAGTCCACGACGTCGGTGGAGAACCACAGCAGGGCCTTGCTGTCCGAAGCGGCCCGGGAGCGCAGCTCGTCGAGGTGCTCGTCGGTCAGGTGGAACTCGGCGTGGACGGTGCCGCGGCCGGGCTTGACGAACTCGATCTCGCCCGCCCGGTCCCACACCAGGTGCTCGCGGCCGAGGTGGTGCAGCACGAGCAGCATCCAGAACGGGTCGGTCATCGAGAACAGCGAGCCGCCGAAGTGCGTGCCCACGTAGTTGCGGTTCCACCAGTGCAGCCGCATCCGGACCTTGGCGTGGCGGTAGTCGTCGGACAGCTCGACCACGCGGATGCCGGCGAACAGGAACGGTGGCCACAGGTTCATGCCGCGGCGCAGTCGGGATGCCTTCACGGCGACTATGTTACCAGCGGGTAATAGTCGGTCGGCTGGAATCAGTGCAGGGTGATGACGTTCTTCGTCACCTTCGAGGCGGCGTCTGAGCAGAGGAACGCGACCACGTCGGCCACGTCCTCGGGCTGGGAGACGTCGTGCGCGGCGCGCACCGCGTCGTTGACCCAACCGGTGTCGGTGACGCCCGGTTTGACGACGTTGGACGTGATGCCGTGCGGCCACAGCTCGGCCGCCGCGGACATGGCGTAGTTGTCCAGCGCCGCCTTCGCCGCGCCGTAGGACACCTCGCTCGGGAAGCCGAGCGGGCCGCCGGAGGTCAGGCCGACGATGCGGCCCCAGTTGCCGCCGCGGGCGATGTGCCGGCGGGCGAACTCGGCGATCAGGAGCGCACCGGCGCGGGCGTCCACGGCGAACTGCGCGTCGAACGTCTGGGGCGTGACGGCCTGCAGGACGCGGCCGAACTGGTCGGTCTCGACGGCCAGGAACGTGTCCTGCACCCAGCTGGAGGCGTTGTTGACCAGGATGTCGACCGGCCCGAAGACCCTTTCCGCAGTGTCGAAGAGCGTGCCGGGCGCCAGCGGGTCGGTGAGGTCGATCTCCAGAGCGTGCGCCTTGCCGCCCGCCTCGGTGATGGCGGCGACCACGTCGGCCGCGTCCGACTCGCGGGCGGTGAAGTACTCGCGCGGCAGGCTCGGGTCCGGCGCGGGCGCGAAGCGCAGGAACGAGATGAGGACGTTGACGCCCCGGGCGGCGAGCGCCTTGGCGGTGGCCGCCCCGATGCCCTGGTTGGCCCCGGTGACGATCGCGGTGTGGATCACGTACGGCATCGTGCCTGATCGGGCGGCGGTGGCGCACCGCGATTTAAGCTCTGGAGGCATGCGCAGCGAAGAGATCGAGATCCGCACCGGCTCGGCCGAGGTCGTCCACGATCTGACCCGCGCCTGCGAGGACTTCCTGGCCGGCGTGGACGGCGACGGCCTGCTGCACGTCTGGGTGCCGCACGCGACCGCTGGACTGGCGGTGCTGGAGACCGGCGCGGGCAGCGACGACGACCTGCTGGCCGCGTTGCGCGAGCTGCTGCCCGCCGACGGGCGGTGGCGGCACCGGCACGGGTCGCCCGGTCACGGCCGTGACCACGTGCTCCCCGCGCTCGTGCCGCCCTACGCGACGATCCCGGTGCTAGGCGGTGTGCTGGCGCTCGGCACCTGGCAGTCGGTCTGCCTCGTCGACACCAACGTCGACAACCCCGTCCGCAAGGTCCGGCTGAGCTTCCTGGCCGGGTAGCAGCAGGACGGCCAGACCCGCGACGGCAAGTCCCACGAACACCCAGACCTGGGCGGTGTCCAGCGACCCACCGTGGAGCAGGGCGCGCACGCCCTCCGTGGAGAAGCGGAACGGCGTCCAGGACCAGAGCAGGGTCCGGTAGACGGGGTCGATCAGCTCCGGCACCTGGCCCGCGACGGCGGGCGCGATCAGGTACAGCGGGCCGAGCAGGGCCATCGCCCGGATGCCGAGCAGCCTCAGCAGCGCGCCCTGGACCAGCGCGAACGCCGCACCGACCAGGGCGAGGTAGCCGAGCACGGTGGCGGTGAGGGGCAGGGACGAGTCCCACAGGGCGAACAGGCCCGCGACCACCGCGACGCCGAGCACGGTCGTGGTGGCGACGCCCGTGAGCCGGCCGATCAGGGTCGGCTTGCGGACCACCACCGTGAACGCCGCCGCGGCGATCAGGCCGGTGATCCACAGCAGCGCGCTGGCGGCCGGCGGCGCCGTGCGACCGGCGGCGGACGCCGGGTCGAGCGTGACGACCTTCGCCTCCATCCCGGCCCCTTGGACGACGCCGCCGAGCACCTGCTGGGCGACCTGCGTGCCGGACGGGTTCACCGCGCCGGACAGCAGCACGGTCGCGCCGCCGGGCGCCAGCTCGAGCACCCCGTAGACCTCTTGGCGGGAGAGCAGCTCCCGCGCGTCGTCGGGAGTGGTCACCCGCCACGAGACTTCCGCCACGTCGCTGCCGCCCACCTTCTCGGCGACGCCGCGCAGCTGCGGTGGCGCGTCGGCGCCCACGGCGACCGCGAGCGGCACCGCGTCGGGGTGGACCGTCGCTTGGACGCCGAACGTCAGCAGGCCCAGCACGAGCGCGATCAACGCGCCCGCGACGGCGGTGGCCACCGCGATGACCGACGGCGGCCGGTCGTGCAGTGCGGCCATGGTGCCCTCCTAGGTAGTTCATCAAGTGTTGAATTAGAGGCTACGACCGACCGCCCACGGAAGTCAACGCGCGCTGAATTGATCGGAGCGGTCCGGGGCGCGAGCGGCACCGGGTACGGTTTGGGCCGTGACTTACCCAGGTGACGGGCAGTCCGGCTGGGGCGGCCAGCCCAACCAGGGCGATTGGGGCCGGCAGGACCAGGGCTACCCGCAGCAGGTCTTCCCGCAGAACTACGGCGGTTCGTACGGCGGTCTCGGCGTCTTCTCGGGCGGCGAGGAGCCCCCGCCCGAGAAGAAGAGCAAGGCCAAGCTGTGGCTGGTGATCGGCGCGGTCGTCGTCGTGCTGGTCGGCGGCGGCGTGACCGCGTACGTGCTGACCAGGCCGGACGCCACGCCGCCGGTCGCGCAGAACACCACGACGAGCAGCACGTCGACGACCACGACCACCACGGCGAAGACGACGCCGTCGACCCCGCCGAACGCCACCTGCGAGCCCGTCAAGCAGGGCTGGAACTGCCTGCCGGTGACCGCCCTGTCGTACAGCTACGACGTGCCCAAGGGCTGGTCGCCCGCGCAGGGCAGCGCGCCGGTCGAGGCGATGCCGGACGTGAAGCTGACCGGCCTCACCGTCAACGGCGCGTACGACTGCGGCGGCAAGGACTTCACCCGCGGCGGCGCGGGCGGTGTCGTGGTGCCGCAGACCGACCTCACCGCGGTGGCCAAGGACTTCGCCGAGAAGCTCGCCACGCAGTACTACAAGTCCGCGCCGAAGTCCGAGGTCAAGCTCGGCGAGCCGAAGCCGGTGAAGCTGACGAGCTCGCTGGGCGACATCGAGGGCGTGCAGGTCGACGCCACCGCCACCACGTCCGGCGACGAGTGCCTGGCCACCAAGGGCATGGTCAAGGTCCTGGTCCTCAAGGGGGACAAGGGCTTCCACGTGTTCATGGCGAACGGCGACCTCGAAGGCGGCCCGGCGGAGCCGAAGCCGCTGGCCGAGGCCGAGTTGCAGGGCATGGTCGACTCCGTGAAGCCGCTGAGCCGGTGAGCTACTCCGGACTGGGCGTCTACCAGCAGCAACCGCCCAAGCGGCCCAGCCGCGCGCCGCTGTGGATCGCGCTGGGCGTGGTCGCGCTGCTCGTCGTCGGCGGCGGCGTCACCGCGATCGTGCTGCTGAACTCCGGCGACGGCCAGGCGGCGCGGCCCACCTCGACGTCGACCACGTCGGCCGCGCCCGAGCCGGACTGGCAGGCGGTGGAGGACGAGAAGGCCGGCCTGTCCTACGAGCTGCCGCCGTCCTGGGAGTCCAGCGGCGCCGGCTCGTCCGGGCGGGTCAAGCTGAGCACGACGTACGTGTCGCGGCCGTTCCAGTGCCAGGGCCGGAGCATGATCCAGGCGCAGGCGATGGCCGGTTCGGTCGTGCACGACGACCCGGAGCAGGTCGCCGCCGAGCTGGTGAACCGGATCGCCGCCGGCGGGTACACGGTGAACAACGCGCCGCCCGAGATCGGCGAGCCGCGCGTCGAGTCCGGTGACGACGGGGTGGTCCGGCTCAGCGTCGAGGTGACGCCCCAGTCCGCCAGCGCCTGCTACGCGCCCAAGGCCACGGTCAGCGCGGTGGCCATGAGCAACGGGTCCGAGGTGGCGGTGTTCGTGCTCAACGTCGCCGAGGGCGGGCCGCACGTGGCCGAAGGTCCCTCGGACGACGACGTGAAGCGCATCCTGGAAAGCGTGCGGCAGCCGTGAACACGTTGGTGCTGTGGGACATCGACCTGACGTTGATCGACGCCAGGGGCCTCGGGCACGACTGGTACCGCACCGCGTTGCGCGCGACGTCGGGCCTGGACCTCGTGCACGTGCCCAGCTTCCCCGGCCGCACCGAGCGCGCCATCACGCGCGAGCTGCTGACGGCGCACGACCTGGAGCCGACCGAGGAGCTGGTGGCCCGGCTGCACGCCGAGCTGATCGACGTGGCCACGCGGGAACGCGACCTGCTGCCGACCCGGGGGCACGCGCTCCCGGGCGCCTTGGCCGCGCTGAAGGCGTTGGGGGCGCAGGAGGACGTCGTGCAGTCGCTGGTCACCGGGAACCTCGTGGAGATCGCCCGGTACAAGCTGGCCGCGTTCGGGCTCGACGAGCACCTGGACTTCGAGATCGGCGGCTACGGCTCGGTGTCCGAGCACCGGCCCGCGCTGGTGCTGGAGGCGGTGCGGCTGGCCACGGCCAAGCACACCCGCGAGTTCCGGCCCGTGGTCATCGGCGACACGCCGCACGACGTGGACGCCGCGCTGCACCACGGCGCCGTCGCCATCGGCGTGGCGACGGGTCGCAGCGACGTGGCGGAACTGCGGGAGGCCGGCGCGCACGTCGTGCTGGAGGACCTGTCCGACACGGCGGCCGTGCTGGCCGCGGTGTTGAACGGCCGCTGCTCCGCAGACGGCGGCTCAGTCGCCTGAAAGTCGGTCGTCCACGCCCTGATCCCCCGACGATCGACGATCGTGATCGCGGGAGATCAGGACGCGAACAACGCGACCTCGCGGGAACTAGCCCTTGACGGCGTTCAGCAGGTGCTGGACCGCGTCGTCGACCGGCACCTCCACGCGCTCGCCCGTGCGGCGGTCCTTGACCTCGACCAGGCCGTTCGCCAGGCCGCGGCCGACCACCAGGATCGTCGGCACGCCGATCAGCTCGGCGTCGGCGAACTTCACGCCCGGGCTCGCCTTGCGGTCGTCCAGCAGCACCGCCAAGCCCGCCGCGGACAGCTCGCCCGCCAGCTTCTCGCCGCCCGCGAGCAGCGTCTCGTCCTTGCCGGCGACGACCACGTGCACGTCGGCGGGCGCGACGTTGCGCGGCCAGATGAGGCCGCGGTCGTCGTGGCTCTGCTCGGCGATCACGGCGACCAGGCGGGACACGCCGATGCCGTAGGAGCCCATGGTGATCCGGATGGGCTTGCTGTCCGGGCCGAGCGCGTCCAGCGAGAACGCGTCCGCGTACTTGCGGCCCAGCTGGAAGATGTGCCCGATCTCGATGCCGCGCGCGGCGACCAGCAGGCCCTTGCCGTCCGGCGACGCGTCGCCCTCCCGGACCTCGGCCACGTCGATCGTGCCGTCGGGGGTGAAGTCGCGGCCGACGACCAGGTCGACCACGTGGTGGTCGGCCTTGTCCGCGCCGGTCACCCACGCCGTGCCGCGCACCACGCGCGGGTCGGCCAGGTACTTCACGCCGTTGTCCTGGATCGCGGCCGGGCCGATGTAGCCCTTGACCAGGAAGGAGTTGCGGGCGAAGTCCGCGTCCTCCAGCATCGCCACCTCGGCGGGCTCGATCGCCGCCTCCAGGCGCTTGAGGTCGACCTCGCGGTCGCCGGGCAGGCCGATGGCCAGCAGCGACCAGTCCGACTCGCCGGGCGCGCGCGTCTTCACCAGGACGTTCTTCAGGGTGTCCGCGGCGGTGAAGGTGCGGTCGGTGTTGGCGTTGAGGAAGTCGACCAGCGTCTTGATGGTGGGTGTGTTCGGCGTGTGGTGCACCTGCGCCGCGGGGTGCGCCGCCGGGTCCTGCTCGGGGGGCGCGGGCGTGACGACGGCTTCCACGTTCGCCGCGTAGTCCGACTCCGTGCTGCGGACGAAGGTGTCCTCGCCGGTCGGCGCGACCGCCAGGAACTCCTCCGACGCCGAGCCGCCCATCGCACCCGACGTGGCCGAGACGATCACGTACTCCAGGCCGAGCCGGTCGAAGATGCGGATGTAGGCCTCGCGGTGCCGCTGGTAGGACTCCGCCAGCCCTTCGTCGGCGAGGTCGAAGGAGTAGGAGTCCTTCATCAGGAACTCGCGGCCGCGCAGGATGCCCGCGCGGGGACGCGCCTCGTCCCGGTACTTGGTCTGGATCTGGTAGAGCGTGACCGGGTAGTCCTTGTACGAGGAGTACTCGCCCTTCACGGTGAGCGCGAACAGCTCCTCGTGGGTGGGGCCGAGCAGGTAGTCGGCGCCCTTGCGGTCCTTGAGGCGGAAGAGGTTGGGCCCGTACTCGGTCCACCGGTTCGTCGCCTCGTAGGGCTCCTTCGGCAGCAGCGCGGGGAACTGGATCTCCTGCGCGCCGAAGGCGTCCATCTCCTCGCGCACGACCTGCTCGATGTTCCGCAGCACCCGCAGCCCCAGCGGCAGCCACGAGTAACCGCCCGGCGCGACGCGGCGCACGTAGCCGGCGCGGACCAGCAGCTTGTGGCTGGGTACTTCGGCGTCGGCCGGGTCCTCGCGCAGGGTGCGCAGGAACAGCGACGACATCCTCGTGATCACGGTGGGTGCTCCTCGTGGGCGGGTTGTCCGGGAAAGGGTAGTGAACGTGCTCTGATCAGTTCCAACGGGTTAGGCCGGTGGGCGCGGGCGGCGGGCGTCCGGGGCGGGATTGTCGGTGGTCGTCGCTAGCGTGCCGGGCCATGACGCTCACCATCGGCATGATCACCATCGACACGACGGACCCGCAGCGGCTGGCGGACTTCTGGACCAAGGCGCTCGGCACCTCGATCCAGCACGACTGGGGCGAGTTCCTGGTCCTGGCGGCGGTGGGCGGCGAGGGCGGGCCGCAGCTGGGGCTGCAACGCGTCGACGACCCGACGCCGGGCAAGAACCGGGTGCACCTCGACGCCCACGTCGAGGATCGCGCGGGTGAGGTGGCCCGGCTGGTCGGGTTGGGCGCGACGGAGATCAGCGAGCACACCGTCCCGGGCCTGACCTGGACCGTCCTGGCCGATCCGGACGGCAACCAGTTCTGCGTCGGCCAGTCCGGCTGACCGGGGCGAGTAACCGGGGGCAGGTGACGGGGGGCAACCGGGGGCGGAGGGCAGGCGGCGGCAAGCAGCCCAGGAGGTGGGGGCACGCGGGCAGCGGCTGGAGGGCGGCGGCAGGCGGAGAGGCGACAGGCGACCAGCGGAGGGTGGCCGGCGAGGGCAGGTGCGGCGGGCGACCGGCCGGGGGTAGGCGCGCGGGGGGCAGGCGGGGGCGAGTGCGGCGGGGAGCCGGCGGCGGGGATCTGGAGGCCGGTGGCGGAGCTGGTGTGGCGGGAGGGTGCGGCGGAGGGAGTGGCTGGTGGGGGCGCATAGGCTGGTCCCTCGTGTTGGTACTGCTCCCCCCGTCGGAGACCAAGGCCCCTGGTGGCTCCGGTGCGCCGCTCGACCTCGACCTGCTCTCGCACCCGGAACTCACGCCGGTTCGCGGGAAGCTCGTCGACGCGCTGGTCGAGCTCGCCGCCGACGTCCCCGCCAGCCTCGCCGTGCTCGGGCTCTCCGAACGCCAGGCCGGCGAGGTGGAGCGCAACGCCCAGCTGCGCCGCTCACCCACCCTGCCCGCGCTGGCCCGGTACACCGGGGTGCTGTACGACGCGCTCGGCCTGGACGCGTTGACGAAGACCGAGAAGTCACGGGCGTTCGCGCGCCTGTCGGTGGCCTCGGCGCTGTTCGGCGTGGTCGGCGGTGGCGATCCCATCCCCGCCTACCGGTTGTCGGGTGGCAGCGTGCCGCCGTCCGTCGGTCCGCTCGGCGGGTTGTGGCGCCCCGCGCTCGAACCGGTGCTGGCCGCGGTCGACGAGTTCGTCGTCGACCTGCGGTCGAGTCCGTACACCTCGCTGGCCCGCATCCCGGCCGCCGCGGTGATCCGGGTGGTCACCGAGGACGACAACGGGCGCCGCAACGCGGTCAGCCACTTCAACAAGGCGCACAAGGGCCGGCTCGCGCAGGCGATCGTCAAGTCGCGCTCCGAACCGGCCGACCTCAAGGGCTTGGTCAAGCTCGCGGGCCGGGCCGGGCTGCGGGTGGAGCCGACCGGCCCCCGGACCGCCGACCTGGTCGTCTAGCGGTCAGGCCGAGCGGACCGGGCGGGTCGAACGCACCGGCGCGACCGTGCGCCGGCGCACGGCGGGGCGGTTCGCGGTCGAGTGCGCGGCGATGGTGCGCAGGTCGGCCGCCACGCGCGGCACGTCGCGGTCGTCGGTGTCCGTGCTGCCCGCCAGGCGGGAGCCGAGGCCGAGTTGACGCCGGTGGTTGCGCTCCAGGCCGTAGACGACCAGTGCGACGACGGCGAGGGCGAAGAGGATCGAAGTCATGGCACTAACTGTGCGATGCGCAAGAAACTGCCACAACTGGCAGTCTTGCCGTTGTGCGTCAAAATCCTGCCAAGTACTGTGACGGCATGCTGCGCACCGTTGCGGCCGTCCTCATCGACGGCGCCACCCCGTTCGAGTTCGGCGTGCTCTGCGAGGTCTTCGGCGTCGACCGCACCGACGACGGCGTCCCGCTGATCGACTTCCGGGTCTGCGGCGAACGCCCGGGCGAACCGATCCGCACGGAGGTCGGCGCGTCCCTGATCGCCGACCACGGCCTCGACGCGCTGGCGGATGCCGACCTGGTCGCCGTGGCCGCCGCGCAGGTCCGCGACGAGTACCCGCCCCGCCTCCTGGAAGCCCTCCGCGACGCCCACCGGCGCGGCGCCACGCTGCTGTCGGTGTGCAGCGGCGCGTTCGTCCTCGGCGCGGCGGGCCTGCTCGACGGCCGCCGCTGCACCACCCACTGGCGCCACGCCGCCACGCTGGCCGAGCGCTTCCCCCTCGCCGAGGTCGACCCGGACGTGCTGTTCGTGGACGACGGCGACATCGTCTCCAGCGCGGGCACGGCCGCGGGCATCGACGCGAGCCTGCACGTGGTCCGCCGCGAGTTCGGCGCGGCCGCCACGGCGGTCATCGCGCGCCGCATGGTCGTCGCCCCGCAACGCGACGGCGGGCAGCGCCAGTTCGTCGAACTGCCGACGCCCCACCAGGCCGACAGCCTCCAGCCGCTCCTCGCCTGGCTCCAGGACCAGCTCGACCAGGAGCACACCGTCACGAGCCTGGCGGAGCGGGCCAACATGTCCGAACGCACGTTCGCCCGCCGCTTCGCCGCCGAGACCGGCACGACACCGCACCGCTGGCTCACCACCCAGCGGGTGCTGCGCGCCCGCCAGCTCCTGGAGGAGACGCGCCTGACCGTGGAGGACGTGGCCCACCGCTCGGGCTTCGGCACGGCGGCGCTGCTGCGCCACCACTTCACGTCCGTGGTGGGAGTGGCGCCGAAGGATTACCGCCGGTCCTTTTCGCACCGCTGACCGCCATCCGCGTGACCGAAGTCCGCGATTTGTCATCACTCGCGAGGGTGGTGACAGAATGACCGGGTGACCCCCGACACACCCGGCGACTCAGCGAGCACCACGTTCTCGGACCCGGTCACCGCGGCCCAGCTGCGGGGCGTCACCGAGGACCTGCGGACCGATGCGCTCGCCGCGCCGGAAGCCCTGAAGCGGGTGTGGTCCGGGGTGTGCCTGGCCCGGCTGCTCGGCCTGCGGCTCGCCCTGGCCGACCCCACGTGGCAGCAGCGGCAGATCAACGCGGAGTCGGTGGAGCACCAGCTCGCCCGCGACCTCGGCACCTCGGCGACGTTCACCGACGTCGCCCTCTCGCTGCCCGACACCGCGACGCCCCTCCCGCTCGCGCCGGACGAGGTCGACGACGCGGTGGCCGCGTTGGTGGAGTTCAGCGGCACGGCCCGGCAGCGGATGCTGGCCGTCGCGCCGAAGGCGCCCCAGTGGCACGACGAACGCGTGCTGCGGCACGACTCGCTGGTGATCGCCCAGCTGGCCGCGGCCTGGATGGGCGAGCGCGGCAGCTACCGCGCGGAGTCGCGCCAGAGCGGCGGATCGTCCTCGCGGTAATTCGGTTGCGGCCGGGCCGGACGGCCCGGCAACCTGTGCACGTACGCGCAGAGCGCCGGTGGTGGCAGACCACGGCGGAGTCGAGGAGGTGCCAGATGGCGACAGCTGTCCGGGACGTGGCACCGACCCGTCCGCTCGCCCCGCTCGCCTGACGCGAACCCGCGCGAAAGACCACACCGCGCCGGGTGGGGGCGATCACTCCCACTTCACCTGGAGCACATCCAGTGCGCGAGCACGATCAGTACACCGAGTTCGAATCCGAGTTCGACCACGCCGACGACCTCAAGTGGCGTGCCAAGAAAGCGAAGAAGGCCGCCCAGGCACGGGGTGACGGCGACGTCGCGCCGGGCAGGCGCGGCCGCCTCACCGAGGAGAGCAAGGACCGCCTCGCCCAGATGCGGGAGGACGCCGTCGCGGCGGACGTCCCGGACGACGGCGACCGCTGGTCCACCTGGGGCGACGCCGACCAGGGCCCGAAACCGCACCCCGAGTGGCTGGTCACGGACCTGGCCGCGGTCGACCGCGAGCTGGGGATCGTGAAGACCGGCAAGGAGGCGGACGTCTTCCTGCTCGAACGCGCGATGCCCGGCACCGACCGGTCCTGCCTGCTGGCCGCGAAGCGGTACCGCAGCAACGACCACCGGCTGTTCCACCGCGACGCGGGCTACCTCGAAGGCAGGCGCATGCGCCGGTCGCGCGAGATGCGCGCGATGGCGAACCGCAGCGCGTTCGGCCGCAACCTCATCGCCGAGCGGTGGGCGGTGGCCGAGTTCGCCGCGCTGGCCAGGCTGTGGCAGCTGGGCGCGCCGGTGCCCTACCCGGTGCAGCGCGACGGCACCGAGCTGCTGCTGGAGTTCGTCGGCACGGACGGCGCGGCGGCGCCGAGGTTGGCGCAGCTGCGGCCGGAGCCGGACGAGCTGCTCGACCTGTGGCGGCAGCTCGTGGACGCGCTGGGCGTGATGGCGTCCGCCGGGCTCGGGCACGGCGACCTGTCGGCGTTCAACCTGATGGTGCACGACGGGCGGCTGATCGTGATCGACCTGCCGCAGGTGGTGGACCTGGTCGCGAACCCGCGCGGGCCCGAGTTCCTGGAGCGGGACGTGCGCAACGTGGCGGGTTGGTTCACCTCGCACGGCCTGTCACCGGAGCTGGCCGAGCCGCGCGGCGTCACCGAGATGCTGCTGGACCTGGCCGGATTGCGGTGAACAGGGGCCAGACCAGGTCGAAGACCGCGTCCGGCGAACGGCGGCCGTCCGTCGCCAGCCAGTGGTAGACGAGCGGGCCGAACAGCAGGTCGCGCACGAGCTCCGGGTCGACACCGGCCCGGAGCTCGCCGCGCGCCACCCCTCGCCGCACGACCTCGTCGACCAGCGCGTGCCGGTCGGCCAGGAAGCCGTCGACCAGGCCGGGCACGCGCCGGGCTTCCGCGTGCACCGCGAGCACCACCCACGACAGGCCGTCGACCAGCGCGGTCGCCAGCCGGAGCAGGTCTTCGCGCGCGCTGCCGGTGTCCGGGTCGGTCATCGGCACGACGTCGGTCAGCAGGACGTGCGCGACGAGGTGCAGCTTGGTCGGCCACCGCCGGTACAGGGCCGGTCGGCTCACCCCCGCGCGGGCGGCGACGGCGTCGAGCGCCAACGCGTCGAAGCCGACCTCCTGGAGCAGGTCGAGGGTGGCGCGGGCGAGCGCGCGGTCGATCTCGGCGTTGCGGGGGCGTCCGGCCATGCGTTACATCATGTAACGTAATTGCCATGACGAGCAAGAACGCTCCGGTCGACCAGGGGGTCGGCAAGAGGGTCACCTGGGGTCTGCTCGCCGCGTGGGTCGTGCACGACCTCGAAGAGCTGGCGACCATGGCCCGCTGGACGCGCGAGCGGAAGCACGTGCCGACGACCACGACGGCGGAAGCGGCGATCGCCATCGGCGCGGTCGGGGTCGTGATCGCCGCGGCGGCGGCCGACGGCGCGCGCACCTGCGGGAGGTCGAAGTTCTTCCAGTCGGCGCTCACCGGGTTCGGGCTGCACGCCGTCACGCACGTGGCGAGCAGCGCGGTGTTCCGCGGCTACACGCCCGGAGTGCTCACCGCGCCGACCGTCGTTGCTCCGTTCAGCTGGTGGGCGCTGCGTCGGCTCAAGCGCGCGGGTATCGAGGTGAACCCGTCGCCACGTGGCCTTTTGTGGTTCCCGGTGATCGTCGGCGGGGCGCACCTGATCGCCCGGCTCGCCACCCGTGTGCGCGAGAACACCGCCGGGGTGACGAACTCCGCCGCGTGATCAGCTAGACTGAGTGGTGCACCGCCCGGTGGCGCCACTGAGCGCCCCAGGCCGCCAGAGTGGCCGGTGGTGCTTCCCAACCACTATCGGCGCGATCCGCGCGCCGGGCCCGTCCCCGCGATCGCGCCTGCTCAAGCAGAGCAATCCTCGAGACGTGCCGTGTCCCGGAGGTTTGTTTTGCCGACAATGTCCCAAGGCCGTTCCGAGCGCCCGCAGTTCCGCAAGCCCCGCAGTAACAGGCGCCCAGGCCAGGGCAACCGTCGTCCCGCTCCCACCGCGGAGCCGGCGACCACCATTCCCGACCACGTCGAGAGCACCATGCCCGAGGGCCCGCTGCCCTCGTTCGCGGAGTTGGGCCTGTCCGACGAGCTGCTGCGCGCGCTCGAGCAGGCGGGCATCACCGAACCGTTCCCGATCCAGGCCGCCACGCTGCCGGACGCCATGGCGGGTCGCGACCTCCTCGGTCGCGGCCAGACCGGCTCCGGCAAGACGCTGGCGTTCGGCCTCGCCCTGCTGTCCCGCCTGAGCGGTGGCCGGGCCAAGCCGCTCAAGCCGCGCGCGCTCGTGCTCGTGCCCACCCGTGAGCTGGCGATGCAGGTCGAGGAAGCCCTCAGCCCGTTCGCCCGTTCGCTGGGCCTGTGGTGCCGCACGGTCGTCGGCGGCACGTCGTTCCCGCGTCAGGTCGACGCGCTGCGCCGCGGCGTCGACCTGCTGATCGCCACCCCCGGCCGGCTGTCCGACCACGTGCGGCAGGGCACGGCGGACCTGTCCGAGGTCATGTTCACCGCGTTGGACGAGGCCGACCAGATGGCCGACATGGGCTTCATGCCGCAGGTCCGGGCGATCCTCGACCTGACGCCGCAGGACGGCCAGCGGCTGCTGTTCTCCGCGACGCTCGACGGCGACGTGGACAAGCTGGTCCGCCAGTACCTGCACGACCCCGTGGTCCACTCGGTCTCGCCGCCCACGGGCAGCGTCACCACGATGGACCACCACCTGCTGTTCGTGTCCGCCGAGGACAAGCAGAACGTGGTCACCGAAGTCGCCGCGCGCGAGGGCCGCACGATCATGTTCGTGCGCACCAAGCACCACGTCGACCGGTTGGCCAAGAAGCTGCGGTCCATGGGCGTGCACGCCGGCGCGTTGCACGGCGGCAAGGCGCAGAGCGCGCGCACGCGCGTCCTCACCCAGTTCCGCGACGGCAGCATGCCGGTGCTGATCGCCACCGACGTGGCGGCGCGCGGCATCCACGTGGACGACGTGAGCCTCGTGGTCCACGTCGACCCGCCGGCCGACCCGAAGGACTACCTGCACCGCGCCGGTCGCACGGCGCGCGCGGGCCAGTCCGGCACGGTCGTCACCCTGGTCACGCACGACCAGCGGCGCACCGTGCAGGGCCTGACCGCGCGGGCGGGCGTCCGCCCGACCTCGACCAAGGTCCGCCCCGGTGACGAGGAGCTGGTCCGCATCACGGGCGCTCGCGTGCCCAGCGGCATCCCCGTGGTCGAGCCCGAGGTCCCGGTCCGCGCCCGTCGCGGTGGCGGTGGCGGCGGTGGGCCTCGGCGCAGTGGCGGCGGCAGCGGTGGCGGCTTCGGCGGCTTCCGCGGCGGCCGTTCCGAGCGCGATCGCGGCGGCAGCTCGGGTCGCCCGCGCCGGGTGGCCCAGCACTAGTCCGGCGCTCTTCGGCAACGGCACCTCGTCCACCGGGCGGGGTGCCGTTGCCGTGCGCGGGCTACAGGCCGTTCGAGACCCGGCGGACGGTCTTGTGGGGGAAGCGCTTGCGGACGTGGGTCTCGGCCGCTGAGCCCGGCACCACGTAGACCGGCTCTTCCTTGTCCTGCAAGGGTTTCACCACCGAGGTGAGGAAGGCCTTGCGGTCGTCCAGGAACGGGCCGATGACGTCCTCCCCCGCCGGGCACGCCGCCATGCAGTACGCCGCCTTGTAGTTCGGGCGGAACGCCAGGCTCTGCCACATCGACGCCGATTCCGCCGGCGTCACGCGGCTGCGGTAGTCGTCGCGGTCCGCGCTGTCGGCGACGTTCTCCACCCAGTCGGTGAAGCCGCTCATGAACTCCCGGTAGTTGTGGGTGTAGCAGTCGCGGAAGTTGAAGGCGCCGTCCTTCGAGATCGCGCCGACCGGGCACGCCGCCACGCACAGCTTGCACTCCAGGCACGGGTTGAAGTCCGTCGGCCGGGAGTGCTCGTCCACGTCGAAGGCCGCCACGACCGTGCCGAGCAGGATGAAGTTGCCGAACCTCGGGTGGATCACGTTGCGGTGGATGCCGATCCGGCCCAGGCCCGCCGCCTGCGCCACCAGCTTGTGCGAGACGACCCACCCGCGTCCCGGGAAGTCGTCCATCTCCTGGGGGAACGCGGCGGCCGGGTGGACGGCCCGGTACCCGGCCCGCTGGAGGGCCTTGGTCAGCCGGTGCCCCACCGCGTCGGCGTCGTCCAGGGTCTGGTGGAACTCGGTGTTGGCGATGCTGCGCAGCGGGCTGCGCACGTTGTCCCGGTTCATCCGCACGCAGAACGCGATGTAGGTGCGGGCGCCCGGCAACGCCGTCCGCGCGTGCTCCCGGTCCACCTCGACGTCCGGCGAGTCCACGGCCACGAAACCGACGTCGTCGGCCCCCGCCTCCGCCGCCAACTCCCGCAACCACGCCGTGCTCACGGGCGAGGGCGGTGGTGGCGGCGGGTTGTCCCGGACGTGGCGCACGGTCGGGTGGTCTTCGAGTCGCATGGCGTCCCCTCAAGCTGAGTCCTTCTGCGCAACGTAGCCTGGCTGAGTTTCGATCGGCAACCCTGCGGTAGGGTCGGGGTCATGGGAGTCGTCATCGACAACGACCGGTGTTCGATCGCGCGGGCGCTGGCGCTGCTCGGTGAGCGGTGGTCGTTGCAGATCGTGCGGGACGTCTCCAACGGCGTCCGCCGGTTCGAGGAGCTGCGCGATCACCTCGGCGTCGCCAGGAACGTGCTGAGCAACCGACTGTCCTCGCTGGTGGCGGCCGGGTTGCTGGAACGCGTGCCGTACCGGGAGTCCGGCTCGCGGCAGCGGTTCGAGTACGCGTTGACGCCGTCGGGGCGGGAGCTGTGGCCGGTGTTGACGGCGTTGATGGCGTGGGGTGACCGGCACCTGGTCGACGGGCCGCCGCCGGTCGAGCCCGAGCACGTCGGGTGCGGCGGGAAGGTGTCGCTCGTGCCGGTCTGCGAGCACGGGCACGTGGTGGAGCCCTCGCGGGAGCTCGGGCTCCGGCTCGGTTCGGCCCCGCCCTGGTCCGGGCTCAGCTCATGAGCGCGTCGGCCCGGGCGGTGCGCATGTGCAGCACGTGCCGGCCTTCGCGGCGCGTGGTGACCAGGCGGGCGGCCCGCAGCACGCCGATGTGCTGCGACACCGCGCCCGCCGTGACGCCGACCGCCGCCGCCAGGTCCGTCGTGCTCTTCGGCGCCTCCAGCAACGTGAGCAGGTGGGCGCGGGTCCGGCCGATGAGGGCCGCCAGGTCGTCCGGTGTGCCCCGGTCCTCCCACAGCGTGCCGATGCCCCGCGCGGGGTAGCGCAGCACGCCCTGGCCCACCGGGTCGATCGCGATCCACGCCTTCGGCCAGCAGAACACGCTCGGGCACAGGACGAGACCGCGCTCGGCCAGGTCGACGCGGTGCTCGGGCTTGCGGTGCAGGACCAGTTCGCCGTCGGCCCACGTGACCTCCGGGTGCAGGTCGTGGAACACCGCCTCCACGCCCTGGTCGGCCAGGGTCGCCGCACGTGCCGCGATGTCCGCTTCGAGGACGGCGGTGATGCGCTTCCAGTGCGGCGCGATGAGGCGGTCGTGGCAGCGCCGGATCACGTCGGCCTCGGGCGGCGCGACGTGGCGCAGCTCGGCGTCCAGGTCCGGCATCCGCACGTCCGGCACGGGCATCAGGTCGGCCGGTTTCGCCGGGCCCTCCAGCCGGGCCAGCAACGCGTCCAGGCCGGCGATCCCCTCGACCCTCTCCCGCGCCCACCGCACCCACGGCAGGTGCACGGCGTGCGCGCCCGGCGTCCGGAGGCCGTCGACCGCCATCACGGTCTCGAACACCGGGGAGTAGGCGAACCGCACCTTGGCCAGCCCCACCCCGGCGAGCCGCACCCACACCGCCACGACGTCCCCGTTCCGCTCGCGGCCATTGTCCCACCGGGGGCATGGACAGCCCTACCTCGCACTGCCCGGTCAGCACCAGTGATCTTGACGGGTCGACGCCCGAGGCTGGTCGGCATGACGAAGACGTGGCACCGGCCCACCCTGTGGTTGGCCGTGGTGATGGCGGTGGGTGCGCTGGGGTGCGCGGTGGCGGTGGTGGTCGACGGGCGGTTGTTGCAGGACGTGCCGCTGTGGTCGAAGCCCTTCAAGTTCACGGTGTCGCTGGCGGTCTACTCGGCGACGCTCTCGTGGATGCTCTCCCTGCCCCACCGGGGGCGGAGGTGGACGTCCGGGACCGCGACGGTGATCGCGGGGATCATGTTCCTCGAAGTCGGGTTGATCAGCGTCCAGGCGGGTCGGGGCATGTTCACCCACTACAACGTCTCCGACGACCCGCTCAACCGGTTCGTGCAGGCGACCTTCGCGACGTTGATCCCGGCGATGTTCCTGGCGAACGTGGTGCTGGCGCTGGTGCTGTCGTTCCAGCGCTTCGCGCGGCCGGACGTGCGGTGGGCCGTGCGCGGTGGGCTCTACCTGGCCATCCTCGGCATGGCGTCGGGCTACCTGATGGTGGGCAAGCGCGAGCCCGTCACGGCGGTGGACGCCGGTGGCCGGGAGGTCGAGCTGGTGGGCGGGCACAGCGTCGGCGTGCTCGACGGCGGGGCGGGCATGCCGATCACGGGCTGGAGCACGACGGGCGGCGACCTGCGCGTGCCGCACTTCGTCGGCATGCACGGGTTGCAGGTGATGATCCTGCTGGCGCTCGGCCTGGCCGCGCTGGGCCTGGCCGAACGGGTCCGCACCCGGCTGGTCGTGGTGGCCGCCCTCGGGTACGCCGGGTTGTTCGCGGTGCTGGTCTGGCAGGCGCTGCGCGGTGAGCCGGCGGTCCACCCCGGCGCCACGACGTGGGCAGCCCTGGGCGGGCTGGCGGTGGTCGTGGCCGCCGGGGCGGGGTTGGCGCTCAGGAGCGGAACGGCAGTTCGTCCGCCAGCGCGGCAACCGGTCCCGCAACGATGATCGCGGGCGGGCGGATGCCGTGCTCGGCGATGTCCGAGGCCAGGGACGCCAGCGTGGACCGGACGACCTTCTGCGTGCGGGTGCCGCCCTCCTGGATCACCGACACCGGGGTGTCGCCCGGACGGCCCGCCATGAGGGCGTCCGCGAACGCCGCCGCCCGCTCGACCCCCATCAGGATCACGACCGTGCCGCTCAGCCGCGCCAACGCCGACCAGTCGACCAGCGACCGCTCGTCGTCCGGCGCCACGTGCCCGGACACGACCACCACCTCGTGCGACACACCCCGGTGGGTCACCGGCACGTCCGCCAGCGCGGGCACGCCGAACGCGCTGGTCACGCCGGGCACGACGGTGACCGGCACGCCCGCCTCGGCGCACGCGATCAGCTCCTCGAAGCCCCGGCCGAACACGTACGGGTCACCGCCCTTGAGGCGGACCACGAACCGGCCGGCCTTGGCGTGCTCGACCAGCGTGGTGTTGATGAAGTCCTGCGTCGCCGCGCGGCCGTACGGGATCTTCGCCGCGTCCACCACCTCGACGTGCGGCGGCAGCTCGTCCAGCAGCTCGCGCGGCGCGAGCCGATCGGCCACCACGACGTCCGCCCTGGCCAGGAGCCTGCGACCGCGCACGGTGATCAGCTCGGGGTCGCCGGGGCCGCCGCCGACCAGCGCCACGCCCGCCGGCTGGTCGTGGTGGTCGGCGATGGAGCCGTCGCGCAACGCCGAGAGCAGGCCGTCGCGCACCCCGGCGGACCGGCGGTGCTGCCCGCCCGCGAGGACGCCCACCAGCAGGCCGTCGTGCTCGCCGACCGCCGGCGTCACGGCGGTGCCCTTCACGGCGACGTCGGCGCGCACGCAGAACACGCGGCGCTCCTCGGCGTCCGCCGTGATCCGCGCGTTCACCTCGGGCGAGGACGTGCAGGCCAGCACGTACCAGGCGCCGTCGAGGTCGCCGTCGGCGTACTCGCGGGCGTGCCAGACGGCCTCGCCGCCGTCGACGAGGCCCTGGACCGCCGGGGTCACCTCGGGCGAGATCACCTCCACCCTGGCGCCCGCCGCGACCAGCCTGGGCAGCCTGCGCTGCGCGACCGTGCCACCGCCGACGACGACGACCCGCCGACCGGTCAGGTCCAGGCCCACGAGGTAGTGCTGTTCACCGTGCATGGGTAGAAGCATCCACACCGGACATGTCCTGTCCAACCCGGGTGCTTCACATCATGGGAACGTCGGCTCGCGCTGCTCGATCCCGGCGTGCACGGCGTTCGACCGGCAGTGCACCTTGGTCCTGGCGACGCCGTTGAGGACGGTGAGCCACGAACTGGTGACGGTCGTGCCGTCCGCGCAGGAGGCGACCAGGCGGAACGACCCGCGGCCCTCGCACCGCCCCGAGGCGGCCTTGCCGTCGATCGACGTGGCGCACGAGTGCAGACCTTCCGCCGCGGAGGCCACACCCGGCACGGCGGACACCACGACCAGCATCACGAGCAGTAGTAGTCGGCGCATGGCACCGGATCGAACACGCCGGACGGGCCCACGACCGGCAAGCACCCGGTCGTGGGCCCGTCGCGGGGTGATTACAGCTGCGCGGTGATCACCGAGTAGTACGAGGCGATCCGCGCGTACACGCCGGGGTAGCCGGCGAGCGCGCAGCCGCGGCCGAACGAGGTGGCGCCGATCAGCTTGCCACCCGCGACCAGCGGGCCGCCCGAGTCACCCTGGCAGGTGTCGGTGCCGCCGTTCGGGTAGCCGGCGCACACCATCGAGGTCGGGCTGTAGTTGGAGTAGGCCGTGCGGCAGGTCGCGTCGGACGTCACCGGCACGGTCGCGCCGAGCAGGTACCGCGAGGCCGAGCCGCCGGAGGACGTGGTGCCCCAGCCGTAGATCCGGGCGCTCGTGCCCGCCGCGTACAGCGCGGTGTCGGACGGGGTGGCCAGCGGCAGGTAGGTCGAGTTGATGTTGGTGCCCAGGGTCAGCACCGCCACGTCGTAGCCCGAGCTCGCGGTCCGGTAGCTGGGGTGCACCCAGATCCGGCTCACCGTGGCCACGGTGCCCGCCGTGCTCTGCTTGTCGTCGCGGCCGTGCACCACGCGGGTGCTCGACGCGCTCCGGCCGCTGACGCAGTGCGCGGCCGTGACGACCTTGTTGGCCTTGACCAGCGTGCCGCCGCAGAACTGGCCGCCGGTGCTGGTGGCCAGGTAGACGACCCACGGGTAGGTGCTGGTGGACACGCGGGTGCCGCCGACGATGAACGGCGACACGCCGGTGTCGGAGGAGGTCTCGGCCGAGGCGGGCGCGGTGGTCATCAGACCGATCGCGGCCACCGTCGCGGCCAGGACGGTGAGCAGGCGACGCAGGGTTTTCGCCATGTCGATCCTTCCGGTGCAGGGACGCCCTGTGCGGGCGCACCTCCAGCTAGGACCAAGACGACGGAGCCGACAACCGCCTTTAGACGGCTCGTCGGCACTTCACAGTTGACGAGTGACACCCGTCACGCGCACGACATCGGCGTGAATCGGCCCGGAAACGTCCGGCCCGGCGCCCGCCTCGACGAACGCCACCGCCGCGCCGTCCTCGGCCAGCCGCACCGCGCCGTCCGCCACCACCCTGGTGCCCGGCCGCAGCAGGTGCCGCACCTGCGCCACGCACTCGGCGCTGCCCACCACGACCGACGCCCGGCGCAGCTCGGCCTCGGCGCGCGGCGTGCGCTCGTCCGCGTCACCCGGGCCCAGCCCCACCAGCGCCAACCGGCCGCGCGGCAGCACCCGTGCGGCGGCGACCGTCACCCCGACGCCCTTCACCTTCTCGGCCGCGATCTCCACCCGGCCGCCGGCGGAGAGCTCCATCGCGCCGCGCAACGCCGCCGCCTCGGCCACGCTCGGGATGCCGATGGCCAGCTCCGCCGGGTTCGGCACCGGGATCACCGCCAGCTCCTCGCCCGGGTAGGACAGCAGCGGCGCGGTGGTCGAGTCGTGCCAGAAACCCCAGTCCTCCAACGCGTCCGCGATGCCCTGCTCGGCGACCTTGCGGTCCAGCGTGGCGAACGCCCGGACGGCGCGCAGGTCCAGCCCGCGCTCCTCCTCCAACGCCGCCAGCGCGGCCGACACCGCCGCCGCCGACACACCCGTGCTCGACCCGACGCCCACGACGAGCGTGCGCGGCACCACCCGCACCACGCGGTCGTCGACGGGGCCCTTGGGCACGCGGTCGTCCACCAGCACGCTCCACGCCGCGCCGTGGCCGTGGGCGACGACGTTGTCCGGCAGCGCGGGCAGCGGGAAGCCGAGCGGGTTGGCCAGCAGCACGGGCTCGCCCGACCGGACCGCTTCGCCGCACGCCGCCAGGTCGCCCTCGACGGTGGCGTCCAGCAGCTCGACCAGCTCGTCCAGCGGCGAATCGGCCGACGCCGCGGTGGTCACGGCCTGCGCGCCGAGCACGTCGGCGACCCGTTCGGCCACCGCGTCCGCGCCGCCGAGCAGCGACACGGCGAACCCGCCGTCCACGCACACCACGCCCGGGTCGGCCCGCTCGTCGCGCAGCAACGGCGCCACCAGGCGCACGGTCGCCTCCGTGCCGAGGAAGAACACCGCCGAACCCAGCCGGGGCCACAACGCGCGCAGCGCGGGCCCGATCGGACCGTCCGGCACCACCGCGTCGGGCCCGAGGAACCCGGCCAGCTCGACCGCGGCCCGCCGCCCGCGCTCGCCGGCGGCGAACACACCGATCACGCCTTCTTCACTCCCCACAGCACGGTCACCGGGTTGGTGGCCAGCAACGTGCCGCCGGCGAGCCGGGCGGCGGCCACCTGGCTGCCCTCGACCTCGTACCCGGCCTCCAGCAACGCGTCACGCGCGGGCAGCACGCGGTCCAGGTCCGGGGTCGCCACCACGACCCGCCGGGCGCCCGACCGCACGCACCGCCGCACCACGTCCGCGCCACCGCCGCCGACGAACACCGCGTCCGGCCGGGGCAGCTCGCCCGCGTCACCCAGCTCGGCCTCGACCACGCGCACGTCCACGCCGTGCGCGGAGGCGTTGGCGATGATCCGCACGCACTGCACCGGATCGCGCTCCACCGCGACGACGGCCGCGCCGAGCCGGCCGCACTCGACGCCGATCGCGCCGGGGCCCGCGCCGACGTCCCAGACCAGCACGCCGGGGCGCGGCGCGAGCCGGGCCAGCACCAGCGCCCGCACCTCGGCGACCGCGATCATGCCGTCGCGTTGCGCGAAGTCGCCGTCGGGCAGCGCCCAGCCCTCGCCGACGGGCGCGAAGTTCTGCTCGGCCAGGCACAGGATCGCGCCGGGCTCGGACCACTGGCGCGCGACCGCGTCCGCCGGGTCCACAGTGGACAGACCGGCGGCCGACTCGACGACCAGCGCGCGCCGCCACCCGGTCAGGCCGCGGGCCAGTTCCGCCGGATCGGCGCCGGACACGACGACGGCGGGCTTGGCCCGGCACACGTTCAGCGCGTGCCGGGTGCCGACGGCCTCCGCGTCCACGACGGTCACGTCATCCCACGAACGGCCGGCGTCCGTGACGAAGCGGTGCAGCGCGACGACGTCCACGTCAGTTCACGCGCTTGTTCTTCTTGGCCCGCGACCCGGACGGCTTGCGCGGCGTGGTGCTCGCCTGCACGGTGGTGGGCTTGCGCTTCGCGGCGGCGGCGACCACGGGCTTGGGCTTCGGCTTGGCTTCGTGCTCCACCGAGGTCTCCACCGGTGCGCTCTCCGGCGCGTTGCCCAGTGCGTTGTCGGGCGCGTTCTCGGGCACGTCGACGACCAGCTCCAGCAGCGGCTCGCCGACCGGCACGGCCTTCGGCCTCGCGGGCGCGGAGCGCTTGGTGCGCGCGGTCTCCTGCCAGTCGTGCACCGCCGACCACGCCGCCGCCGACGGCGAGTCACCGACCGACTTCACCACCGGCCGGTTCGCGCGCGCGGCCCACTTCGACGCCCGCGGCCTGCGCACCGGCTCGTCGCCCTCGACCACCGGTGACCGGCGGCGCGACGAGGGCTGCGCGAGCACCTTGCCGACCAGGAACAGCGTGGTGCGGTAGAGCTTGTGCTCCTTGACGCACGCCTCCAGCTCGCCCACCGTCGTCTGCGCGACCGTTTCGTCGGGCAGGGAAACCTTGTACGCCACCACGACCGGCGTGTCGTCGGCGTAACCGCCCGCGCGCAGCCGCTCGACCAGCAGGCCGGCCCGGGAGCCGGACGCGGAGATCGCCATCGTGGTGCCGTGCGCGGCGAGCTCCGCGACGTGCTCGGCGGTGTCGGGCCCGACCAGCAGCAACGACTGCGCGACGTCCGAAGTGGTCAGCTCGCGGCCGACGGCCGCCGCCGCGGCGGACACCTGCGACACGCCCGGCACGACGTCGGTCACCAAGCCGAGCCGCTGGCACGCGTCCTGCTGGTCGCGCAAGCCGCCCCACAGCGACGGGTCGCCCGCGTGCAGCCGCACCACCTTGAGCCTGCCCGCCGACGCGCGCCGGTACACCTCGACCACCTCGGCCTCGGTGACGCGGGAGAAGTCGACCAGCTCGGCGTCGGCGCGGGCGTGCTCGCGCACGCACTCCACCTCGATCACGCTCGGGGCCCACAGCACGACGTCGGCCTCGGCTATCCGCTTCGCGCCGCGCACGGTGATGAGATCGGCGGCGCCGGGACCGGCGCCCACGAAGGAGACCCGACCAGTCATCACAACTGCTCCCCACGACGTGTTCGGCTGGTGGGCAAGGACCGTACCGCGCGAGCGCGATCCACTAACGAGTGGCCTCGAAGCGCACGGACTCGTTCGCGCAGGCCCGGACGAAGCGCGTCACGGCCTCCGGCGCGGACGCCGGGTGGGTGTGCAGGTACGACGCGTGCACCCCGCCGAGGACGAATCCCTCGGCCACCGGGCGCAGGTCGTGGCCGCGCCACTGCCAGGCGGGCTTCGCCCCGTGCGGGACGCTCAGCGCGGTGCGGTGGAACTCGTGCCCGGTGATCCGGGAGCCCGCGCGGGCCAGCACGGAGTCCTGCGGCGCGACGGCGTCGCGGTAGCCGAGGGTGAGCCGGGACGTCATCGAGCCGTCCGCGTCGATCACGCCGCACATCGGCGCGCCGTCCAACGAGTTCGCCAGGTACAGCAGGCCGCCGCACTCGGCGTGCACGGGCGCGCCGCCGCGGGCCAGGGCGGCGACGGCGGCGCGCAGCTTCTCGTTGGCCGACAGCTCGGCCGCGTGCTGCTCGGGGAACCCGCCGGGCAGCACCAGGCCGGCCGTGCCCTCGGGCAGCGCCTCGTCGCGCAGCGGGTCGACCACGACGACGTCCGCGCCGGCCGCGCCGAGCAGCTCGACCTGCTCGGCGTAGCCGAACGTGAACGCCGCGCCGCCCGCGACCGCGACCGTCGGCCTGCCGTCCACCTGCTCGACCTCCGCCCGCGGGTCCCACGTCGGCACCGCCATCGCGGGCACCTCGGCGGCGAGCCGCCGCACGGCGTCCAGGTCGACGTGCCGTGCGACGGCGGCGGCGATGGCGTCCACGGCGGCGGTGGCGGCCGGTCCGTGCTCGGCGGCGGTGACCAGGCCGAGGTGGCGTGACGGCAGCGCGAACTCGGGGTCGCGCGGCAGCACGCCGAGCACTTCCAGGCCGACCTCGGCGCAGGCGCCGCGCAGCACCTGCTCGTGCCGGGCCGAGCCGACCTGGTTGAGCACCACGCCGCCGAGCCGCACGGTCGGGTCGTAGCCGCGGAACCCGTGCAGCAGGGCGGCGAGGCTGCGGCTCTGGCCCCGGGCGTCGACCACGAACAGCACCGGCGCGGACAGCAGCTTGGCGACGTGCGCGGTGGACCCGATGCCCTCGGTGTCCACCCGCCCGTCGAACAGGCCCATCACGCCTTCCACCACGGCCAGGTCGCAGCCGCGCGCGCCGTGCGCGAACAGCGACGCCACCCGGTGCTCGCCGACCATGACGGGGTCGAGGTTGCGGCCCGGCCTGCCGGTGGCCACCGAGTGGTAGCCGGGGTCGATGTAGTCCGGGCCGACCTTGAACGGCGCGACCTTGTCGCCCGCGCGGCGCAGCGCCGCCATCAGGCCGGTGGCCACGGTGGTCTTGCCGCTGCCCGACGCGGGCGCGGCGACCACCAGCCGGTTCACCACTCGATCCCCTTCTGGCCCTTCTGGCCCGCGTCCATCGGGTGCTTGACCTTGGTCATCTCCACCACCAGGTCGGCGGCCTCGACCAGCTTGTCGGGCGCGTACCGGCCGGTGATGACGACGTGCTGGTGGCCGGGTCGGTTGATCAGCGCCTCGACCACCTCGTCCACGTCGATCCAGCCCCAGTGCAGGGGGTAGGTGAACTCGTCGAGCACGTAGAGGCCGTGCTGCCCGGCGGCGAGGCGGCGGGCGATCTCCTGCCAGCCCTCGCGCGCGGCGGCGGCGTGGTCGTCCTCGGTGCCCTGCTTGCGGGTCCAGGACCAGCCCTCGCCCATCTTGTGCCACTCGACGGGGCCGCCCTCGCCGGTCTGCTCGTGCAGGCGGCCGAGCGCGCGGAACGCCGACTCCTCGCCGACCTTCCACTTCGCTGACTTCACGAACTGGAAGACGCCGATGGACCAGCCCTGGTTCCACCCGCGCAGCGCGAGCCCGAAGGCGGCGGTCGACTTGCCCTTCATCTCGCCGGTGTGCAACACGACCAACGGCCGGTTGCGGCGCTGGCGGGTGCTGAGGCCGTCGTTCGGGACGACGGACGGTTGACCTTGAGGCACTTTCGACGCTCCTAAGCGGCTCGGGCGGCGCGGACGACGCCCGCCACCTGGTCTGCGGACAGTTCCTCCAAGCGCACGCACGCCGCGGCCAGCGCGCCCGCCACCCGTGCCGCCAGGCCGAGCCTGACCGGGCCGTGCTCGCAGTCCACGACGACCGACGCCACCCGGTCGGCCGCCAGCAGGCCGGCCGCGCGCAGGGCGTCGCGCATCGGGTCGCCGCCCGTGCCGGTGGCCGTCGCGCGGCCGTCGGTGAGCAGCACCAGCAGCGGTCGGCGGCGCGGGTCGCGGACGCGTTCGGCGTCCAGCACGCGGCGGGCGCGCAGCAGGCCGTCGGCCAACGGGGTCCGGCCGCCGGTGCGCAGGGCGCGCAGCCGGGCCGCCGCCGCGTCGACCGAGTTCGTCGGCGGCAGGGCGACCTGGGCCTCCCGGCCGCGGAAGGTCACCACGCCGACCTTGTCCCGCCGCTGGTAGGCGTCGCGGAGCAGGGAGATCACCGCGCCGGTGACCGCCGACATCCGCTGCCGGGCCGCCATCGAGCCGGAGGCGTCGACGACGAACAGCACGAGGTTGCCCTCTCTGCCCTCGCGCACCGAGAGCCGCAGGTCCGCGCCGCGCAGTTCCAGGCCGGGACCGGTGCGGCCCCGGGCGGACTGGTGGGGCGCCGCCGCGCCGAGCGTGCCGACCAGGTGCAGCCCTGCACCATCCACTGTGGACGAACGGACCACGCGGCCGGTGCGGGCACGGGCGCGCGACCGCTTGCCGGGCGCGCCCTCGCCGACCCCCGGCACCTGCAACAGGCGGGCGCGGAACGCCGGGGCCGGTGCGTGCGACCGGTCGGACCGGCCGTTGCCCTGACCGTCCGAAGTGGACTCCGGCGGCTCGCCGGGCAGCTCCGAGCCGTCGCCGCCGCCGTCCGGGCCGCCGGGGTCGGTTCCGGGGCCTTCGGGGTCGTCGTCGGGGTCGTCCTCGGGTTCTCGGGCGGCTTCCGCGCCCTGCTGGAGGGCGTCGTCGAGCTGCTCTTCCTCCAGCCCCGGCTCGTCGAACGGGTCCCGGCGCTTGCGGTGCGGCAACGCCAGCCGCACGGCCGCCTCCACGTCCTGCTCGGCCACCTCGTCGGCGCCCCGCCAGGCGGCGTGCGCGGTCGCGGTGCGGGCCACCACGAGGTCCGCGCGCATGCCGTCCACCTCGAACGCGGCGCAGATGCCGGAGATGCGGCGCAGTTCCGCGTCCGGCAGCACCACGTCCCCGAGCCGCTCGCGGGCGGCGACGATCCGCCGGGCCAGCTCCCGGTCGGCCTCGGCCCAGCGGGCGGCGAAGCCCTCGGGGTCCGCCTCGTACGCCAACCGCCGCCGCACCACCTCGGTGCGCGTCGGCACGTCCCGCGAGGCGCGGACCGCGACCGTGAGGCCGAAGCGGTCCAGCAGCTGCGGGCGCAGCTCGCCCTCCTCCGGGTTCATGGTGCCCACCAGGAGGAACGACGCGGCGTGCGACACGGACACGCCTTCGCGCTCGACGTGCGCGCGGCCCATGGCGGCGGCGTCGAGCAGCAGGTCCACGAGGTGGTCGTGCAGGAGGTTCACCTCGTCCACGTACAGCACGCCCCGGTGCGCGGCGGCCAGCAGACCGGGCTGGTAGGCGCGGACCCCCTCGGTCAACGCGCGTTCCAGGTCGAGCGAGCCGATCAGCCGGTCCTCGGTCGCGCCGACCGGCAGCTCGACCAGCCGTGCGGGCCGCCGTTGGGCGCCGTGGTCGTGCGGCCCGTCGGGGCAGTCGGTCGGTGTCGCCGGGTCGCAGCCGAAGCGGCAGCCCGGCACCACGTCCAGCTCGGGGAGCAGCGCGGCGAGGGCGCGGACCACGGTCGACTTCGCGGTCCCCTTCTCGCCTCGGACGAGCACCCCGCCGATACCGGGGTGCACGGCGTTGAGCAGCAGAGCCGTGCGGAGGTCGTCGTGGCCGACGACAGCGGAAAAGGGGAAACGCGCGCCCATGCGGCGGTGTCCTTCCTCGGGTGTCCACGCCCGTGTCCGGTCGATGAGTCGGGGGTCGAGTTCCTGACTCCCGGGCTCCTCGGTCCGGTCACAGTGGCGGGACCGTGCCGGATTCACACCGGCTTCCTCGCGCACCCCCTCAAGCCTGGGCATCGTCGCACTTCCCCCGGCGCGCTCCAAGTCCCGGGCGGGCGAGGACGATCACACCGGCGAATCCCGGACAGCGCCGATGCGGGCCGGCGCGGGTGCGGGCCCGGTGCCGGTGCGGGTGTTGGTGCGGGCCTGAGCGCAGGTGCAGGTGCGGGCCCGAGTGCGGGTCCGGGTGTTGGTGCGGGTGTTGGTCGATCAGCTCACGGCAGGCGCCAGGTCACCCGACAGCACGCCCCGGGCGAGCGAGATCACGCCGGCGCGCACCCGTGCCACGTCCAGACCGCACCGCTCGACCATGTGCCGCAGCGTGTCGGCACGCACCTGCGCGATCAGGGCGTGCGCCAGGTACTCGGCGTCCGCACCGGGCTTGACCTGCGAGATCAACGCGACGAGGCGCTGGTGCGTGAGCTTGGCGTCCGCGTCGCACGCGATGCTGCGCGTGGACACCCGCTCGAAGGCGATCACCAGCGGCAGGGCGGCGATCACGTGGTCGAACAGGGTCGCCACGAACGTGATCACCCGCTCCTCCGGCGGCACGTCGCCGGCTTCCAGCAACGCCTCCGCCTCCGCCCGCCACGACTCGGAGGTCTCGTCGACCACCGCCTGCACGAGGCCGTCGCGGTCGCCGAAGCGGCGGAACACGGTGCCCTTGCCCACGCCCGCGGCGGCGGCGACGTCGTCCATGGAGAACCCGTCCGGCCCGCGTTCGGCGATCAGGCGCGCGGCGGTGGCCAGGACCGCGGCGCGGTTGCGCTCGGCGTCCTTCCGCATCGTGGACCTCCTCCGACCCGCGGCTCGATCGACTCGCTTGACAAAAGCGGACCAGCAGTCCGTATGGTAGCGGACAGGAAACGGACCGGCGGTCCGTTTGAAATTCTGGAGGCGTTGTGCGAGCGGTGCGGTTCCACGAGTTCGGTCCGGCGGACGTGCTCGGCGTGGAGGAGGTGCCCGATCCGGTCGCCGGGCCGGGCCAGGTCCTGGTCCGCGTCACGGCGATCGGCGTGAACTACGGCGAGACGATCATCCGGTCGGGCACGGGCGCGCGGGTGGTGCCCTGGTACGACCTCGCGCCCGGCGCGCTGGGCGGCGAGGTGGTCGGCGTGGGCCCCGACGGCAGGCGGCTGATCGGCTTCGCGCTCGGCGAGGGCTACGCCGAACTGGCCCTGCTGCCCGAGGACGCGACCGAGGTGCCCGACGACGTGTCCGACCACGAGGCGCTGGCCCTGTACCTCCAGGGCACGACGGCGGTGGCCGCCGCGGACGCGGTCCGGCTCGCCGCGGGCGAGCGGGTGCTGGTCGAGGCGGCGGCGGGCGGTGTCGGCAGCCTGCTCGTGCAGGTCGCGGCACGGGCGGGCGCGACGGTCGTGGCCGCCGCGCGGGGCGAGCGGAAGCTGGCGCTGGCCCGTGAGCTGGGCGCGCACGAGGTCGTGGACTACGGCGAGCCGGACTGGCCGACCGGGGTCGAGCCGGTCGACGTGGTGTTCTCCTCGGTCGGCGGCACGGTGGCGCGGCAGTCGTTCGAGCTGCTGCGCGACGGGGTCGGCCGGCTGGCCGTGTTCGGCTTCGCGAGCGGCGAGCCGCTGGACGTGACCGCGTCCGACGTGTTCCGCAAGGGCGTCGCGGTCCTCGGGTTCGGCAACCCCGTCAACCCCGACACGGTGCGGCGGGCGTTCACCTCGGGCCTGCGCCCGGTGCTGGGCGAGGCGCTACCGCTGGCAGACGCCGCCCGCGCCCACGAACTGCTGGAGACCCGGGCCTCGACCGGCAAGGTCGTGCTGGTCCCCTAGCTCGACCTCCACGCTCAACGGCGCGCGGAACGACAGCAGGCCCAGCATCGGCGGCGGCCCGGTCGAGGCGAGGCGCAGGTCCGGGAACCGCCGTGCGGTCTCCCGCAGCACGACCTCCGCCTCCAGCCTCGCCAGGCCGGCGCCGAGGCAGAAGTGCCTGCCGAAGCCGAACGCCAGGTGCTTGCGGGCGTTCGGCCTGGCCGGGCAGAAGCGCTCGGGCTCGCCGAAGACGTCCGGGTCCGAGCCGCTGCCCGCGAGCATGAGCAGCAGCGGTTCGCCCGCCGGCACCTCCACCCCTGAAAGGGTGACGGGCTCGGCCGTGATCCGCCGCCACGTGCTCACCGGCGGATCACGGCGCAGCACCTCTTCCACGCACGCGCCGGCCACCCCGGGCTCGTCCAGCCGCGACCACAGGTCGTCCTGCCCCAGGACCGCGTGGAACGCCGCGCACAGCAGCTGGGTCGTCGTCTCCTGGCCCGCGATCAGCAGGAAGTAGCAGAGCCCGGCCGCGTCCCGGATCGGCACGTCCTGCGCCCGCAGCGCGCCGAACAGGTCGTCGCCCTCCGGGTCGGCGGCCTTGATCCGCGAGGTGAGCCACTGGTGGAACGCGGCGGCGGGACGGGCCAGCTCGTGCTGCCGCTCCGCCGTGACGTCGCCCCAGAACAGCTCCAACGACGCCGTGCTCCAGGCCTTGAGCGCCTCGACGTCGACGTCCCGGATGCCCAGGACCTCCAGCAGCACGATCGCGGGCAGGTCGCGGGCCAGCACCGGGTGCAGGTCGGCACGTCCGGCGCGGAGGTCGAGCCGGTCCAGGCGCTCACCGGTCAGCTCCGCGATCCGCGGCCCCATCGCCGCCACGCGGGCCGGGGTGAGGAACCGGGACACCAGTCGGCGCAGGTCGGCGTGCGTCTCGGTGCCGTTGTTGGCCAACGTCGGCGGCAGCGAGAACCCGGCGCGGGCCAGCACCCGCAGCACCGGCCGCGGGATCGGGGTCACCGCGGTCAACGCGTTGTCCGGGTGGAAGCGACGTGGGTCGGCCAGCACCGCGCGCACGTCGTCGTAGCGGCTGACCAGCCACATCCCGGTGCGCTCGTCGCGGTGGACCGGCGCGTTCTCCCGCAACGAGCGCAGGTCGGCAGGCTCCGGCTGGAAGAGGTCCACGCCGGCACCGTAGCCGTCGGATGCGACACTGCCGGCGTGAGCGTGCGCACAGGTGACTCGGTGTTCGACTGGATCGACACGCGTGCCGAGGCGCGCGCGAAAGCCGGTCTCGCCCGCCGGGTCCGGCCACGGCCGGCGGACTCGACGAACCTCGACCTGGCCTCGAACGACTACCTCGGCCTGGCCCGCGACAAGCGGGTCACGGGCGCCGCCGCGGCGGCCGCGTTGCGCTGGGGCGCGGGCTCGACCGGGTCGCGGCTGGTCACCGGCTCGACCGAGCTGCACACCGAGCTGGAGTACGAGCTCGCGAACTTCTGCGGCGCGCAGTCCGCGCTGGTGTTCTCCTCGGGCTACGCGGCGAACCTGGGCGCGCTGACCGCGTTGTCCGGCCCCGGCACCGCGATCGTCGCCGACCAGCACATCCACGCCTCCCTGATCGACGGCACCCGGCTGTCCAAAGCGGACGTCGTGGTCGCCGGGCACTGCGACGTCGACCAGGTCACGCACGCCCTGGCCACGCGCGGCAAGCGGCGGGCGCTGGTGGTGACGGACTCGGTGTTCTCCGTCGACGGCGACCTCGCGCCGCTGGCCCGGCTGGCCGCCGCGTGCCGCGAGCACGACGCGGCGCTGGTCGTGGACGACGCGCACGGCCTCGGCGTGATCGGCGAGGGCGGACGGGGCGCGGTGCACGCGGCGGGCCTGGCAAAGGCGCCCGACGTGGTCACCACGGTGACGCTGTCCAAGTCGCTCGGCGCGCAGGGCGGCGCGGTGCTCGGGCCGAGCCGGGTGATCAAGCACCTCGTCGACACCGCGCGCACGTTCATCTTCGACACCGGGCTCGCACCGGCCAGCGCGGCGGCGTCGTTGGCCGCGTTGAAGGTGTTGCGGGACGAGCCGGAACGGCCCGCCCGGGCCCTGGAAGTGGCTCAGGACCTGGCGTTCCGGCTGAAGGAGGCGGGGTTGCGGGTCAGCACGCCGACCGCGGCCGTCGTGTCCGTGCAGGCGCCGTCGCCGGAGGCGGCGTTCGACTGGGCCGAGGCGTGCCGGGCGCAGGGCGTGGTCGTCGGCTGCTTCCGGCCGCCGTCGGTGCCCGACCGGATCTCCCGGCTGCGCCTGACCGCCCGCGCCGACCTGTCCGAGGGCGAGATCGAGCGCGCCGTGCGGGTGATCACGGAGACCGGCGCATCCGCAGGTGCGGTATCCCGTCCTCGATGAACTCCGCGCCCTGCGGCTCGAAGCCGAACGACGCGTAGAAGTCGGCCACGTAGGTCTGGGCGTCCAGCACGCACTCCACCTGGCCAATCTCGGCCAGCACCGCCTCCATCAGCCGACGGCTGTAGCCGCGACCGCGGGCGGCGCGGGCCGTGCAGACCCGGCCGACGCGGAACGTGCCGCCGGGTTCCTCCAGCAGGCGCAGGTAGGCCTGCGGGCCGGGCAGGTCGTCGGCTTCCAGCCAGAAGTGGCGGGTGCCCGGTTCGAGGTCACGCCCGTCCAGTTCGGGGTAGACGCAGTTCTGCTCCACGACGAAGACGTCGGAACGCAGTTTGAGCACGGCGTAGAGCTGGTCGGGGGTCAGGTCGGCCGACCACTGCCGGCGCAGCGTCGCCGGGTACGGGTGTGAGCGCACCCCACCGTGGTATCACACGGGTCCTGGGGTGGGTTGTGTGGTGGTTCCTGTGGTCGAGCCTGGTGGGTCCTGTGGTCGGGCCCGGTCGGGTCTGTGGTCGGGCCGCGTCTTGGGAAGAGCTTCCTGTGGTTCTGTGCGGCGGCGTCCCGATTCTTAGAGCTCCGCCCGGTACCGGCTCAAGCGCGTGTAGACGCCGGGTTGGCCCGGTCGGGCGCAGCCGCGGCCGTAGGACACGAGGCCCACCAGTTCGCCGGCCACGGTGAGCGGTCCGCCGGAATCACCCTCGCAGGCGTCCTTGCCGCCCTCGGGGTAGCCCGCGCACAGCATCCCGCCCGGCCGGTAGTCGGGCACCTCGGCGGCGCACTCGGCGTCCGCGCGGATCGGCACGTCGACCTCGCGCAGGCGGCGGCTCGGTGCGCTCAGCTCGGCGGTGCGGCCCCAGCCGTAGACGGTGGCCCGGCCCGGCGCGGCGTCCGCGATCCGGACCGGCCGGTACGGCAGCGGGGTGGCGAGGGTGAGGGTGGCCACGTCGTCGCCCGCGGACACCTCGGTGAACGCGGGGTGGCGCCAGAGCGCGGTGACACCCGCGGCCCGTCCCTCGGTGGTGTCGAGGTCGGCCCGGCCGGCGACGACGGTCAGGTCGGCGGGCACCCGGTCGCGGACGCCGAGTGCGGTGCGCGCGACCGTGCAGTGCGCGGCGGTGACCACCTTGTCCGATGCGATCAGCGCGCCGCCGCAGAAGAAGGTGCCCCCGTCGAACAACGCCACCGCCCACGGCGTCGCGGGCGCCTCCCGACCGCCGACGATCGCGTCCGCGGGCAGCGCCGAGAGGATCAGAACGAGAACGGCGAAGACCGGCGCGCTGATGCGCATGGAGCACCTCTCTACGTCAAGTGGCGGAACGGGCACCGACGGTAGCGGAAGGTCCGAGCGGACGGGATCCGGGTATGAGATCCGGAAAATCTGTTGTTAGAGTGCGGTGGTGCCGAAGATTTAACGGCCAGTGAGGCAGATCACGGCGATCTGTCCGGAACCTGAGGGAGGTTTTCCATGCACCTGGACTTCACCCAGCTGCCGGCGTTCCTGATCGCCTGCGCGGTGGTCGTGCTGACGCCCGGCGTGGACGCCTTCCTCCTGCTGCGCACCTCGATGAGGTCCGGCACGCGGGCCGGGCTGCTGGCGCTGGCGGGCATCCACACCGCGGCCTTCGTGCAGGTGGCCCTGGTGATCTCGGGCCTGGGCGTGGTGATCGCCCGCTACCCGGCCGTGCTGACCGGGCTGCGCTGGATCGGCGCGGCGTACCTGCTCTACCTGGCCGTGACGATCACCCGCGGGCTGCTGCGGCGTTCGGGCGGCGAGGTGGTGGGGGTCGCGCCGCCCCGGCCGTTCCGGCAGGGGTTCCTGACCAACATCACCAACCCGAAGATGCTGCTGTTCTCGCTGGCGTTCCTGCCGCAGTTCATCGGAACGGGCGACCCGACGTGGCAGCTCGGCCTGCTCGCGGCCGTGTTCCTCGGGCTCGCGGCGTTGTGGGAGCTGACGATCGTGGTGGCGGCGGCGCGGGTGGCCGGCTCGTTGCGGCGACCCGGTGTGACGACGGCGTTGGACGCGGTCTGCGCGGCGGTGTTCGTGACGATGTCGATCGGGCTCGTGCTGTAGGTCGACAGCCCCGGCGCAGGTCGAGTTCCGGGTGTAGGCCAGTTCCGGGTGCAGGTCGGTTCCGGGTGCAGGTCCGGTGCAGGGCGAGGCCCGACCGGCGTGCGGACCCGTCTGAAAGGTCCGCACGCCGGTTGGTCACGCCGCCAGTTGTTCCTCGATCGCCTGGGAGTAGGCGGCGATGTTGCTGTAGACGCCCGGCTTGCCCTCCCGCGCGCAACCTTCACCCCAAGAGGTGACGCCGATCAGCTTCCCGCCGGCCACGAACGGGCCGCCCGAGTCGCCCTGGCACGTGTCGACGCCACCCTCCGGGTAACCGGCGCACGTCATCTCGTCCGGGTCGAACTGGGGGTAAGCGGTGCGGCAGTACTCGTGGTCCGTCACCGGCACGGTCGCGCCGAGCAGGTAGCGCGAGCCCGAGCCCTGCTCGCTGGTCCGGCCCCAGCCGAACACCCGACCGCTCGTGCCCGGCTCGTACAGCGCGCCGTCGGACGGCTGCGCCAGCGGCAGGGGCGTGTAGTCCACCGGCGAGCGCAAGGTCAGCACGGCGACGTCCGCACCCTGGTCCGCGGACACGTACTCCGGGTGGACCCAGATCTCGGACAGCCGGGCGACCACGCCCTCGTCACCCTTGCGATCCTCGCGGCCCAGCACGACCCGCGTGTTGCGGGGCGTCCGGGTGGTGGCGCAGTGGGCGGCGGTGACCACCTTGGTCGGCGCCACCAGCGTGCCGCCGCAGAACTGGTTCCCGGTGGCGTCGGCCACGTACACCACCCACGGGTGGTCCGCGATCGACACCCGTTCACCGCCCACTACGCGCTCGTCCACGTCCGCCGTGGCAGTGCCCGCGAGAGCCATCGACAACGTCATCAACAACGCGGCAAGCCGCATCGGCCCCTCCTCCTGATCAAAGGCGTCAGGAGGAGGTTAGCCAGAATGGCCGGTTCCGCTGGGCCAAGCGGACTAGTCCGCTCCGGTGAACTTGCTGCGCACCCGGCCCGCCGCGCCCGCGAGCACGTCGCCGACCTCGTTGAAGACCTTCATCAGCGGGTCCTCGGACTCGGCCGCCGACTCCTTGTACGACCTGGCCGCGGACTTGATGTCCTCGGTGAACGAGCTCGTCGGCCGGTCGTCCTCGCGCCGCTGGTACGAGCCGGTCAGGATGGCGCGGTACTCCTCGCCCGCCGCCCACTTCTGCAGCTCGGCGGCGCGGACCACGGCCATCGGGTGGGTCAGCGGCCACGTGCGGATCAGCTTGAGCACGCTGTCGCGCACGTCCTCGACCTGCTCGTACTCCTTGGCCTGCTTGAGGAACTCGGCCGTGTCGACCTGGCTGAGGTCCATGCCGCCCGCCATGGCCACGTGCACGCGCAGCGCGGCGGCCGGGTCCTGCCCGCAGAGCAGGCCGGCGCGGTCGCAGGACAGCTCGGTCTTGCGGTACCACTCGCGCAGCGCGGCGATGATCGCGGTGATCGCCCAGTAGCCGCCCGGCATCCAGCCCAGACCGTGCTGCAGCTGCATCAGCCGCTGCAGGATCGTCTGGTACAGCGCGTGCCCGGACAGCACGTGCCCCATCTCGTGCCCGATGGCGAACCGCAGGCCCTCCGCGTCCAGCAGCTCGATCAGGCCCGTGGTGAGCACGATGAACGGCTTGTCGATGCCCAGCGTCATGGCGTTGGGCACCGGGTCGCGCTTGACGAACAGCTCCGGCACCGGGTCGACGTCCAGCGTCGCCGCCGCCTCGAGCCGGAGCCGGTCCAGCTCCGGGTACTGCCTGGGGCCCACCCGGATGCTCGACGCCAGGTAGCCCAACCTCTCACCGCGTTCCGTGAACGCGCCCGCCACCGCCTGCAGCACCGGGCCGATGCCCGGCACCGCGCGCAAGACCGCCAACGCCCCCCGGTCGACCGGGTGCTCGTACGCACGCGGGCTGATGCCCGGGAACCGGACACGCGCGCTCGACCGTTCGATCTCCTCGCTGCTCATGGTTCCCACAGTGCCACGACCCGTGCCCCACATCTCCCCGATCGGACGAATCGACGTGCACACTGGCCTGGTGAACGCAGACGTGCTCGGCACCGACTACGAGACCCGCGCGCTGCCCTTGGGCGGCGGTGACACGACCGCGACCCTGGTCCGCCGTCGCGCGCAGCCGGCCGTCCGCGGCGCGGTGCTGTACGTGCACGGTTTCGCGGACTACTTCTTCCAGCGGCACGTCGCCGAGCACTTCACCGCGCGCGGCTTCGACTTCTACGCCATCGACCTGCGCGCGTACGGGCGGTCGTTGCGGCCGGGGCAGGTGGCGAACTACGTGACCGACCTGGCCGAGCACTTCGAGGAGATCGACGCCGCGGCACGGGTGATCCGTGAAGAGGACGGGCACCGGCACCTGGTGGTGATGGGCCATTCGACCGGAGGGCTCATCACGAGTTTGTGGGCGCACGAGCGGCGTTCGGACGACGTGCTGGACGCGTTGGTGCTCAACAGCCCTTGGTTGGACCTGGCCGAGCCGTGGCTGGTGCGGACGGTGGGGACGGCGTTGATCCGGGGTGTGGGTCGGGTGGCGCCGAAGCTGGTGCTCAAGCCCGGGCTGGGGCCGGTGTACGGCGAGAGCATCCACCGCGACCACCACGGGGAGTGGGACTTCGACACGACGTGGAAGCCGATCGAGGCTTTCCCGGTGCACGCGGGGTGGTTGCGCGCGATCCGTCGCGGTCAGGCCCGGCTGCACCGGGGGTTGGAGGTGGGGGCGCCGGTGCTGCTGCTGCGGTCGGGGCGCAGCCACCTCCACGCGAAGCGGTGGACGCCCGAGGCGATGACGGCGGACACCGTGCTGGACGTGGAGCACATGCGGGTGTGGGGGCCGAAGATCGGCAGGCAGGTCAGGGTGGTGCAGGTGGAGGGCGGTATGCACGACCTGTTCCTGTCCGCGGAGCCCGTGCGGTTGAGGGCGTTGGCCGAGGTGGACGAGTTCTTGGACGAGATTTGATGTGGGTGCGGTGTGGGGTGTCTGCGGCAAGGGCTGAAAGATCAAAAGATTGAAAGAGTCCTCGCCGGACGGGCAGATCAGCAGGATGACGGCGGGGTGGGTGGGTACGCGCCGGGTCCGTTGTTGGTCGGGTTTCGTGTCATCCCACCGACCTCCCTACGGGCTACCACACGTATCAAGGGGGCAGGTATAGGTGGAGGGGCGGGCAAGGGACGCACAGCCCCCTTGACACGCGCGGTAGGGCGGAGCCAGGTCGGCGGGATGACACGAAGCCCTTCTGTTGCACGGCTTCAGCGGAGGTGTTCGATGGCGAGTCTGGCGGCTGTGCCGATGACGGCGTCTGCTGGTGGCAGGGTGAAGGCGGTGCTCGCGCTGCGGGTGAAGACGGCGACGGCGTAGCGGCCGCCGTCCGGGTACTCGACGACGCCGATCTCGTTGCGGATGGTCGGGAGGGTGCCGGTTTTGCCGGCTACGCGGACGTCGTCGAAGGGGAAGCCGGAGGCCAGGCGGTGTGGCCAGACTTGAAGGGCCATGTTGCGGCGGATCGGGGCGCAGGCTTCGTGCTGCCAGACGTGCCGCAGCAGGGTGGTCAGGTCGCGTGCGGTGCCGCGGTTGGTTCGGGTGGGGTCCAGGGCGCGCAGTCGGGACAGGACGACGGGGTCGGTGAGGGCGGCCGGTGGTTCGGCGGGAGCGGCGTCTTCGGCCATGGTGCGCATGAAGTCCCGTGCCCGGTGGACGATCCGGGTGTGGCTGAGGTGCAGTTCGTCCAGGGTGTGGTTGATGTCGTCCAGGCCGATGAGGTCGACGAGGGCGTCGGCGGCGGCGTTGTCGGAGACGGTGATGGCCAGGTAGGCCAAGTCGCGCAGGGACATCGTGACCGGGTCGAGCATGCCGCCCACGCCGGTGGGGCCGGTGCTGCGGTCGTGGTCGAGGGTGATCCGGGCGGTCAGGTCGTGGGTGCTGTGGTGCAGGGCGACGAGCAGTGGGACTTTGAAGACGCTGGCGAGGACGACCGGGTCGTCCGCGCCGACCGACAGTTCGCGGTCGGGGTGGTCGAGGTCGACGGCGTGGAGCTTGCCGGTGACGCCGGCGTCGGCGAACGCGGCGCGCACCCTGGCGGCGGTCATGACAGGTACTCCGCGGCCGGGCGGGGGTAGCGGGGCAGGGTGCCCTCCGCGTGGCGCATCCCTTGTGCGGTGAGGACTTCGGTGACGGCGTCGGCGAACGCGGTGACGGCGGGGGTTCGCCGGCCGCGTGGCCAGGCGGCCGAGGTGCGCCACAGGATCGGGTTGCCGCGCAGTGGTCGCCAGGCGGCGTCCGGTGGTGGGGTGATGCCGTCGTGCAGGGCGACCGCGCCGCCGGCCAGGACGAGCCCCAACGCGAACTCCGGGTTGCCGGCTTGGTGGACGTCGGTGGGTGTGTAGCCGTGTCGGGCGCACGTGGTCAGCACCTCGTCGTGCAGGGCGGGTGCGGTGGTGCGGGGGAAGAGGACGAGGGCCAGGCCGTTCAGGTCGGCCAAGCGGACGTCCGGGGCGGTGGCCAGGGGGTGGTCGCGGGGCAGCAGGACGCCCAGCGGGCTGGTCAGGACCGGGCCGAGGCTCAGCCAGGAGACGTCGAACGGGAAGCGCAGGACGCCGACGTCCAGGCTCCGGTCGGCCAGGGCGCGGAGTTGTTCGGCGGTGCCGATCTCGCGGAGTTTCAGGTCGACGGGGCTGCGGTGGCGGAAGGCCGGGAGGAGTGCGGCCACGGCTCGTCCGCCCAGGTCCGGTGGGACGCCCGCGCGCAGTGAGCCGGCCTCGCCATGGCGGAAACGTTCGGCGAGCGCGCGGAGTCGGTCTTCGCCTGCGAGGAGGCCTCGGGCCTCGGTGAGGATCTGGCGGCCCGCATCGGTGAGGGCGACGTGCCGGGCGTCGCGGTCGAGGAGGCGGACGCCGAGTTCGCGTTCCAGGCGTTGGATGCTCTGCGACAGCGGCGGCTGGGACATGTGCAGGCGGGCCGCGGCTCGGCCGAAGTGCAGTTCCTCGGCCACGGCGAGGAAGTGCCGCAGGTGCCGGAGGAGGTCCACGAGCAGGGATGATAGCTGTTCGGATATCGCAGGCGTGGTGATATCGGACTTGGACACGTGCGGCTGGGCGCTGGTGTTGTTGTGGCATGTGCGTGAACAGGCGGCAGGTGTTGATCGGTTCGGCGGCGGTCGCGGTGGCGGGTGCGGGGTTGCCGGGGGTGGCGTTCGCGGCGGGGCGCAGCGGGGTGGGCTTGCGCTGGTTGGGCGTCGCCGGGTGGGAGTTGCTGTTCGACGGCCGGCGGGTGCTGATCGACCCGTACCTGAGCCGGTTGCCGGTGTTCGACCGGGACGGCGAGTTCATCCCCGACCACCCGTTGGCGGTGCGGAAGGAGTTGGTCGACCGGCACCTCGGTGAGCGGCCGGAGCTGGTGCTGGCCACGCACGGGCACTACGACCACTTGTTGGAGATCCCGTACGTGGTGGAGAAGCACGGTTCGCGGGTGATCGGCACCGAGACGCACCGGCACCTGCTGACGGCGCAGGGCGTGCCGGGTGACGACGTGGTCGTGGCGTCCGGTGGGGAGTACCTGGACTTCCACGGCTTCACCGTCCAGGTGTTCCGGAGCCTGCACAGCCAGTTCGGCTCGTACGGGTACTTCGCGCCGGGCAGCCTGACCGCGCCGCCGGAGGCGCCCACGACGATCAGCGACCTCGTGGAAGGCGGCTCGCTGGCGTACCTGATCACCGTGGGCGGGTTCTCGGTGCTGTTCCTGTCGGGCACGGCGAACTACGTCGAGCGGGAGATCGCGGGGCTGCGGCCGGACGTCCTCGTGCTGGGCATGAGCGGCCACGCGAACGTGCACGACTACACCGCGCGGGCGCTGCGGGCGACCCGGCCCAAGTTGCTCGTCCCGAGCCACCACGACGACATGGTGACCCAGTTGGACGACCCCGCCCTGCCGCCGCGCGGCAACCCCGCGGCGGCGGCGGAGTTGGCGGAGACGGCGCGGCGGATCGGCCTCGCGGCCCGGGTGCTGGACCCGGAAATCCTGCGCTGGTACGAGCTGTAGCTATCGACGGCGGGCGGTCTGCTTGTAGGCGGTGATCGCCTTGACCCGGTCCACGTCCCGCGTCGACCGCAGCACCAGCCACAGGCCGAGCAGGAACACCAGGTGGTCGACCAGGCGGAAGGCGGCGTAGGTGATCACGACGACACCTGGCACCCCGGCCACGGCCAGGTGCAACAACTCGCCGCCGTTCACCCGCGCCTCCCCGGCTCGGAAGCAGTGAACTCGATGGTGCCGGAAGCTAGGTAGATCCGCTAGAGTTTCTGACACCTTCTGACACTGGGCGGGTGCGCATGGGACGGTTGCGCCGACCGGAACTTCCCGGCGGACCACTGGCGACCCTCTTCGACCAATTGCGACGCCTGCACATCGAAGCCGGTGAGCCGAGCAGCCGGCACATCGCCCGCCAAGCCGGGATCAGCCACGACACGGTCCACCGCACGCTCACCGGCCCGGCGCTGCCGCGCTGGACGAACGTCGAACTGGTGGTGCACGCGCTCGACGGGGACGTCGAGGCCTACCGCGCACGGTGGCTGGCCGCCCGTGCGGCCGAAGAGCCCGCCCGACCGGCTGCCGGGCCGGCCATCGCAGAGCACGACCCGCCCGCGGTGAGCGTCGACGATCCCATCCCCGCACCGGACGGGGCACAGGTGCGGATCGTGGTCGTCGACGGCCACCCCGTGTTCCGGTTCGGTTTGGTGACCGTGCTGAGGAACGCCGGGGTCACCGTGGTCGCCGAAGCTGGGGACGGCGAGGCCGCGGTGCGCGCGTGCTCGGCGAACCGGCCCGACCTGGTGGTGTCGGACATCGCCATGCCGATCGGCCTGGACGTGATCGCTCGGCTGTCGGCGGAGAACCCGCGACTCGGCGTGCTCGTGCTCACGGCCTTGGACGACACCAAGACCATCGTCCGGGCGCTCAGCGCCGGTGTCCGCGGTTACCTGCTGAAGAACGCGGAGCCGGAGGTCGTGGTCGACGCCGTGCGCAGGGTCCTGCTCGGCGAGGCCGTGCTGGCACCCCGCGCCGCGACCGCGGCCATGGCGGGTCTGCACCGGGCCGGGCGCGCCGACCTGGGTCTCACCTCTCGGGAGACGGAACTGATCCGGTTGCTGACGGCGGGCACGAGCCACAAGTCGATCGCGTCGGCTCTGGGTGTCAGCGTCACCACGGTCCGGCACACCGTCATCAACATCCTCGGGAAACTGGGTCTCACCAACCAGATCCAGTTGGTCCGATACGCGATCGAACACGACTTGACGGATTAGAGCAGGCCGGCTCGGGCGGCGGCCAGGGCGGCTCGGGCGGAGCGCTCGGCGGTGGGGCGGTCGACCGGCTCGCCGGTGACGAAGATCCGGTGGTACAGCGGGGCGCAGGTGAGGCGGACGAGTTCGACCGGGTCGGCCTGCGGTGGGAGTTCGCCGCGTTCGACGGCGCGGGTGACGACCTTGGCCGCTTCGGCTTGGCGGGCGGCGTAGAAGCGGCGCTTCGCGTCCTGGGCGCGGGTGGACTGCTGTGCGGCGATGACGATCGCGATCGGGACGAGCCGGCGTTCCGGGTCGGCGAAGGTGTCCGCGATCTCGGTGGCGACGGCGATCAGGTCGCCCTCCAGCGTGCCGGTGTCGGGCACCGGCCACTCGGACTCGCGGGTGTGGTCGAGGGCGTCGGCGATGAGCACGTCGACCGTCCCCCACCGGCGGTAGACGGTGGTCTTGTGCACGCCCGCGCGTTCGGCGACGTTTTCCACCGTCATGCCGGCGTAGCCGTGCCGGGTCAGCTCGGCGTACACGGCTTCCAGGACGGCTTCGCGGACGCGTGCCGAGCGTCCACCCGGTCGTGAGGTCAACTGCAACTCCAGTTGCGTTAGTGGGCGAGTTGTGCCACTCTAACGCAACACGAGTCGCGTTAGGAGCCCTCCACTTTGATCCCAGACCCCACCGTCCTGCACCCGCTGCCGCACGCGGACCGCGTCGTCCAGCTCAAGCCGTTGGTGACGTCGCCGACGATCGAGGTCGGCGAGTACACGTACTACGACGACCCGGAGCACGCGCTGGAGTTCGAGACCCGCAACGTGCTCTACGGGTACGGCGCCGAGAAGCTGGTCATCGGCAGGTTCTGCGCGCTGGCCACCGGCACCAGGTTCATCATGGCCGGCGCGAACCACCTCAACATCGGCGTCTCGACGTTCCCGTTCACGATCTTCGGTGGCACGTGGGCCGAGCAGACGATGGACCTGATGACCGGCATGCAGACGCGGGGCGACACGGTGGTCGGCAACGACGTCTGGTTCGGCTACAACGCGCTCGTGATGCCGGGAGTGACGATCGGGGACGGCGCGATCATCGCGACCGGCGCCGTGGTGACGTCGGACGTGCCGCCGTACACGGTGGTGGGCGGCAACCCGGCCAAGCCGGTGAAGCGGCGCTACGCCGAGGAGGACGTGGCCCGGCTGCTGCGCGCCAAGTGGTGGGACTGGCCGATCGAGCTGGTGACCGAGCACGTCCGCACGATCATGTCCGGCACGCCGGCCGAGATCGAGCAGATCGCGCGATCCCAGCTGTGAACGCGCGAGTGAACAACCGATTGGTCTAGCGCCACACCGGCCGGCGTCACGAGACCATGGAGGCCGGGAGGTTCGCCATGGCCGAGGACTTCAACCGGTACTGCGACCTGACCATGCGGGGTGGGGCGGCCAGTGGCGTCGTCTACCCGTTGGCCGTCGTGGAGTTGGCCGGGCACTACCGGTTCCGGTCGTTGGGCGGTGCGTCGGCCGGTGCGATCGGGGCCGCCTTCACCGCGGCCGCGGAGAAGGGCCGGGACCGGGACGGGTTCCGCAAGCTCGGGGAGGTCGTCGACTGGTTCGCCGCGCCCGGCTGGCGGCTGGCCCAGCTCTTCCAGCCCAGCGAGCACACCCGCAAGCTGTACCGGATCGTGGCGGCCTCCATGCAGCGCCGCGACTCCACCGGGCGCAACCCGCTCACGTGCCTCCTGCTGGCCCTGATCAGCGCGATCGGCTGGCGGGCACGGGCCTTCCTCGCCTTGGCGCTGGGGTTGTGGCTCATCGGTCCGACCCTGTGGTTCCACTCGATCGACTGGGGCGCCACGCCGACGTGGGCGCTGATCGGCCTCACCGTCGCGGCCCTCGTCGCCGTGCCCGGCATCGTGCTGAGAGTCCTGCCGAACGGCCGGGACGCGTGGTTGCGCCGCATCGGCACCGCAGTGCTCCTGGTCGTCCCGCTGATCCCGGTCGCCCTGAGCACGCGCTGGACGGCCCCGAGCCTGGCGAGCGCCGCCACCGCCGCCGTGTGGTGGCTGGTGCTCGGGTTCGCGTTCGTCAGCGCGGTCGCCCTCACCTACGGCCTGGGCGCCAAGCGGTTCCTCGACCGGATGGCGACCACCATCCACTTCGGACTCATCCCCGGCACCGGCGCGTTCCGACCGAACTTCTGGGACCGCCGGTGCGGTGTGCCCGCGTCGACCGGCGTGCCGCCGCTGAGCGACTGGATCGCCGACGTGCTGGACGACCTGTCCGGGACGACGGACCTGACGTTCGACGACCTGACCACCAACCTGGTCCTGATGACCACGGACCTGTCCGAGGGCCGCCCCTACCGCCTGCCGTTCACCGAACCGTCGGCCGCGTGGCTGTTCTGCCCGACGTGCCTGGCCACCGTGCTGCCGCCGCGGACCGTCGACAAGCTCGGCCACGACGCCTCGCCGCACCACTGCCCGCTGCACCCCGCCGAGACCCTGCACGTGCTGCCGAAGAACCTGCCGGTCGCGCTGGCCGTCCGGATGAGCATGCCGCTGCCCGGCCTGATCGCCGCGGTGCCGCTGGTGCGCGCCGAGCCGGAACCCCGCGTCCACTGGTTCTCCGACGGCGGCATCACCAGCAACTTCCCGATCCACTTCTTCGACAACCTGCTGCCGCGCTGGCCGACGTTCGGCCTGAGCCTGCAGTCCTACCCGCCCGGCGACGACCGGGACGTCTGGCTGCCCGAGCAGGACGCGTCCACCGGCGGCACGCCGTGGCGCGGCATCGGGCTGGTGCAGCACTTCGCGTCGGCGATCCTCAACACCATGCTCGACTGGCGCGACACGATGCAGTCCGCCCTGCCGGGCTACCGGGGACGGATCGCGCACGTCCGCGTCGGAGCCCTGGAAGGCGGCACGAACCTCTTCATGCGCCCGGAGACGATCCGCGCCCTGGCCGAACGCGGCGCCGAGGCCGGGCGGCTGCTGCGCACCCGGTTCACCGAGGACGACTCGACCAAGACCGACCGCTACCGCTGGATCCGCATGCGCCTGGCCATGCGCGAGTACCAGCAGCTGGCCGACCAGTCCGGCGACCGCGCCGCCCTCTACCGCGACCTCACCGCCCGCTACCGGATCCCCGAGGACCTGCACGCCTGGTTCACCACGCCACCCGACACCGACCCGAACGCGCGCGAGATCGGACTCACCCTCGACGCGCTGGGCGCGGTGCCCGCGGGCCCGTTCGACGGCGAGCCGCCGATCGACCCGGACCTCCGCCTCACCCCGCCCGAGTGACGGACGCCGTCAGACCTTCTTCCCGACCCCCGCGTACGCGTTGATGTAGGCGTCGTCCGAATCCGGCCACCACTCGCTCAACGGCACCACGCCGGGCTCCACGACCTCCAGCCCGTCGAAGAAGGTGGCGACCTCCGCACCGGTCCGCAGCACCAGCGGGCTGTCCGTGCGGCGGTAGATGGCGTTGACCTGCTCGCCGCTCTCCCGCCCCTCCTGCGACACGCCGTCCCAGCTCGCGTGCGAGATTGCCACGAAGCTGCCCGGCGCCAGCACGTCCCGGTACCGGGCGATGGCCGCGGCCGGCTCGGCCTCGTCCGGCACGAAGTGCAGCACGGCGACCATCAGCAGCCCGATCGGCCGGTCGAAGTCGAGCACCGACCGCACCTCCTCGTTCTCCAGCACGGAGTCCGGGTCGCGCAGGTCCGCCTGGATCGCGCTGGCCAGCGGGTTGTCCGCCAGCAACGCCGTGCTGTGCGCCACGGCCACCGGCTCGACGTCCGCGTACACCACCCGTGCCGCCGGGTTGGTCTGCTGGGCGATCTCGTGCACGTTGCCGACCGTCGGGATGCCCGACCCCAGGTCGAGGAACTGGTCGATGCCCTGCGACAGCAGGTACCGCACCGCCCGCCGCAGGAACGACCGGTTGGCCCGGGCCGCGCCGGACATGCCGGGGAAGATCTGCTCGACCGACTTCGCCGCCTCGCGGTCCACCGCGAAGTTGTGCGACCCACCCAGGAAGTAGTCGTACATCCGGGCCGCGCTCGGCCGGTCCAGGTCCACCGAAGACGGAACCCAGCTCGCCTGCTCCATGCGCACATCTCCTCGTCAGCCGACCGCGTGATCGTCGCGGCGCCATCCACGGGGCACAACCCCCGAATGGACGCTCGCTCTGGGCGAACACCTACCGGAAACAAACCCACGCTCATCTTGGTTGAGCCAGTCAGACTCAACTTTGGAGGGATCATGGGCGAGACGTTGGCGCTGCCGGTGCTGCCGCTGGACGACGTGGTCGTGCTGCCGGGCATGGTCGTGCCGATCCGCCTCAGCGGCTCGGACGCCACCGCCGAGGCCCGCGCCGCGATCGAGGCCGCGACGGCGACGGGCGGTCAGTCGAAGGTCCTGCTGGTGCCCCGGCTGGACGGCAAGTACGCCAAGGTGGGCACGCTGGCCCTGATCGAGCAGGTCGGCAGGCTCTCCGGTGGCGAGCGCGCGGCCGTCGTGCGCGGCACCGAGCGGGTCCGCATCGGCACCGGCACCACCGGCCCCGGCGCGGCGCTGTGGGTCGAGGCGACCATCGCGGACGAATCACCGGTCGACGACCACACCCACGAACTGGCCCGCGAGTACCGGGGGCTGGTCACCACGATCCTCCAGCAGCGCGGCGCGTGGCAGGTGGTCGACTCGGTGCAGCAGGTGGACGACCCGTCCGCCCTCGCCGACCTCGCCGGCTACGCCTCGTACCTCAGCGACGAGCAGAAGGTCTGGCTGCTGGAGACCAGCGACGTCACCGAGCGGCTCGAGAAGCTGCTGGAGTGGGGCCGCGAGTACCTGACCGAACTCGACGTCGCCGAGACCATCCGCAAGGACGTCAAGGAAGGCGTCGAGAAGCAGCAGCGCGAGTTCCTGCTGCGCCAACAGCTGGCCGCGATCCGCAAGGAACTGGCCGAGCTCGACGGCAAGCCCGCCACCGAGGAGCAGGACTACCGAGCCCGCGTCGAAGGCGCCGACCTGCCGGAGAAAGTCCGCGAGGCCGCCCTGGCCGAGGTCGACAAGCTCGAACGGACCTCCGAGCAGTCACCCGAGGTCGGCTGGATCCGCACCTGGCTCGACACCGTCCTCGACCTGCCGTGGAACGAACGCACCGAGGACGCCTACGACATCGCGGGCGCCCGCGCCGTCCTGGACGCCGACCACGCGGGCCTGGACGACGTCAAGGAACGCATCACCGAGTACCTGGCCGTCCGCCGCCGCCGCGCCGACCGCGGTCTCGGCGTCGTGGGCGGCCGCCGTTCCGGCGCGGTCCTGGCCCTGGTCGGACCTCCCGGCGTCGGCAAGACCTCCCTCGGTGAATCCGTCGCCCGCGCGATGGGCCGCAAGTTCGTCCGGGTGGCCCTGGGCGGCGTCCGCGACGAAGCCGAGATCCGCGGCCACCGCCGCACCTACGTGGGCGCGCTGCCGGGCCGGATCGTCCGGGCCATCTCCGAAGCGGGCTCGATGAACCCGGTCGTCCTCCTGGACGAGATCGACAAGGTGGGCGCCGACTACCGCGGCGACCCGACCGCCGCCCTCCTCGAAGTCCTCGACCCGGCCCAGAACCACACGTTCCGCGACCACTACCTCGAAGTCGAACTGGACCTCTCCGACGTCGTCTTCCTGGCCACCGCCAACGTCCTGGAATCCATCCCGGGTCCCCTGCTGGACCGCATGGAACTGGTCCAGCTCGACGGCTACACGGAGGACGAGAAGGTCACCATCGCCCGCGACCACCTCCTGCCGCGCCAGGTCGAACGCGCCGGCCTCACCCCCGAGGACGTCACGATCACCGAGCCGACCCTGCGCAAACTGGCCGGCGAGTACACCCGTGAAGCAGGTGTCCGGCAGCTGGAACGCGCGCTCGCACGCATCCTCCGCAAGGTGACCGCACGCGTCGCCCTGGACGAATCCACCCTGCCGGTCACCGTCGACATCCCGAACCTCCGGACCTACCTGGGCTCGCCCAAGCACACCCCGGAGTCCGCCGAGCGCACTGCCGTCCCGGGCGTCGCCACGGGCCTGGCCGTGACCGGAGCCGGCGGCGACGTGCTCTTCGTGGAGGCCTCACTGGCATCCCCGGGGACCGGCGCGTCCGGCGTCACCCTGACCGGCCAACTGGGCGACGTGATGAAGGAGTCGGCCCAGATCGCCCTCTCCTACCTGCGCTCCAACGACGAACGAGCCGAAGTCCTGGCAGACCGCGGCGTCCACATCCACGTCCCAGCCGGTGCCGTGCCCAAGGACGGCCCTTCAGCAGGCGTCACCATGACCACGGCGCTCGCCTCCCTGCTCTCCGGCCGCCCGGTCCGCTCCGACGTCGCCATGACCGGCGAGGTCTCCCTGACGGGCCGCGTCCTCCCCATCGGCGGCGTCAAGCAAAAGCTGCTGGCCGCCCACCGCGCCGGCATCACCACCGTCCTCCTGCCCAAGCGCAACGAACCGGACCTCGACGACGTCCCGGACTCGGTCCTGGCCGAACTGACCGTCCACCTCGTCACCGACGTCCGCGAAGCCCTCGACCTAGCCCTCCAACCAACCACCACAACCACCACAACCACCACCACCGCAGCCGCCTAACCCCAACCCCAACCCTCACCACCACCACAACGGACCCGCAGCGCACCCTCAGAGGCCCGATTTGACATGGGTTCGGGTGCTTTAGGCTGGTCGAAGCCGGCAGGCCTGGCGGGACGCTTTTCCCCGCCGGGCCTGCCGGCTTTGGCCTGCCTGGAGTGCCCGTAAGGGCCCCATGTCAAATCGAGCCGGACCGGACCCACACCGCCCACACCGCCCCGCCAACTCGAACCGGACTCACCCCCGAGCCGCCCTCAACCACCGCACCACCCGCCCGCACCGCCCGCCCGCCCGCATTCACCTCAGATTGCACAAATCCAACGGCACCCCATCCGCCGTCACACACGGCAGGTACCCGGCATCCTTCATCCGCACCCGAGCCCCGTCGTGCTCCCGCACGTACGCCACGAACCGCGCGACCAACGACCCCGACGCCGGCTCCGACCGCGTGTACAAGTACTCCACCGTCCAGAACGGGTAGCCCGCCTCCACCCCCGCCGCCGCGTCGAACACCTTCCCGCCCAACGACAACGCGGTCAACGCGTTCGTCTTGCGGGCCTCCGCCACCGAAGGCGCGTCCGCGTACCCGATCGCACCCTCCACCGCGCCGATCTCCCGCACCACGTCCGCGTTCTTGTCCCGCTCGCACCGGATCACCGGGGCCTCCGGCGCGCGGTCCTTCACCCGGCAGTCGTTGGACGACAACGCGCTCTCACTCGTACCCAGCACCCGCCGCTCGAACAGCTCCCGCGTCCCCGACTCGCCGCCCCTGCCCACGATCCGGATCGGCAGCGGCGAACCGCCCCGCAGCTGGCTCCAATCCGTGTAGACCCCCGCGTAGATCCCGCGCAGCTGCTCCACCGTGATGCTGTCGAGCCCGACCGAGCTGTGCACCACCACGTGGTAGACCACGATCGCCAACTGCTGCGCGAAAACGCCGTCCACCTCCTGCTTGCCGTCCGAGAGCGCCACCACGCCCTCCTCACCCCCGGCCACCTCGCGCACGCCTTGGATGCTCCCCGTGGCGGACGTGGTGATCTCCGCACCGGGGCAGGCCCGCTCGTACTGGTCGGCGATGGTGGCCATGGTCGGCATGAACACGCTCGACCCCTCGACACGCACCTTGCCCGACGCGCACGCCACCGTCGCGTCGTTCGAACCCGGCGGCCACGCCAGCACGAGCACCAGCACCGCCGCCAGCAACGCGGCCAGGCCACCGGTCAACCGGGGCAGGGTGAGCAGCCGCTCCGGGCGCTCGTCGTGCACGATCCCCGCGCCCCCGAGGCTGCCGACGACCTTCACGTCCTTGCCGAGCTCGCCCTTCGGCTTGCCGTCCGGCTCACGCAGCACCACCAGCAGCTTGAACTTCTGCTTGCGCCGCAGCACGAGCTTCTCCAGCCGCACGCCGTGCCAGACCGGCTCGCCCGGCGGGTCCGCCGGCACCGCCAGCCCACCCCACTTGGCCACCCGCTGCGCCATCCGCTCGCGCACCGTCGGCAGCGACGCCTTCGCCGGACTCGCCTCCGAGCCGAAGAACTGCAGGCTGCGCCGGATCTCGGCCTTCAGCTCCTCCGAGCCCGCCTCGGACACCCTGGCGTTCCACACGATCCGGTCGCCGAAGGTGAACGTCAGCGGCTTGTCGAAGTCCTCGCCGTCGATGTCGTAGCTACCGGTGTTGCGCACCCGGATCACCACGATGCTCATCCGGTCCAGCACCCGCACCAGTTCCCTCAGCTGGGGCGAGTTCGGGTCGGTCCCGTCGTGCAACTGCTCGGGCCCGAGACCGATCTTGGAGTTGTAGAGCACCCGGAACCCGAGCCGCTTGCGGCGCACGAAGAGCCGGTCGATGACCGGCGTCGCGAACAGCAGCCCGATCGCGAGCAGCACCGGACCGGGACCACCGAGGAAGTCCAACGCGGAACGCAGCACCTGCACACCGAATTCTCGGTCGGCGGACCGACCGAGAACCGGGTCATCGTCGGGAGTTCACCGTGACTTCACTGGACGTCAAGGGAGTCCGGCCGTTCGAACCACCTACTCAGTGCCGACTTCGAACCACCTATCAGTGCCCGACGTCGATGACCACGCGGGTCGGCGAGTCGAGCAGGAACACGCGGTGCCACGAGTCGCGCCGCATGCCGAGCCCGACGGTGAGGTTGGCCTCGAAGTCACCCGTGATCGCGAACGCCTGGACGTTGGTCAGCGCGGGCGTCTCGAACCGCCGGGGACCGGTGTAGGTCGGGTTCCCGTTGTCGTCGTGCGCTGCGGCCGGCGCGACCCGCACCTCCAGGAAGTAGGCGCCCGGCAACGAGACCGGGTTGCCGGAACCGTCCTCGTAGAGCTGGTCGACGCTCCGGATGAAGAACTCCGGCCGGTGACCGTCGAGGTCGAGCACGACCCGGTCGAACCCGACGTGTCTGCCCGTGCGCACCCCGATCAACACCGGCGTTTGCGTCATCGACGACACACCCGACACGCCCGACACGCCCGACGCCCCCAACGCACCCGACCCACCGGACACCGCCGACCCAACCGACGCACCAGACCCGCCGGACACGCCCGACGCCGCGGCCGGAACCGCGACCCCGACCGCGGCCATGGCGAACACGAGCACTGCGAGTTTCCTGAAACGGCTGTTCATGACGTCCTCCAAGGGCTCTCCCGGCTGACTGCCGGTACACCCCTAGAGACGTGTCGCACGTCACACGGTTGCCTGCGGATCGGCCAGGAAGTCACCCAGCACGACCGGCGTCAGCCCGTCCAGCTTGCAGCGCTCCAGGAACGCCAGGAAGTCCTGCACGAACGTGTGCCGGAAGTGCATCAGCACGATGTCGCCCGCGTTCAGCCGACCACCCGCCTGGAACTGCACGACGCCGTCGTTGACCGCCGCCGTCCACATGACCAACGCGGTGAACCCGCAGTCGGCGGCCGCCCGGCGCGTGGTGTGGTCGAAGTTGCCGAACGGCGGGCGGAACAGCTTCGGCCGCGCCCCGAGCTGCACCCGGAGCAGCTCGGCGTTGCCGCAGATCTCACCGCGCTGGAAGTCGTAGGACGTGCCCGTCAGGTCGGGGTGCGTCGCCGTGTGCGCGTGGACCGTCGCGAGACCCTCGAACCCCTTGAAGTAGTCGGCGTGCCCGTCCACGTGCTTCGAGTTCAGGAACAGGGTCGGCTCGACACCGCTCTTGCGCATCAGCTCGGCCGCGGCCGGGTGGCGGACCGCGCCGTCGTCGATCGTGACGAACACGTACGGCCGGTCGGTCTCGATCCGCCGGACCACGGGCACCATGCCGTCCACGATCGGCGGCACGTGCTGCTGGGGCGTGCCGAAGACGTACGGCCGCTGGAACACGGGAATGGTGGTCCCGCCGGGGCCGGGCACGGCCGTCGGCGGCGTGGTCGTCGTGGTCGTCGTGGCGGTCGTCGTCGCGGCGACGGCCGCCGCCGACGGGACCTGCCGTGGTTCCGGCTGCGACGAACACGCGCACAGCACCGCGACGACGGCGGCCAGGACCGCCACTCCCCTGGGTCTCATCCGGGCTTCCCCCTCGAACGGGCGTCACCCATCCAGGTGACGCTCACTCGATTGGAGACGCCACGAGGATCACTCAGGTTGCTCACGGATTCGAGCGTCACCCCTGGCGACCTCCGGCGCACCCTCGCTGCGGCACTTCCACCCCGGAGATAGGGTCGGGCGGGTCCCGCAAGATCACGTGTGGAGGACCTGATGAGCCTCGAACGCCCCGTCGCGCCCGATCCCTACGCGCTGCTGCCGCAGGTGGCGTCGTTCACCCTCAGCTCGACCGACGTGTCCGACGGCCAACCCCTGGCGGACGCGCAGGTTTTCGAGGGCGGCAACACCTCGCCGCAGCTGAGCTGGACCGGGTTCCCGGAGGAGACCAAGAGCTTCGTGGTCACCTGCTTCGACCCGGACGCGCCGACGCCCTCGGGCTTCTGGCACTGGGTCGCGGTGAACCTCCCGGCGTCCGTCACCTCCCTCGACACCGGCGCCGGCGCCTCGGACGACACGCTGCCCGCCGGCGCGTTCCACGTGCGCAGCGACTTCGGCACCCGCGCGTTCGGCGGGGCCGCCCCGCCGCCCGGCGACCAGGTGCACCGGTACTACTTCGTGGTGCACGCCGTCGACGTCGACCGACTGGACGTGGACGGCGACGCCTCCCCCGCCGTGGTCAGCTTCAACCTGGCGTTCCACACCCTGGCGCGGGCGATCCTCGTGCCGACCTACGCCCACTGAACGATCGACGCCGACCCCGGGAACAAGTGCCTCACGTCGCGGGTTGCAGCACGACGTGAGGCACTTCGACCTGGTCATCATCGGCACCGGTTCCGGCAACTCCATCGTGGACGAGCGGTTCGCCGGCTGGAACATCGCGATCGTCGAGAAGGGTGTGTTCGGCGGCACGTGCCTGAACGTCGGGTGCATCCCCACGAAGATGTTCGTGCACACCGCGGACGTCGCCGCCGCACCCTCCTCGGGCGCGCGGCTCGGCGTCGACGCCCACCTGGACGGCGTGCGGTGGACGGAAGTGCGCGACCGGATCTTCGGCCGGATCGACCCCATCTCCGAGGGTGGCCGCCGCTGGCGGGCCGAGGAGAACGCCAACGTCACCGTCTACGAGGGCACGGCCCGGTTCACCGGCCCCAAGACCCTCGACACGGGCACCGGCGAGGTGATCACCGCGGACCGGTTCGTGCTCGCCGCGGGCAGCCGGCCGGTGGTCCCGGACGTCGCCGACCTCGACTCCGTCGGCTACCACACCAGCGACACGGTCATGCGGCTCGACGCCCTGCCCCCTCGCCTCACCATCCTGGGCAGCGGTTTCGTGGCGGCCGAGTTCGCGCACGTGTTCTCGTCCTTCGGCGTGCAGGTGACCGTGGTCGGGCGGTCCGACCTGCTCCTGCGCCACGAGGACCGCGAGATCGCCACCCGGTTCACCGAGACCGCCGCGCAGAAGTGGGACGTGCGGCTCAAGCGCAAGGCGGTGCGGGCCGAACGGGTCGACGGCGTGGTGCGGCTGCACCTGGAGGGCCCGGACGGCGCGGAGGTCGTGGAGTCCGAGGAGCTGCTGGTCGCGGTCGGCCGCACGCCGAACTCGGACCTGCTCGACCTGGCCGCCACCGGCGTCGACGTGCACCCCGACGGTCGCGTGGTCGTCGACGAGCACCAGCGCACGTCCGTCGAGGGCGTCTACGCGCTCGGCGACATCAGCTCCAAGTACCAGCTCAAGCACGTGGCCAACCACGAGGCGCGGGTCGTGCAGCACAACCTGCTGCACCCGGACGAGCCGATCTCCTCCGACCACCGGTTCGTGCCGGCGGCCGTCTTCTCCTCGCCGCAGATCGCGTCGGTCGGGTTGACCGAGGAGCAGGCCGTCGAGCGCGGCGTGCGCTACGTGACGGCGGCGCAGGCCTACGCGTCGATCGCGTACGGCTGGGCGATGGAGGACACGACCGGGTTCGCGAAGGTGCTGGCCGACCCCGACACGGGCCTGATCCTGGGCGCGCACGTGATCGGGCCGCAGGCGTCGAGCGTGATCCAGCCGGTGATCCAGGCGATGAGCTTCGGCCTGGACGCCCGGACGATGGCGCGCGGGCAGTACTGGATCCACCCGGCGATGCCCGAGGTCATCGAGAACGCGCTGCTCAACCTGCCCCTGACGGACTGAGCGCCCCGCGCCCCGCGGCCACGAGCACCAGCACCAGCACCAGCACCACAAGATGGAGACCCGGTCGTACCCCTCGTGCGACCGGGTCTCCGTTCTGTCCGTAACCGACACATCGTGCCGGGAAGACGAGGCGTTATCAGCTACACCGTGCGCGGCCGACCGGCGACCCACCCGAGCCCGGTCAGCACGACCAGCAGCCCCACCAGGACCAGCATCGACATCGTCCAGGTGCCGGTGGCACCGCGCAGCACCCCGAACGCGAACGGTCCGGCGGCCGAGATCAGGTAGCCGATGCTCTGCGCCATCGCCGAGAGCCGCGCCGTGTCCGCACCGGTCGACGTGCGCAACGAGATCATCACCAGCGCGAGCGGGAACATGCCCATCCCCACGCCGATCAGCACGACCCACAACCCGGGCGCCGCGCCAGGAGCCAGGGCGAGGCCCAGCACGCCCAGCACCGACAGCACGCCCAACACCAGCACCAGCCACGACTGCCCGGACCACCGCGCCGCCAGCGGGGGCACGACCAGGCTCACCGGCACGCCCAGCACCATCGTGATGGCCAGCAGCAGCCCGGCCGTCGTCCGGTCCACCCCGGAGTCGACCAGGATCTGCGGCAACCAGCCCATCACCGTGTAGGCGAGCAGCGACTGGAGCCCGAAGAACACCGTGATCACCCAGGCCAACGGGCTGCGGAACAACGACCGGCCGGCCTTCACCGACCGCGTCACCGGCCGTGCGGCCAACCCGTGCCGGGCACCCGCCAGCCACACCAGCAGAGCCGCCGCCGACAGGAACGCCCAGGCGCCGACCGCCAGCCGCCACGACCCGAACGCCGACTCCAGCCCCGGCGTGAACGCCGCGCCGACCGCTGCCCCGGCCGCCAGCGCGGCGGTATAGACGCCGGTCACCAGGCCCACCCGGCCCGGGAACGACTCCTTCACCACCACGGGGATCAGCACGTTGCACACCGCGATGCCCGCGCACGCGATGAACGTGCCGCCGAGCACCGCCGCCGGCCCGTCCACCACCCGCAGCACCAGGCCGACCGTCAGCACCAGCAACGACAGCGCGACCGCCCGGGCCATCCCGAACCGCCGCCCCAGCCAGGGCGCGAGGAACGCGGCGAACCCGAAGCACAGCGTCGGCACGGCGGTCAGCAGGCTCGTCCACGCGGTCGACACGCCGAGCGACGTGCGCACGTCACCGAGCACCGAGGCCAGGCTCGTCACGGCCGGGCGGAGGTTCGCGGCGGCCAGCGCTACGCCGATCGCCAACAGGGTGCTGCCGACCAGGGCAACTTGACGGCTCCGACGCCCCTCACCCACGGCAGTGCGGCCAGGATGGTCGGCGATCGTCGCATTGGCATCGCCATCGGTGGCAATGTGGGCAGTCGACGGTGACCAGTCTGGCCGGGTCTGCTGGATTGGCACCTGGCTACTATCGCAGACATGGGATGTTCGGATGAAAGGATGACGCTGTGCCGTTGGCCACTACTCGGCGGGCCGGGCTCGTCGACCAGGTGATCGACCAGATGAGGGGAGCGATCGCCGCCGGTGAATGGCCGGTCGGCCGCCGCATCCCACCGGAGCCGGAGCTGGTCACCGCCCTGGGCGTGGGTCGCAACACCGTGCGGGAGGCCGTGCGCGCCCTGTCGCACGCAGGGCTGCTGGAGGTGCGCCAGGGCGACGGCACGTTCGTCCGCGCGACCAGCGAGCTGTCCGGCGCGGTCCGCCGGTTGTGCGGCAGCGAGCTGCGCGAGGTGCTCCAGGTGCGCCGGACGCTGGAGGTGGAGGGCGCCCGCCTGGCCGCGACCCACCGCACCGACGAGGAGCTCCGCAAGCTCGAGGAGCTGCTGGCCGAGCGGGACGCCGCGCTGGCCGCGAAGGAGTGGGCCCGGCTGGTGGAGCGGGACACCGCGTTCCACGTGATGCTCGTGCAGTGCTCGCACAACACCCTGCTGGCCGAGCTGTACCAGGGCCTGACCGAGGCGGTCCGGGCCAGCATCACGGCCACCGTGGAGACCGACCACGAGGACGACCACGTGTCGCACACCGGTCTGCTCGACGCGGTCCGCGACCGTGACGCGGCCCGTGCGGCGGCCGAGGCGGGAGGCTTCCTGGAGGAGTTGCTGGAGCGGCACAAGGACTGAACCGCGGTCCGCGACCGCGGCAGCCGCGGCACCACGCCGTTGCGGGGCGAGGTCCCGCAGGCCTACCACGACCTGCGGGCAGGTCTCACCGGCGTGCGCCCTTCCGGGCGTGCCAAGGCGGTAAGGGCTTTCACGACGGGGCGGAGACCTCCCACGGCGGCGGAGTTCCGCAGGAGGCCTCCTGGTGAATGGCTTGACCGGGTCCAGACCCACGACCCCCGACGACCCACTTCGATAGTCGTCGCAATTGCGCCCGCCGCAACCGTCGGTTGCCCGATCGTTATCTGCGGCCCCGGAACCGGCCTCAAGCGGTCTCCCGCTGCTCCCAGCAGTCCCGCAACGCCGCCAGGGTCGCGGTCACGGCGGGACGGCGGCCGGCCTGCGTGCGCCACACCGCGAACACCCGACGCGTCGGCGTCGGCCGGAACGGCACCGCGCGCACCGAGTCCGGCAGCGCGCCACGGCCCAGCCGGGGCAGCAGCGCCACGCCGATCCCCTTGGCCAGCAACGCCAACTGCGTCTCGTACTCGGCGATCCGGTAGGCCAGGTCGGGTTCCATGCCCGCGCCGCGGAAGGTGTTCACCAGCCAGTCGTGGCAGATCGTGCCCTCCGGCTGGCAGATCCACCGCTCGCCCGCCAGGTCCTCCGGCACCACGCTCTCCCGCTGCGCCAACGGGTGCGCGACGGGCAGCAGCACGTCGGCGACGTCCTCGCCGAGCCGCACCCGCGACACGGGCTCGGGCACGGCCAGCGGCGCGTTGACCCAGTCGTGCGTGACGGCCAGGTCCAGCTCGCCGCGCGCCACCGCCTCCAGGCAGTCCGGCGGGTCGAGCTCGACCAGGCGCACGTCCAGCTGCGGGTGCCGCTCGGCCAGCCGCACCACCGCCGCGGGCAGCAGGCCGCGCGCGGCGGTGGCGAACGCGCCGACCCGCAACTCGCCGACGGCCGCGCCGCGCTGCTCCTCCAGCGCCACCTCGGCGTGCTCGACCAGCGCGAGCACCTGCCCGGCGGTGGCCGACAGCAGGTGCGCGGCGTCGGTCAGCGCGACACCGCGGCCACGGCGTTCCAGCAGCGTGGTGCGGGTCTCCCGTTCCAGCTTGGCGATCTGCTGCGACACCGCCGACGGGGTGTAGCCCAACGCCGTGGCCGCCGCGCCGACCGAGCCGTGCTGCGCCACGGCGTGCAGGGCGCGGAGCCGTCCGAGATCAAGCATGTAGCAATGCTAAACCGAAACCTTCAGCACTCGTCGCTGGTCCTAAACGATGGCACGGCTGAGACTCGGTGGTGTGAAACCACGCCACGTCGCGATCGCGGTGCTCGTCGCCACCATCTGGGGGATCAACTTCGTCGTCATCAAGGTGGGTCTGCGCGACTTCCCGCCGTTGTTCTTCTCCGCGCTGCGGTTCCTGGCCGCCGCCGTGCCCGCGCTGTGGTTCGTCGGCCGGCCCAAGGTGGCGTGGAAGTGGGTCGCCGCGGTCGCGCTGGCGCTCGGCGTGGCCAAGTTCGGGTTGGTGTTCGTCGGCATGGCGGCCGGGATGCCCGCCGGGCTGTCGTCGTTGGTGCTGCAGAGCCAGGTGTTCTTCACCGTGCTGTTCGCGGCCGTGCTGCTGCGGGAACGGCCGCGGCCCGTGCAGCTGCTCGGGATGGGCGTGGCGGCGGCGGGGATCGTGGTGATCGCGTTCGACTACGGGGTCGGCAGCCCGATCTCGGCGTTCCTGCTGGTGGTCCTCGGCGCGGTGGCGTGGGGCCTGGCCAACGTCGCCACCCGGTACGCCCGGCCGCCGGACCCGATCAACTTCATCGTGTGGGTCAGCGCGTTGGCGGTGCTGCCCCTGCTCGGGTTGTCGCTCGTCTTCGAGGGCCCGGCCGCGGACCTGGCCGCGTTGCGGGGGATGGATTGGAGCGGCGTCGGCGCGATCCTGTTCATCGCGTGGGTGTCGACGTTGCTCGGGTTCGGGTTGTGGAACCTGCTGCTGCGGACTTACGAGGCGAGCGCCGTCGTGCCGTTCGCGCTGCTGGTGCCGGTGGCGGGGATGTTGTCGGGGTGGCTGCTGCTCGATGAGGCGATCACGGCGGTGCGGCTCGGGGCGGCGGCGCTGGTGATCATCGGCATGGCGGCGACGACGGTGAAGCGACGTGGGTCGCGTGTGTCGGAACCGGTGCTCGTTGGAGTGGGTGCTCGGTGAAGGTGGTGGTTGGGGCAGGCTCGGGGTCGACGCAGGTTCGGCTCGGGTGCGGCTCGGGTTGGCTCCGGGCAGGTTGCGTCCGGCTCGATTTGACATGGGGCCCTTACGGGCACCCCAGGCAGGCCAAAGCCGGGCAGGCCTGGCGGGAAAAGCGTCCGCCAAGCCTGCCCGGCTTCGACCAGCCTATGGCACCCGAACCCATGTCAAATCGGGCCTAGGTGGGTGAGTTGCGGGTCCGTTGTGGGCGGGTGGGGTGAGTGGACTTCGGTGGGTGCGGTGCGGGTCCGTCGTGCTCGGTTGTGCCAGTCGCCGAGCTTCCGGTACGGCGCCAACGCCTCGTCGTAGTGCGCCTCCGCGCCCGATCGCCGATCCGGTTCGCCACACCCGGCGCGAGCTCGTACAGCACCCGGCGGTCGTCCCGATGCGGGCGGTACAGCAGGAAGCTGGCCTTTCTACCGCCCGCATCGGTGATTGACGGCCCGCCGGCGTTCCGCTGGGCTGGAGGTGTGGAGCACCGCGTGCTGTCGGCCAGGACGATCGTGCTCTGGGCGGTCGGGCTCGGGGTGGTGGCGGTGGGGTCCGTGGTGCTCCTGCTGGTCACGTTGGGGTCCGGCGAGCCGCAGGACGGTGTGCGGCTGGACGTCGTCCGCACGGCGTCCAGCATCGTGCTCGGCACGGGCGGTGCGGCGGCGTTGCTGCTCACGGCGCGCCGCCAGCGCTACGCGGAGCTGGACCTCGTGCAGAAGGACCACGACGCGACCGAGCGCCGCGTCACCGAGCTGTACGGCAAGGCCGCCGACCAGCTCGGCAGCGACAAGGCACCGGTCCGGTTGGCCGGGCTGTACGCGCTGGAGCGGTTGGCGCAGGGCAACCCCGCGCACCGGCAGACGATCGTGAACCTGATCTGCGCCTACCTGCGGATGCCGTTCACGCCGCCGCCGGAGGTGCGGGCCAGGACGCGGATCGGGCCGCGCGACGCGCACCGGTTCCAGGAGCTGGAGGTCCGGCAGACCGCGACCGCGCTGCTGGCCGCCCACCTGCGCCCGGACGAGCCCGAGGCGTTCTGGGCGGGCATCGCGCTCGACCTGTCCAACGCCACGCTGGTCAAGCCCACCCTGACCCGCGCCAGGGTCAGGTCCGCGTCGTTCGCCGGCACCACGTTCGTCGGCCCGGCGGCGTTCCGCGGCACGGAGTTCTCCGGCACGGCCGACTTCCGCGACACGTGCTTCCGCGACCTGGCCGACTTCCGGCGGGTCGCGTTCGGCGACTCGGTGTTCCGGGGCGCGGTGTTCGAGGGCCGCACGGACTTCGGCGTGCACACGACGGCCAAGCTGACCGACGCCCGGACGCGGACCGGTGACGTGCGGCGGAAGTGGCCGGCGGGGTGGGTGGAGCGGGCCGCCGAGCCCGGCTGGGCCGAGCTCGTGCCCGTCGACAAACCCGCTTGACCCGAACGGGCGACGTATCCTCCGGCGAACCACCGGTACCTTCACTGTGTGACTACCCGTGAGCGGAGGTGTGACGTGTGCGCCGTCTTCCGCATGTCCCCCCGCCTGACCGCGGGCATCTAAGCGAGCGTCCACTCGGACCACGTGATTCCTCACGCAGCGATGTGACCGCACGGCCCACGACGGGTCCACGCGGGTAGGTCCGCCCGGCTTGCCGGTCGGGCAGCCGCCCGCCGCCGTCGCCGAGCCGGTCGTCCACGCGACTCCGCCCACCGGTGGCACAACCGCGCGACTTGTCGGTCGCGCGCACCGCGGTCGGACGCCGTCAGGCGACGGGTGGCGCACCCGCGGGAGGGATCACCGGAAGTCCCGGTGGCGTGCCCTGCTCCAGCAACGCCCACACCGCGTCGGTGTCGAGGTGGTCGGCGACCAGGTCGCCGAGCAGGTCGAGCTGCGCGGACCGCCGTCCGGCGAAGTCCACGTCCGGCGCGGGGGTGAATCCTTGCCGGCCCGCGTGGCGGGCGGCCCAGCGCAGGAGCGCGCGGCGGAAGCCGTCGTTCTCCAGCAACCCGTGCCAGTGCGTGCCGGCGACCCGGCCGCGCAGGGCGCCCTCCGGCGTGCCGTCCGGCAGGGTGACCAGCCCTTCCTCGGCGTTGCGGGTGACCACGCCGTGGTGGATCTCGTAGCCCATGACGGGCTCGCCGAACGCGTCGCCCCGCGGCGTGCCCAGCGTCTTGTCCGGCTCGAACCGCACGTCCACGTCGAGCAGGCCCAACCCCGCCACCGCGCCCGCGCGCGACTCCACCGCGTCCTCGATGGTCCGGCCGAGCATCTGGAAACCGCCGCAGATGCCGAGCACCGGACCGTCGTGCGCGGCGATCGCGTCGGCCAGGCCGGTGGTGCGCAACCACCGCAGATCGTCCACCGTCGCCTTCGAGCCGGGCACCACCACGAGGTCCGCGTCGGCCAGCCGGGACGGCTCGGTGACGAACCGCACGGACACACCCGGCTCGCACGCCAGCGCCTCCACGTCCGTGGCGTTTGAGATCCGCGGCAACCGCACCACGGCCACCCGCAGCCACTGGTCGCCGCACGGCGGCTCCGGCCGGCCGATCACGCCGTCCGCCGCGTAGGACAGGGAGTCCTCCGCGTCCAGCCACAGCTCCTCCCGCCACGGCAGCACGCCGAGCACCGGACGCCCGGTGAGGGCGTTCAGCTGCCGCAGTCCCGGTTCGAGCAACGCCGGGTCGCCGCGGAACTTGTTCACCACGAACCCGGCGACCAGCGCCTGGTCGGCCGGGTCGAGCAGGGCCAGCGTGCCGAACAGGTGCGCGAACACCCCGCCCCGGTCGATGTCGCCGACCACGAGCACCGGCAGGTCCGCCGCCCGCGCCAAGCCCATGTTCGCGATGTCGTTCGCCCTGAGGTTGATCTCGGCGGGCGAGCCCGCGCCCTCGCAGACGACCACGTCGAAATCGTCGCGCAGGCCGTCCAGCGTGGTCAGAACCGTGGCGAACAGCTCGGCCTTGCGCTCGCGGTAGGACAGCGCGGACACCTCGCCGACCGCCCGACCCAGCACCACGACCTGCGAGCTGCGGTCGCCGCCCGGCTTGAGCAGCACCGGGTTGAACCGCACGCTCGGCGCCAGCCCGCACGCGGCGGCCTGCACCGCCTGCGCGCGGCCGATCTCGCCGCCGTCGGCCGTCACGACCGAGTTATTGGACATGTTCTGGGCCTTGAACGGGGCCGTCTTCACCCCTTGCCGCGCGAGCCACCTGCACAGACCGGCCACCAGCACGCTCTTCCCCGCGTCCGACGTGGTGCCGGCCACCAGCAACGCACTGCGCACAATGTCCCCTCGTGTCGGTCCCGACTGACATCATCCACGGCATGGTCGACGTCCCCCCCACCGCGGTCCTGGTGCACAGCCCCTACCTCGGGCCCGCGAGCATGCGCCCGCTCGCCGACGCGCTGGCCCGACTCGGTCACCCCGTGGTGCTGCTCGACCTGCGGGTGACGGTCAACGCCGCGCCCGTCCACCAGCGGCTGCTCGGCGTGTTCGCCGACGCGGTGGAGGACTCCCTGGTCGAGGGCGACCTGGTGCTCGTGGGGCACAGCGGCGCCGGTCCGCTGCTGCCCGCGTTCGCCGACGCCCTGGAGACGCCCGTGCGCGGGCTGGTGTTCCTCGACTCCGACCTGCCCACGCCGGGCCGGAGCTGGCGCGACGACGCGCCCGCCGAGCGGATGGCGCACCTGAAGGCCATCTCGCGGGACGGGCTGATGCCGCGCTGGGACCTGTGGTTCGCGCCCGAGGCGCTGTCGGCGATGGTGCCGGACGTGCGGCTGCTGGAGGAGATCGTGGCCGAGGCGCCCGAGGTGCCGCTGGCGTTCCTGAAGGAGCCCCGGCCCACCGTGGCGTGGACCGGGCCGTGCTCGTACGTGAAGCTCAGCCCCGCCTACGACGCCGCCGCCTCGGCGGCACGCGGGCTCGGCTGGCCCGTGGTGGAGCTGGACAGCCACCACCTGGGCGCGGTGACCTCGCCCGACGAGGTGGCGCAAACCCTGGTGCCGCTGCTCAGCAGACGGTGAGGATCTCCGCGCCGTCCGCGGTGACCACGATCGTGTGCTCGAACTGGGCGGTCCAGCTCTTGTCGCGGGTGGTGACCGTCCAGCCGTCGTCCCACAGGTCGTGCTCGATGCCGCCGAGGGTGATCATCGGCTCGATGGTGAACGTCATGCCCTCTTCGATCACCGTGGGCACGTGCGGCGCGTCGTAGTGCAGCACGACGAGGCCGCTGTGGAAGGTGCGGCCGATGCCGTGGCCGGTGAAGTCGCGCACCACGCCGTAGCCGAAGCGGTTGGCGTAGGACTCGATGACGCGGCCGACCACGTTGAGCTGCCGTCCCGGCTTGACCGCCTTGATGGCGCGCATGGTGGCCTCGTGCGTGCGCTCGACCAGGAGGCGGGCTTCCTCGCTCACGTCGCCGGCCAGGAAGGTGGCGTTCGTGTCGCCGTGCACGCCGCCGATGTAGGCGGTGACGTCGACGTTGACGATGTCACCGTCCTCGACCACGGTCGTGTCGGGGATGCCGTGGCAGATGACCTCGTTCAGCGAGGTGCAGCAGGACTTGGGGAAGCCGCGGTAGCCGAGCGTGGACGGGTACGCCCCGTTGTCGCACAGGAACTCGTGCGCGACCGCGTCGATCTCGTCGGTGGTCACGCCGGGCACGATCACCTTGCCCGCCTCCTGCAACGCCTGCGCCGCCAGTCTGCCCGCGACGCGCATCGCCTCGATCACCTCGGGCGGCTGCACCCAGGGATCGGTGTTGCGCTTGGGTTCGGGTCGGTCGACGTACTCGGGCCGCTCGATCTGGGCGGGCACCGGACGGCGCGGGGACAGCACACCTGGCTGGAGGACGGCACGCACGGACATGCCCTCCAGATTACGGCTCAGCGTGACGGGGCATGCGCCACGTGTCCGTTACGCGGTCGGTTCAACCGTTCCGGGCGAGGCGATCGGCAGCCCCATCTCGTCGGCGGCGGTCAGGAGTCGCTTGTCGTAGGCCACGAACGCGTCCAGGTCCACGCGCAGGCGCAAGGCCGACGCGAGGTGGATCGCGTCGAGCGACTTGAGCGGCAGCGGCAACGCGCCGGCCGCGTCCAACAGGTCCATGGTCATGGTCATCTGGTCGAGCTCGACCAGGATCAACGTGGCTTGCCTGATCGCCTCGTCGCCCTCGGCGCGCACGGCGCGGATCAGCTCGACCCTGGCGAGCGAGCTGCTGACCAGCCGGGCACCGGCTCGGTCGTCCAGCCAGGTGCGCAGCGCGGAGGTCTCGGCCTCGGTTCGCACCAGTTTGGCCAGTGCCGAGGTGTCGAGGTAGATCACCAACGCTCCTCGTCCCGCATCTGGCGCAGCACTTCCGAGATCGGCGTGCCGGACGTGGCGGGCAACGGTTCGGGCAACCGCCCACCTCGGCCGCGGAGCAGCTCACCGTTGGCGACGAGCTGGTCCCGCAGACTCGATGCCCCGTGCTGAGGAGGAACGATCTCGGCGACCACCCGACCGTGATCGGTCACCGCGATCCGTTCTCCGGCCTCGGCCCGCCGCACGTACTCACTCGCGTGGTGGCGGAGTTCACGAAGTCCGACCTGATCCATGTGAAACACGGTATCACATTGATGTTGGACCGTTCAGCCCAACGCGGCCAGGAAGCGGGCCGAGGCGTCGACCGCCGGCGCGGAGCTGTTCGTGCCCAGGAGCAGGGTCGCGAACGCGATGTCGCCGCGGTAGCCGACGAACCAGCCGTGCGAGTTCGTGCCGTCGCCGAACTGCGCCGTGCCCGTCTTGCCCCGCACGTCCCCGTACGGCTTGAGCTGCGGCGCGGTGCCGGTTTCGACCACTTCCCGCATCATCGCCCGCAACGGCTCCAGCACGGCGGGCGCCGGTGGGGTCGGGGTGTGGTCCACCTTTGTCTCCCGGCCCTTCAGCAGCGTGGGCACCGGCATCTTGCCCGTCGCCGTCGTCGCCGCCACCAGGGCCATGCCGAACGGGCTCGCCAGCAGCTTGCCCTGGCCGAAGCCGTCCTCCGCCCGCTCCACCACGTCGGTGGCGGGCGGCACGGAGCCGGTGATCGTGGTGATCGCCGGGATCTCGAAGTCGACCCCGAGGCCGAACGAGTCCGCCGCCTTGGTCAGCGCGTCCGGCGCCATCCCCGCCGCGAGCTGCGCGAACGTCGTGTTGCACGAGAACGCGAACGCCGAGTGCAGCGGGATCGTGCCCTTGTCGAACTCGTGGTCGTTCGGCACGACCCGGCGACCGTCGATCACCGCCTTGCCCGGGCACGGCAGCGGGCTGTCCGCCGTCGCCTGCCCGGACGACAGGGCCGCCGCCGCCGTCACGATCTTGAACGTCGACCCCGGCGGGTAACGGCCGCTCAGCGCCATCGGGCCCTCGGCGTCGGCCGCCTCGTTCTGCGCCACCGCCAGGATGTCGCCGGTCGACGCCTGCAACGCCACCAGCATCGCGGCCTGCGGTACGGGCTCCAGCGCGTCCTCCGCCGCCACCTGCACGCCCCGGCTCAACGCGGTCGAGATCGCCTGCGCGGGCTCCGGCGCCTGCTCGTGCAGCGTCTCCACCTCGTCACCGGCCGCGTTCACCGTGTAGACGCGCAGCCCGGCCTTGCCCGCGATCTCCTCCTCCACCGCCTTGCGCACGGCGGGCAGCACCTGCGAGCCGAACGTGCGCGACGGCGCCAGCAGGCTCGTCTGCGTGGTGAACCGAACCCCCGGCAGCTCGTAGATCGCGGGCTTCACGGTCCGGTAGTCCGCGTCACGCAGCGCGGCCACCTGGTAGACCTGCCCGGCGGGGACCTTCGACACCCCGTCCATGATCGCCAACTGGGTGATCGCCGGGTCGATCGGCGTCAGCGCCGCGGCCAGCGCGCCGGCCACCGCGCCCACGTCACCGGCCTCCTGGGCGTTGAGCAGGATCGACACGACCTGCTCCGGCGCGAGCAGCGGCGTGCCGTCGCGGTCCAGCACGGGCGCCAGCGCGGGCTTCACCTCGGCCACCCCGAGCGACTGCTGCACGGCGAGCTTCGGGTGCACGACCGAAGGCGCCCAGTGCACCTTCCAGTCGTCCTCCTCGCGCCGCAGGTCGAACTTCGTCTGGTAGCTCCACGCGTGGTCGTGCCCGAGGTCCCAGTCCAGCTGCGCGGTCGCGTCGGCGGTGGTCGACTCGCCCGCCGAGCGCACCTGCTCGACCTTGGTGGTCAGCCCCTTGGGCTTGAGCACCTCGTGGACCTTGCCCAGCACGTCCTTCGCGCCGCCCGGGTCGTCGGTCAGGCCGGCCGCGCCGTCGACGTCGCCCGCGGCGAGCTTGGCCAGGAAGTCGCCCGCCACCTGGTCCGGGCCGGGACGGGACGAGAACAGGCCGCAGCCGCTGACGAGCAGCAGGACCACCCCGGGAAGGACCAAGCGGGACAGGGACGGCTTGCGCGCGATCACGGCGCCGAGTATGCCCGGTGTGACCGGCCGCACGCCGCGACGGTCTCAGAACAGCACGGTCGCGTACTGGCCGACCTGGGAGAACCCGATCTTGCGGTACGCCGCCTTGGCCACGTCGTTGTAGGAGTTCACGTACAGCGACGCGGTCCGGCCCAGAGTCCTGACCAGGCGTTCGGCCACCGCCGCGGTGCCCGCCGCGCCGATGCCGTGCCCGCGGCGGTCCGGCCGCACCCACACGCCCTGGATCTGGCCGACCTGCGCCGACATGGCCCCGATCTCGGCCTTGAACACCACGTCGCCGCCCTCGAACCGGGCGAACGCCCGCCCGCTCGCGATCAGCTCGGCCACCCGCGCCCGGTAGGACACGCCGCCGTCCTCGGCGCACGGGTCGACGCCGACCTCCTCGATGAACATGGCGATCGCGGCGGGCAGGTACCGGTCGAGCTCGTCGGGCCGGACCGGCCGCACGAGCGGGTCCAGCGGGATCGCCGGGCTGCCGCCCAGCGCCATCAACGGCTGGTCGGCACGCACCTCGCGGGCCGGTCCCCAGTCCGGGGACAGCTCCTCCCACAGGCCGAGCACCTGCTCGGCGGGCCCGACCAGCGACGAGCACATGCGGCCGCGGCGGCGGGCCCGGTCGGCGAAGCCGCGCAGCGCCTGCGCGTTGCCGCGCAGCGGGATGAGGTTCGGGCCGGCGAAGCACAGCGCGTCGACCCGGCCGCCGCGCAGCGACCGGTGGTCGTACGCCCACACCTCGCCGCCGAGCCGCCACGGGTCCAGACCCGCGACCTCGACCCGTGCGGCGACCATGCAGGACGCCACCGGGTCGGCCGCGAGCACGGCGAGGACCTCGGTCAGGTCCCGCTCGTCGAGCAAGCGCGCGCCAGCCAACCTCAGCACGCCGTCAAGCCTGCCAGATCCACCGCGTTACCCGCGCGTCCGCCACCCGCTCAGCCGACTGCCGGCCCACTCCCGACTGCCCTCAGCCGACCGTGACGACCGGTTCGCCGCCCTCGGCGGTCTCGCCCATCTCCTCGGCGATCCGCATCGCCTCTTCGATCAGGGTCTCCACGATCTGGTGCTCCGGCACGGTCTTGACGACCTTGCCCTTCACGAAGATCTGACCCTTGCCGTTGCCGGAGGCGACCCCGAGGTCGGCCTCGCGCGCCTCACCGGGCCCGTTCACCACGCAGCCCATCACGGCGACCCGCAGCGGCACCTCCATGCCCTCCAGACCGGCCGTGACCTGCTCCGCCAACGTGTAGACGTCGACTTGGGCGCGGCCACAGGACGGGCACGACACGATCTCCAGCTTGCGCGGGCGCAGGTTGAGCGACTGGAGGATCTGGTGCCCGACCTTCACCTCCTCGACCGGGGGAGCCGACAGCGAGACGCGGATCGTGTCCCCGATGCCCTGCCGCAGCAGCGCGCCGAACGCCACCGCCGACTTGATCGTGCCCTGGAACGCCGGGCCCGCCTCCGTCACACCCAGGTGCAGCGGGTAGTCGCACTGCTCGGCCAGCAGCTCGTAGGCCCGGATCATCACCACCGGGTCGTTGTGCTTGACCGAGATCTTCAGGTCGTGGAAGTCGTGCTCGGCGAACAGCGACGCCTCCCACAGCGCCGATTCGGCCAGCGCCTCCGGCGTCGCCTTGCCGTACTTGGCCATCAGCCGCGGGTCCAACGACCCCGCGTTCACGCCGATCCGGATCGGCGTGCCGTGGTCGCGGGCCGCCGCCGCGATCTCCTTGACCTTGTCGTCGAACTTCTTGATGTTGCCCGGGTTCACGCGGACCGCCGCGCACCCGGCCTCGATCGCCGCGAACACGTACTTCGGCTGGAAGTGGATGTCCGCGATCACCGGGATCTGCGACTTCTTCGCGATCGCCGCCAGCGCGTCCGCGTCGTCCTGGGACGGGCACGCCACGCGCACGATGTCGCAGCCCGCCGCCGTCAGCTCGGCGATCTGCTGGAGCGTGGCGTTCACGTCCGCCGTCACCGTCGTCGTCATGGACTGCACGGACACGGGGAACTCACTGCCGACGCCCACCGAGCCCACCATGAGCTGGCGGGTCTTGCGCCGTTCCGACAACACCGGAGGAGGCATCGCCGGCAGGCCGAGCATGACGCCGTCACTCATGGACTACGCACCTCTCACTGTGATCACTGGAAGAGCTTGATCGGGTTGACGATGTCCGCGGTGATCGTCAACAGCGTGACCGATCCGCCGACGAAGATCACGAAGTAGGTCAGCGGCAGCAGTCGCAGGTAGTTGACCGGTGCGCCGTCCGGAAGACCGCGGAGCTTCCGGATCCAGTTTCGCACCCGTTCGTACAGGTTGACGGCGATGTGACCACCGTCAAGCGGCAGCAGCGGCAGGAGGTTGAACACACCCACGAAGAAGTTCAGGCCCGCCAGCATCAGCCAGAACAGCTGCCACAGGCCCCGGTCGACCGCCTCGCCGCCGAGCCTGCTCGCGCCGACCACGCTGACCGGGCTGTCGATGTCGCGCTCGGCGCCGCCGATGGCCTCGATCACGGCCGGGATCTTCTTCGGGAAGTTGATCAGGCCGCGCCAGGTGTTCTCGAACATCGTGCCGGTGAACTGCGTCGCGCCGCCGATCGCGGTGAACGCGTTGTACTCGAAGTTGCGCTGCTGGATGACGCCGATCGCGCCGACCTCTTCCTTGTAGCGCGTGCCGTCCTTGCGCTCCATCTCGCGCTCGACGCGGGCGACGTCGGCGGTGAGGGTCAGCTCACGGCCGTCGCGCAGCACCTTGAACTCCGTGGTGCCGGTCCGCTCGCGGGTCTTCGTCAGCACGTCGGCCCACGTGGGCGTGGCCGCGCCGGCCACCGCCACGATCTCGTCGCCCGCCTGGAAGCCCGCGTCCTTGGCCGGCGACGGCGCACCGGGCGCGCACTCGGCGTCGGTGCTGTTCTGCACGCACGGCGCGACCTCGGCGATCATCGCGCTGTCGCGCAGGTTCGGGATGCCCATGGTGAAGGCCATGAAGTACAAGATGATGAAGCCCACGATGAAGTGGGTGATGGAGCCCGCGGACAGGACCACCACGCGCTTCCAGGTCTTCTGCCGGTTGAACGCGCGGTGCCGGTCCTCCGGCGCGACCTCCTCCAGCGCGGTCATGCCCGTGATCTCGCAGAAGCCACCCGCCGGGATGGCCTTGAGGCCGTACTCGGTCTCGCCGCGGCGGAAGGACCAGATCTTCGGCCCGAACCCGATGAAGTACCGGGTCACCTTCATCCCGAACATCTTCGCGGTGGCCAGGTGGCCGAGCTCGTGCAGCGCGATCGAGATGCCGATGAGCAGGGCGAACAGCAGAATGCCCAGGAAAACGAGCACGTCAGTCCCTTCCAGACCCCACCGAAGTGGCCACGAGTTCCCGCGCCCGCGCCCGGGCCCATTGCTCCGCCGCGAGGACTTCGTCGACGTCGACCGGCTCGTGCGCCCAGCCGTCCGCCTCCGCGAGCACTCCTGCCACAGTGTCCACGATGGAGGTGAACGACGTGCCGCCGCCGAGGAAGACCGCGACCGCTTCCTCGTTCGCCGCGTTGTAGACCGCAGGCAGGCAGCCACCGCCGGAGCCGGCCTGCCTGGCGAGCCTCACCGCCGGGAACGTCTCGTCGTCCAGCGGCTCGAACGTCCACGCCGTCGCCAGGTCGAAGGTACACGCGGCGGCGGCGCCGGGGATCCGGTCTGGCCAGCCCAGCGCCAGCGCGATCGGCAGCTTCATGTCCGGCGGGCTGGCCTGGGCGAGCGTGGAGCCGTCGGTGAAGGTGACCATCGAGTGCACGATCGACTGCGGGTGCACGACCACGTCGATGCGGTCGTAGGGCACGCCGAACAGCAGCTGCGCCTCGATCAGCTCCAGCCCCTTGTTGACGAGGGTGGACGAGTTGACGGTGATGACCGGCCCCATCGACCACGTGGGGTGCGCCATGGCCTCACGCGCGGTGACGTCGGCGAGGTCCGCGCGGGTGCGACCGCGGAACGGGCCGCCGGAGGCGGTGAGGACGAGCTTGGCCACCTCGTCGGGCCGGCCGCCGCGCAGGCACTGGGCCAGCGCGGAGTGCTCGGAGTCGACCGGCACGATCTGGCCCGGCTTGGCCGCCTTGAGCACGAGCGGACCGCCCGCGATCAGCGATTCCTTGTTGGCCAGGGCGAGCGTCGCGCCCGCCTTGAGGGCGTGCAGCGTGGGCGCCAGGCCGATCGAGCCGGTGATGCCGTTGAGCACCACGTCGGCCGGGGTGGAGTCGACCAGGTCGGTCATCGCGGTCGGGCCGGCGAGGATGCGCGGCAGCTTGAACGCGCCCCGCGCGTAGCCGCGCTTCTGCGCCTCGGCGTAGAGGGCGAGCGTGACGTCCTCGACCGCGGTGGCCCGGGCCACGGCCACGGCCTGGACCCCGAACTCGACGGCCTGCGCGGCGAGGGCGGCCGGGTCCGCGCCGCCGGCGGCCAGTCCGACCACGGTGAACCGGTCGCGGTTGGCGGCGATGACGTCGAGGGCCTGGGTGCCGACCGACCCGGTCGACCCGAGTACCAGGACCGTGCGTGGTGTGCTCATCACCGCCCATTGTTCCCGAGCCGACCTGATAGCCCGCACAGCGGTACTTGGATAACGGAACGGTAACGAGGGCGTGGTATCACTCGAACGTGGGCATTCCTCGATCAAGCGCCCCGACGGATCCCCCGTCGCGGCCATCAGGAAGGAGAGCCCCCGTGGGCATCTTGGGTTGGATCGTCCTCGGCCTCATCGCGGGTGCCATCGCCAAGGCCATCATGCCAGGTCGGGACCCCGGCGGCATCATCATCACGATGCTGCTCGGCATCGTCGGCGCCATCATCGGCGGTTTCGTCGGCCAGGCGATTTTCGGGACCAACATCAACACGTTCTTCGACCTGAGCACCTGGCTGCTCGCCATCCTCGGCTCGCTGATCGTGCTTGGCGTCTACCGCATGGTGACCGGTTCCCGAGCCAGGGCATGACGTCGTCCGGAACAACTGACCACTCGGGGTGGGGGGGGGGGGGGGGGGGGGGGGGGGGGGGGGCGTGGGGGGGGGGGGGGGGCGCCACGCACTCTGCGCTCGCCGACCCGGCCGC
>NZ_JBVJVK010000028.1:106547-108082 GCF_055603705.1 Actinosynnema sp. NPDC037264 | reverse complement strand
ATACAACAGCGGTATGCGGCCCATTCGGCCGCACCGCCGGGAACCACCTCAGGCGCGACTCTCATCGAACGAGACTTGTGAAACAGGCGCTAGCTGTACTGCCCGGGGAGGTTGGGGACGCGGCTGGCTGGTGGTTGGCCGCCCAGTGCGGTGTGGCCGCGGTGGTGGTTGTAGGTGTGCAGCCCGTGTGGCAGTGCGGCTCGTCGTTCGGCTTCGGACCGGTAGGGCTGGGCGTAGGCCCATTCGTCGAGCAGGGTGTACCCCGCCGAGCAGGTAGGCGATGCGGGTCGGACCCCACCGCCGCGCCAGGCGGACGTTCACGATCCGGCGTTCGCAGCGGGTGGGCAGGCGACGCGGGCTGTGGTGCGGTCGGCTGCAACGGTCGGTCGTGCCCGCCTCGCCCAGCACGCGACAACGCGAGGCCCAGTGGGCGGTGGTCGGCTAGACCTGGAACCGCTCGGCCGCGCGTCGCAACGGCCGGCCCTCGTCCACGGCGCACCCGGCAGGTCGCCGCTGTCAGGTGCCGGGCATGCCTCCCGGCACCACACGCGGCAGTGACAACGCAATGCGTTCGTATTACACTTGGGTCGGTGTTCCGTGGTGTCAAGGACAGCAAGTGGTCGGCCGACCACATCGCCCGACACGGTGACCTTGGACGAGGTGAGGGAGGCGATCCTCGAACGTCCGTACTGGCAGGCCGAAGGCCGGGACGACACGATCTTGATGTACGGCCGCACCTATGCGGGACGGTATCTGTTCGTGGTGGCCGCCGAAGACAACGGTGAAGCGTTCATCGTGACCGCGCGGGACATGACACCCAGTGAGAAGAAGACCTTCCTGAGGAAGGCACGGTGATGACAATGGCAAAGCGAAACGAGTCCCTTCCTCGTCCGGTCGAAGACCTTGAGGCGCTGGCCGCTCACTACGACACCCATGACACGTCGGCCGAAATCGAGCATGGCGAGTGGGTTGATCCGCGTCCGATGCAAACCACGTCCCTTCGATTGCCGGGTGACGTCGTCGACGCGCTCAAGGCGCTCGCGCAGACGCGCGGTATGCGCTACACGGCGTTGGTTCGAGAGATCATCGAGCACGCGGTCAACGGTGTGCGCCTCGCGGAGAGCGAGGAATTCGCGCGGATCAACGAGCGACTGGCCCGCATCGAGGCCGCCGTCGTCCCGCAGCCCGAGGAGCCGCCAAGTAAACGTCCAGCGAGGAAGAACCCCGCATCGGGCTCCAAGAAGGCCAAGATCCCCGCGGTCCACGGACGGACCCCCCGGGTGGTGGCCGCAGCGCCTGCATCCACAGCGAAGGGGTACGTCGGCTCTGGTCGCAGGGCGGCAGGGAAGGGCTGAGGCGGTCACGAGGAGGCCAACCCTCCACCACCTCCCCTCCAGCAGAAGGGTTTCGTGTCATCCCGCCGACCCGTCTGGGGGGGGGACAGAAAACCAAACAAAAAAAGGCCCGCCCCCAAAACAACCCCCCGACCAAAAAAAAAACCAGACCGCCCACCACCCCCGAAGAGACCCTCTTTT
>NZ_JBVJVK010000028.1:0-106537 GCF_055603705.1 Actinosynnema sp. NPDC037264 | reverse complement strand
CCACACCCCCCCCATCCCCCACCACGGAGGGGGTGTTTTTGTCCGAGTTTGTTGGGGGGGGGGGGGGGACCCCCCGAAACCCGACCAACAACGGACCCGCCGCCGAACCACCCACCGGCACACAAAAAAGCCCGGCCCGCACACAATCACGGACCGGACCTTCTCGGTTTACTGCTCACAAGCGATCAGCGGCACCACACCGTGATCAACCGGGAGCGGATCAGGCGCCCTCAGCCGTCAGATCGTCATCGTCCACGTTCCGGTTCTCCCCGGGCTTCGGCCCGTTCTTCCGGGTCCGCCGCTGAGGCCGCGGCAACGCGGTGGGCGGCGGGGGCGGCGTGGGCGAACCCCCGCCGAGGATCAGCTCGGCGAACGTCGCCATCGCCTCGTCCAACTGCCCGCCGATGCGCAGCTCCGACTCCTGGTTGCTCTTGCGCACCAGGCCGGCCAGCGAGTCGACGTCCGGCCGGGTCGCCAGCGTGCCCTCGACCTTGGCGATGCCCTGCTCCACCACGCCGGACAGCTCGCCGAGCCGCGACGCGAAGTCGTCCTCGACCGAGTCGAGCCGGGTCGCCATGGTGTCGAGCCGGGACGTCACCTGCTCCAAGCGCTGCGCCAGCGCCTCCAGGCGGTCGGTCGCGTCGACCTGGTCGCGGGTCTCGTCCAACGCCGCGTGCAGCGCTTCGCGGGCCTCGTCCAGCTTGCCCGTCATCGTGCTGCGCGTGTCGGCCAACTGCGCCACGAGCGACTCGCGCGTCTCGGTCAACGCCGCGTGCAGCCCGTCCCGCGTGCTGTTGACGTTGTCGCGGGTCTCGTCCAGCTTGCCGGTCAGGCCGTTCGCGGACTCCGTGACCGAGCGCTGCAACGCCTCACGCGTGCCGTCGAGGTGCTCGTGCACGCCCTCGTCGACCTCGTCCAGGCGACCGCGCAGCGCGGCCTCCAACGCCTCGATGCGCTCGCGCAACGGCCCGGTCACCGCGGCCGGCACCTGCTCGACCTTGCCGTCCTGCTTGTCCAGGTGGCCGTCGAGGTCGTCGAGGCGCTTGTGGATGTGGGAGAGCTTGTCCTCCAGGCCGTCCATCCGCCCGGCGACGCCCTCGAACCGACCCGTCACCCCGTCGAGCCGACCGTCGAGCTGCGCGAACGGCTTGGCGAGCTTGTCGACCAGGCCCTCGACGGCCCGACCGATGCCCTGCACGGCGGCGTCCTGGGCCTCCAGCTTGGCCAGCGCCTCGTCCAGCCGCTCGGCCAGCACGCTGACCTCGGTCCGGTCGGGCAGCTCGGACAGGCGCTTGCGAACGGAACCCAGCGACTCGAGCGGGGACATCCGCGCGTGGATCTCGTCCAGTGCGTCGAAGATCTGCTGCTGTTCGCTCTCACGGATCTCCGCGGCGCGCGTGAGCATGTTGCGCATCCGATCGAAGGACATCGTGGAGTTGTTGTTCTCGTTCACGGCTCGGGTGCCTTCGTCCAGGGGAGGGGAGACCTCCGGGAGCCTAACCAGGTTGGGGCGGCGGGCAGTAGCGCCCCCCGACCGGGACCGCCTGGATCGACCTTGCGTGTACTCCGTTGGAGTGACAGTTGTCGACCTTACCCCAACGTAACCGGCAGCGCGCCTGTGACTGCTCCGTGTGAGCATCCGCCGAGTGAGTGACTAAAGCCCGGTCACCAGTAGCGGAAAGTTCTGCATCACGACTGCACAACGGGTTCACGACAGCGAAAGCGGCACCTGATCGAGTGGTTCTGAACACACCGGGTGACGTGGGGGTGATCATACCGGTTCTTGATCAACGCAGCTCCGAACGACACGGCGTGTCACCGGTATACGGTGGCGCCCATGCCGACCCCGCTTACCCAGGAAGACCTTCGCCGCGCGCCGAAGGTGCTCCTGCACGACCACCTCGACGGTGGCCTCCGCCCGCAGACGGTGATCGAACTCGCCGAGGCCTGCGGCCACCAGGGCTTGCCCACCACGGACCCGGTGGCGCTGGGCGAGTGGTTCCGCGACAACGCCAACTCCGGCTCGCTGGTCCGTTACCTGGAGGGCTTCGCGCACACGTGCGGCGTCATGCAGGACGAGTCCGCGCTGGTGCGCGTCGCCTCCGAGGCCGTGCAGGACCTCGCCGCCGACGGCGTCGTGTACGCCGAGATCCGCTACGCGCCGGAGCTGTTCACCGACAAGGGCCTGAGCATGGAGCAGGCCGTCGAGGCGGTGCAGGAGGGCTTCCGCCAGGGCGAGGCCGCGTCGGGCGGCCGCATCCGGGTCGGCACGCTGCTGTGCGCCATGCGCCAGAACGACGGTTGGCAGCGCATCGCCGACCTCGTGGTCCGCTACCGGGACTCGGGCGTGGTCGGCTTCGACATCGCGGGCCCGGAGGCCGGGTTCCCGCCGAGCAAGGAGCTGTCCGCGTTCGAGTACCTGCGGCAGCAGAACGCGCACTTCACCATCCACGCCGCCGAGGCGTCGGGCGCGGAGTCGGCCTGGGAGGCCGTGCAGCTCGCGGGCGCCGAGCGGCTGGGCCACGGCGTGCGGCTGGCCGAGGACATCAAGGGCGACGAGGTCGGCCCGCTGGCCGCGTACGTGCGCGACCGGCGCATCGCGCTGGAGATGTGCCCGACGTCGAACGTGCACACCGGCGCCGTGGCGTCGCTGGCCGAGCACCCGATCAAGCGGATGCACGACCTCGGCTTCCGGGTCACCGTGAACACCGACAACCGGCTGATGAGCATGGTGTCGCTGACCGGCGAGTTCGCCACCGTGGTCGAGAACTTCGGCTTCGGCTGGGACGACCTGCGCAAGTTCACCGTCAACGCCGCCAAGGCCGCGTTCATCTCGCACGACGAGCGCCGCGCGCTGATCCAGGACGTCATCGAACCGGCTTACGCCGCTCTGTCCCAGGACTAGTCGCACGAACCAGTAGTCGCACAGACCGGTGGTCGCACAGACCGGTGGTCGCACAGACCGGTGGTCGCACAGACCGGTGGTCGCACAAACGCAGAGGTCGCGGGCTCCGATGGCTGCCCGCGACCTCTGCCTTTTCACTCGACTCTCTCGGCCTTTAGTGGACCTTGAGCCGGTCCTCGAACGCCGCCACGAGCGTCCGCCACGCCACCTGCTCGTCGTCGAACGGCGCGCTGGGCGCGAGCCGCGTCGGGTCCGGCTTGAGCACGTACGACACCAGCCACCCCAGCCGCTCGGACTGGTTCAGCGCGACCTTCACGGTGTCGTCGTTCGCCCACTCGCCGGCGTCCTCCAGCAGTTCGACCACGAGGTCGAGCTGCGTGGGGTCGATCGCGTCCGGGCCGTCGGCGATGTCCTCGTCCAGCCCCGTGAGCACGTAGACGTTGTCCGGGTCGACCTCGACCTCCAGGTCGCCGCCGGTCGCCTTGGTGACCAGCTCGCCCCAGGTCGACACCTCGGCCAGGTCGTTGTCGTCGGCCTCGACGATGAACCGGGCCAGCGCGCGCGGCGACCCGAACACGTCGATCCGGCCCTTGCGGCCGAGGAAGACCGGCTGGTCGTCCAGGTAGCAGCGCAGCGTGTAGTACTCGCCCGCGCCACTGATGATCTTGATCGGGTCGATGCCGACCTCGCCCCAGAAGCCGACCGGCTCGTCGCCTTCCTCTTCGTCCTCCTCCGCGGCGGCCGCGGCGGCCGCGTTGGCCTCCTCGAACTCGGCCAGTTCGTCCTGCGCGGCCTTGAGCGTGGTCTCGTCGACCTCCGGCGTGGTCACGACCTCGTCGATCGCGTCCAGCACCTCGTCCCACTTCTCCGCGACGACCTGGGAGATCTCGGTCCACAACGCCTGGCCCTCGCGGCCGGTGAACGGCAGCGTGCCCTGCGGGAGCAGCGCGAAGCCCTCCGCCGAGTCGAGGACCTCGTGCACCTTCTCCAGCTCGCAGACGTCCGCCAGCGACCGCACGATGGAGATCACGTCGGCGAGTTCGCCGATGACCCACGTGTCGGGCTCCTCGGAGACCAGCTCGGGCACGCCGACCAGGTCGAACTGGTGGTTGTCGTCCGGCGACAGCTCACCGACCGACAGCGCGGGCACGACGTGCCACGCGGGGTGGTCGGTCAGGTCGTGCTCTTCGGCCTTGCGCACGAACGCCGCCAAGTGCGCGGCATCGGGGAACGCGTACAGGTCCTCCTCGTGGCCGAGGAAGGCTTCCCACTCCTCGCCCTCTTCCCGCCAGCGCGGGGCCCACAGGGTGACGACATCACCCTGGGTGAGCCCCAGCTCGATCGGGACGATGTCCTGTGCCATCCGACCTCCCGGTCACGCCATGCCCCTTTGCGATGCGGGGGCAAGAGTACGGGGTCGATCACGCACTACTGCCGTTGACCACGGAAAGGGTCCGCGAAGTAGTCGTCGTCGTCCGTTTCCTCGGGTTGCGGGCGGGGCGCGGGGCGGCTCTTCACCTGTCCCGCCCACGGCGGCGGAGGCGTCCCGGTCGCGCTCCGCCGGTGTGCCGCCGGCGGCGTGACCTGCGACTGGACGGCCGCCTGCGGCTGAACGGCCGCCTCCGGCCGAGGGATCGCCGCCGACTCCGCCTGCGACCGAAGGGCCGCACCCGCCGTCTGCAAGGGCGGCGGCCCGGCGAACGCCTCCACCGCCATCGCCATGCTGTCGCCCAACGACTTGGCCAACTCGTTGTAGCTCTTCTGCACCGCCGCGTCCGTGGCCAGCCGCGCCGTCTCCACGACCAGCCTGCCGACCGCGTCCGGACCCTGCGCCAACGCGTTCGGGTGCAGGTCGAGCGCCTTGAGCTCACCCGACGCGGTCGCCGTGGCGCGGGCCAGGCGGGTCGGGTGCTCGGCGCTGCCGGTGGTGCGGGCCAGCACCTCGGTCAGGCCCTCGGCCGCCGCGAGCCGTTGTTCCTGCGTCACCGCGACTCCCTCAGGTACGTGCCGTCGAACTCGTCGTCGTCCGGACCGCGTTCGAAGCCGATCTCGGCCAACGCCCGCACCGCCGCCGGGTCGACCACGCGTTCCACCGTCCGGTGCAGGCGCGACGCCGCGTCACGGGACGCCCGCGCCGACACGCGCAGGATCTCGTCCGCCAGCGCCCGCGGTCCCATGTTCAACGCCGACGGCGAAACCCGCACCTCCTGCGGCGGCCCGCCGGGCGCGGCGACGACCGTGACCGCGCCGTCGGGTGACGACGCCCGGCCGAGCACCGGGCCGGTGCGGGCCGCGTGCTCGACGACCTGCCGCTCGGTGTCGGCGACCCGCCGGGCCGCCCGCTGCGTCTCGTCCACGTCCTCAGCCCGTCTCAGCCGGTCGGTCGGTAGAAGCCCATGAAGCCCATACCGCTGTTGCTCGTGCGGATCGGGTTGACCTGCACGGGGTCGCCCGCCTCCACCATCTGCCCGTTGCCGATCACCATGGCCACGTGCCCGTCCCACACCACCAGGTCGCCGGGCAGCAGCTGGTCCGGCGGCACGGACGCGCCCATCGCCTGTGACGACGCGGGCCGCGGGATGTCGAACCCGGCGCCGCCGTACGCCCACTGGGTCAGGCCGCTGCAGTCCGTGCCCTGGGGCGGGTTCGCGCCACCCCACACGTACGGGGTGCCCAGAGCGGACAACGCGTTGCGCACGGCGCGTGCGGCGGTCTCGTTGGGCGCTTCGGCGGAGCTGCCGTCGGGCAGGTTCACGCCGACACCGGTGCCGGGCTGCGGCGGGATCGCCACGGGCAGGCGCGGCCCGGTGGGCTCACCGCCACCGCCACCGCCACCGCCACCGCCACCGCCACCACCGCCACCACCGCCGCCACCGGACCCGCCACCCGACCCACCGCCGGACGAGGAGGACGACCCGCCGCTGCCACCCGCGTCACCGGCCGACGACGTCGACGTGGCGCCACCGCTCTCCACGCCCAACGGGTCGCCGATCCCGGCGAAGTTCGGGTGCGCCAAGCCCTGCAACTGCGCGACGACGGCCGTCAGCTCGTTGCGGACCTTGTCCAACTCCTGACCGGTCCTGCCCTCGTACTCACGGGCCTTCGCGGTCACCTCCGCCGCCACCGCGAGCACCGCGCCGATCCCGCCGAACGCGCCCGCCGCGACCGCCGCCGCCAGCCGGGGCCACGCCCAGCCGGTGAACTCGTCGATCAGGCCCTGGATCGCGGTCTTGCCGGCGTTCACCGCGTCCACCGCCGTGGTGGCGGCCTGCTGGGTGGTCGTCGCGTTGCGCGCCAACGTGCCGACGCCACCGGAGAACGCGGCGACGCGGGTCTGGAACGCGTTCGCCTTCTCCCCGTACCACTGGCTCATCGCGGCGTTCGCCGCGCCCGTGTGCCTGCCGTCGAGCTCGGTCAACGCCGTGGACGCCCGCCCGAACGCCTCGGCCGCGCCCGTCGCGCCGCCGGTGTCGCCCTCCAGCTTGGCCAAGTGGTCCTTCATCGGCTGGACCAGAGCCGCCAGGAAGCCGCCGACGTCCACGTCAGACCTGTGCCGCCCGGTCGAGGTCGGCGCTGGTGCGCGCCTCCTGCTCGGTGTACGCCTGGCCGGTCTTCGCGACCTCCGCGGCGAACGCCGACAACCCGGCCGACGCGGCGGCCACACCGTCCACTTGGGCCTGTGCCGCTCGCTGGAACGCCGCGCCGAGGCCGACCTCGTCGCCGATCTTGCCGAAGCTGCCCGCGGCCAACGACGTCGTGCCCGCCAACGTGGACGTGCCGACCGCGCCGACCTCGCTCGCCAGACCCGCCGCCGTGCTGCCGTACGCCGACAGCGCCGCGGTGTCGACGCCGAAACCCCGTTCCACCCTCGTCCCCCTTTTGGTGCCGTGCGAGCGCGATCCTGCCCCATCCGCCGGCGGGTTGTGCGGCGTTCGGCGAGATCCTGCCCCGATGAGCGGTACCACGGGCGGTGTCGTCACCTGATCATGTGTGTGTGGGTGTTTTGCGCCATTGGGAACGGATTGTGGCGTGGCTCGACCACCACGCCCCCTTGACCGGATCGGCGTTCGTGCCCCCCGAGGACAGCGCCGCGGTCGAGGCGTTGGCGGTCGCGAGCGGCCTCGAGCCGCCCGCCGACCTGCGCGCGTGGTGGGCGGTGTGCGGTGGCACCGCCGATTTGGCGTTCGCGGAGGTGCTGCCGCCGTTCTACACACCGCTCGGTCCGTCCAACGCGTTGCGCTCGTGGCGGTTGAAGGAGCGGTTCTGGCCGGCGGACCTCGCCACCGAGGCGGGCACGCCGACGACCGGGTTCCACCCGATGTGGCTGCCGATCGCGTTCGACGGGTGCGGTGACGCGTTGGCGGTCGACCTGCGGCCGGGCGTGCTGTCGGGGTGCGTGGTCGAGTGGGACCGCGAGGCGGGCGAGATGCTCAAACCGGAGTGGACGAGCCTGGACGAGATGCTGGACCAGGTCGCGACGGCCCTGGAGCACCGCGGCCGGCTCGGGCACTGCGAGCCGTTGGTGACGACGGACGGCCGGCTGGGCTGGTTCACGAACTAGTGGTCGTCGGTATTGGGCGTCGAACTCGGGGGTCCCGGGAGTCCGATCCGCGCGGGTGATCACCCTGGCGGGTGAAACGCGAGCGTGCCGGCGTGCCGAGTCCGGGTAGTTGCCCTTGGCTGCTCGGTGGGGTGGCGGATCGACCTCACCGGGAGCCGGACATGCAGATCAGTCGCGTTGGCGCGGTCGGCGCCGCGGTCGTCGTCGCCGTTGTCGCGATCGCCTGGGCGCCCAGCGCCGAGCCGAGGCTCCTGGCCGAGGTGAACCCCCTGCGGCCGGTCGCGCCGGGTGACGTGTACGCCGACCCGAGCCACGGGTTCCTCGTGCTGGTCGAGGGCGACGCCGGGCTGTACGAGAACGAGACCGAGGGGCCGGTGGCGGTCGGCGGCGACGTCCGGTTCCGGCAGTACAACGCGGGGCTCAACCACGCGGGCACCTACGTCCTGCCCGGTGACACCCGACCGACCAGCTTCGTGGTCGGCGGCGCGATCGACTTCGCCGGGAGCACCGGCACGCTCAGCGTGCTCAACAACTCCTACGCCAAGATCGGCGACCTGAGCGGAGCGGACGTGATCCCGTCCGGCGGCGTGACGTGGGTCGTGCCCGACGGCGCCGGTCCGGGCACCACACCGGGCGTCTCGATCCAGACCTCGGAGCCCGCCGAGTCGGTCGGCGGCGCGAGCGGGTTCGACTTCGCTTCGCTGTTCACGACGTACCGGAGCCTCAACGCGGAGATGTTCGCCTGCCCGTCCACCGTGACGCTGACCGACCAGAACGGCCAGGGCCCCTGGAACGGCACCGACCCGAACGCGACGATCGGCCTGCAGCCGGGCCAGAACGTGCTGACCCTGACGCCGGAGCAGCTCAGCGCGCTGGACAACATCAACCCGCGCAACGGCTACCTGCAACCCGGCGACGACGCGTGGTTGATCATCAACGTCGACGTGTCCGGCGACTACACCTTCGACCCGCCGAACGTGAGCTGGCAGGGCAACGAGCCGTCGCAGCACGTGCTGTGGAACTTCACCACGTCCGGGACGATCACGCTGCCGCCGAGCTCGCCCACGGTCTGGGGCACGATCTACGCGCCGAACGCCACCCTGGTCGACCTGAGCCCGTCCAACATCGAGGGCGCGGTGGTGGTCAAGTCGCTCGTGCACGGCGGTGAGACCAGCGGCAGCGGCGGCGAGATCCACTACGCGCCGTTCGACGACATCGTCACCACCTGCCGCACCAGCCCAACCACGACCACCACCACAACGACCACGACCACCACCACGACCACCACCACCGGCTCCACCACCACCGGCTCCAGCACCACAGGCGCGACGACCACCGGCACCACGACCGGCACCACGACCGGCGGCGCGACCAGCGCGACCACGAGCCACCCGGCGGCCGTCCTCCCGGAGGACGACCACCACCTGGCCGCCACCGGCACGTCCGTGCGCGGCCTGCTGGTGCTCGGCGGCGCGCTGCTCCTGTCCGGCGCGACCGCGCTGGGCCTGACCGGGCGGCGCGACCGGCGGAGCTGACCCACCCCAGCGCGCCCACCGCCGCCGCGATCTCCGGTAGAATGAGTAGTCGCAGCTCAGAGCACTCGCTGGAGGTGGCATGGCGGACGTCCACGACGTGGCCGCGGCCGTGCTCGACGGCACCGGGCCCGAGTCGCCGATGAAGTTGCAGAAGCTCCTCTACTACGCCCAGGCGTGGTACCTGGCCGAGCACGGCGAACCCCTGTTCGACGCCCGGATCGAGGCGTGGCGGCGAGGTCCCGTGGTGCCCGACGTCTACTACCGCCACCAGGGCCAGTCCGAGGTCTGCGCGTGGGAAGAGGGCGATCCGCACCGGCTCACCGACCGTGAACGCGCCGTCGTCGGTTCGGTGGTCGAGCGGTACGCGCACTTCAGCAGGCACGAGTTGAGCGACATGGCGCACGACGAGGAGCCGTGGCGCGCCGCGCGCGGCGACTTGGCCGAGTCCGAGCCGAGCAGCGCACCCCTCTCGCACGAGGTGATGGCCCGCTACTTCCGCCGGTTGACCAGCGGTGGCGAGGAGGCGATCGCCGAGGCCGTCGGCAGCGCCCGGCTGGAGGGCCTGGACGTGCCGGACGACGTGGTGGCCACGATGCGCGCCGTCGCGGCCGGCGAGCTGACCGCGGACGAGGCGATCGCCAGGGAGATCGAGGCGCTGCGCCGGTAGTGGACGACGACCCCTACCTGGACCCCGCGTCCGGGGTGCTGCGCAACAACCTGGGCCTGACCGACCCGATCGAGTGCGATTTCGCCGAGACGCGCCTGAGCACGATGCGCGTCGAGCAGCTCGCGCTGGCGCCCCTGCCCGGCCTGTACGACCTCGCCCACCTGCGTGCCTTCCACCGCCGCATCTTCGGCGACTTCTACCCGTGGGCCGGTGAGCTCCGGCGGGTCAACATCGGCAAGTCCTCCTTGTTCGCCGCCTGGCGGCAGATCGAGCCGTACGCGATCGGCGTGTTCGACGACCTGAAGAAGGAGCGCTACCTGCGCGGCCTGCCGCGCGAGGCGTTCCTGGACCGGTTCACGCACTACTTCGCCGAGGTCAACGCCGTGCACCCGTTCCGGGAGGGCAACGGGCGCGCGCAGCGGGCGTTCTTCCGCCAGCTGGCGCGGGAGGCGGGCTGGCGGGTCGCGGTGCACACGCTGGACCGGGTCGCGTTCACCGCCGCGTGCGAGCAGAGTCTGACCAGTTCGAACGACTCGTTGCGCGACCTGTTAGACACGGTGCTCAGCGTCGCGTGATGCGACTCAGCTCACACTGAGTCGAGAACCTTTTCCGCGAGCGGGGCGTCTTGCCGGGTGTGAACGAGGAGCAGTTGGTGCGCGCGGTGGCCCGTGGCGACCGCGCGGCCTTCGAGGAGCTCTACCGCCGCACGTCGCCGTGGCTGGCCGTGCGCCTGCGCCGCCGGTGCGCCGACGAGCAGGTCGTGGCCGAGGTCATGCAGGAGACGTACCTGGCGGTGTGGCGGGCGGCGGGGTCGTTCGCGGGCGCGGCGGTCGACGGCACGGCGGTCGGCTGGCTCTGGACGATCGCGGCACGGCGGCTGGTGGACGCGTTCCGCCGGCGTGCGCACCAGGCCCGGCCGCTGCCGGTGGCCGAGACCGCGGCCGCGCCCGCCGCCGAGGACGAGGTGCTGGCGGGCGCGCTGGGCGACGACGTGGGCGGCGCGCTGCGCGACCTGGCGCCGGAGCTGCGGCAGGTGTTGCAGGCGATGGTGCTGGACGGGCTGACCGTGCGCGAGACCGCGGTGCTGCTCGGGGTGCCCGAGGGCACCGTGAAGACCCGCGCCCGGCGGGCCCGGATCGCGATGCGGGAGGCGCTGTCATGAACGAGCACCCGAGTGCCGACTCGATCGCCCGCTACGCGGGCGGTGACGACCTGCCCGCCGACGTGCTGTGGGCGGTCGAGGCGCACCTGGAAACGTGCCAGACGTGCCGGCTGCGCCTGGCCGACGTGGCTCCGCCGCAGGTCACGGCGTTGACCGAGACCGTGTGGGCCGGGTTGGAGCCCGCCGGGCCGCCCGCCCACCGACGGCACCGGCTCGCGCGGTGGGCCACGCCGTCGTTGCTGCCGTGGCTGGCCATGACGGCGTTCGTGGTGCTGGCGGCGTTGTCGCTGGACGGGCTGCCCGGTCCCTCGGCGTCGTCCGCGGTCCTGCTGATCGCGCCGATCGTGCCCGTGCTCGGCGTGGCCGCGGCGTGGTCCCGGGGGATGGACCCGGCCTACGAACTGGTCGTCTCCACGCCACGGGCCGGGCTGCAGCTGGTGTTGCGCCGCACGTTCGCGGTGCTCGTGGCCGTGCTGCCGGCGTTGCTCCTCGGCGGGTGGCTGGCCGGCGCGTCGCCCGCGTACTGGCTGCTGCCGTGCCTCGGCGTCACCGCGGTGACGCTCGCGCTCGGCGGCGTGATCGGGATGCGCCGGGCCGCCGTGGCCGCCGCGTGCGCGTGGGCGGTGCTGGTGGTCGGTCCGGCGGTGGTCGTCGGCGGTGTGCCCGGTGTGCTCGCGCCGGGCGCGGCGCCGGTGTGGGCGGCGGTGCTCGTCGGGGGCGCCGCCGCCGTGTTCTTCAGGTCCGCGGCCTACGCGCGGCTGTGACGGAGGGAGGGCTCGTGGCACGTGTGGTGAGCGCGGCGGAAGTCGCGCCGACGGGGTACGCCTGGCAGGTCGAGGCGAGGGGTCTGCGCGTGCGCGCCGGCCGGACGATGGCGGTGGACGGGCTGGACCTGCGGCTCGGCCGCGGTGTGCACGGGCTGCTCGGGCCGAACGGCGCGGGCAAGACCACGCTGATCCGGTCGCTGGCGACCGTGCTGCGGCCCGTGTCGGGGACGTTGGAGGTGTTGGGCACGTCGGTGTCCGGGCGGCTGGACCTGCGCCGGGTGCGCCGCGCGCTCGGCTACCTGCCGCAGGACTTCGGGTACTACAAGCGGTTCACGGTGCGGGAGTTCGTCGAGTACATGGCGTGGCTCAAGGAGATGCCGAAGCGGGACGTCCCCGGCGCGGTGCAGCGGGCCGTCGAACGGGTCGGGCTGGCCGACCGCGCGGACGACCGGCTGAAGACGCTGTCCGGCGGCATGGTGCGGCGGGCGGGCATCGCGCAGGCGATCGTGAACGACCCCGAGGTGCTGCTGCTCGACGAGCCGACCGCCGGGCTGGACCCCGGCCAACGGGTCCGGTTCCGGGAGTTGTTGCAGGAGTTGGGTTCCGACTCGTGCGTGGTCGTGTCGACGCACCTGGTCGAGGACGTCGCGGCGGCGTGCACGGACGTGGTGCTGGTCTCCGCGGGCAAGCTGGTCTTCCAGGGCACGCCCGCCGAACTGGCGGCGGCCGGCGGGCCGGACGACGTCGGCGACAGCCCGATCGAGCGCGGCTACTCGGCGCTGCTGGGCGGTGCGTGGTGAGGATCCTCGGGATCGAGGTGAAGCGCAGCACGGCGTTGGTGCTCGGCGCGCTGATCGCGGTGGTCATGGTCGGCATGCTGTTCTGGGGGCCGTCGACCAAGAGCAGCACCGCGTGGAACCGGCAGTGGACGACGTTGGCCGAGTGGATCCGGTTCATGCTGGCGTTCTCGTGGCCGTTGGCGCTCGGCGCGGGCGCGTTGCAGGGCCTGCGCGACCGGCGGTCGGGGGTGGAGGAGCTGTTCGGCTCCACGCCGCGGCCGCGTGCCCAGCGGGTCGGGTGGACGCTCGGCGCGGTGGCGGTCGGGATCGTCGTGGCGTACGCGGTGGTGTTCGCGGTCGGCGCGGTGCAGGTGGTGTCGGCGACGGACTACTTCCACTGGGGCTGGCTGCCGGCCGCCCTGGTCGGCGCGCTGGCGCTGGTCGGCGTGGCGTGGCTGGGCGTGGGTCTGGGCCGGCTGGTGCCGTCGCCGTTGACGCCACCGGTGCTGGCGGTCGCCGGGTTGGCGTTGACGTCGCTGGGGGTGGGCCGGCCGGGGGACGGTCTGCCGTGGACCGCATTGCTGCCGACGCTGCCGTTCCCGAGGTCGGTGTTCGCGGCGGTGCCCGGTCCGGTGAGCGCGGTGCAGGCGGTGTGGTTCGTCGGGATCGCGCTGACCGGGTTCCTGCTGGTGGCGCTGCGCCGGCGGTGGCTGGGCGCGCTGCCGGTGCTGGTCGCGGCGGCGGTCGCGGTGCCGTTGCTGCCCGCGACGGCGGAGGAGGCCGTCAAGGCCGATCCGGTGGCCGCGGAGCTGATCTGCGTCGAGCAGCTGTGCCTGACGCGGGCGCACGAGCACGAACGGGCGGCGTTGACGGGGCCGGCGCGGGAGGTGCTGCGGTTGATGGCGAAGCTGCCGTCGCCGCCCACGTCAGTGCGGGAGGTCGGGCTGGAGGAGCGCGGGGAGCGGGACCTGCGCCTGCCGGAGGCGACCGACGCGGTGTGGGTCGACCTGGACGAGTTCACCTACTTCCGCCGCACACCGCTCACGGCGGACCAGGTGACGACTTACTGGTTGGCCGGCGCCGGGACGCGCACCTGCTACGGCGATCACATCCCGAGGACGGTGACGCGCGAGGTCGCGGCCCGCACGGTGATGACGGGGTGGCTGACGGGCCGCCTGGAACCGCTGCCCGTGTACCGGCTGTGGTTGGGCGAGGAGACCGACGGGCTGGTCGCCGACGCCTGGGAGCACCTGCGCGCCCTGCCGGAGCCCGAGCAGGCGGCCCGCGTCCAGGCGGCGCGCGAGGTGCAGGCGGCCTGCTCCGGCGACCCGCTGACCACCCTCACGGGCGGTGCCCTGTGACGCGGTGGCTGGTCCTGCACGCCCGGTCCCGGTTGGTGCCGGCGTCGGCGGCGGCCGTGGTGGGTGGGGTGGTCGGGCTCGTCGCGCTCGCCCCGCCGCACGGCAGCCCGCAGTTGGCCGCCTTCGGCGCGGCCATCGGGGTCGCCGCGGTCGCGACCGGCTTGGGCTCGCACGACCTGGAGCTCGACCGCACGGCCGCGTTCGGCTGGCCGCCCCGCCGGGCCGCGCACCTGCTGCTCGGCGGCACGTTCGTCCTCGCGCTGCTGCTCGTGGCCGGCCGCGTCGCCGACCCCATCGCCACCGACGCGTTCCTGCTCCGCGACGTGGTCGGCCTCGGCGGCCTGGTGGCACTGGGCGCGCTGCTGTTCGGCCCCCGTGCCGCCTGGGCGCTGCCGGTCGGCTGGACCGGCGTCACGCTCGTCGTCCCGCGCGGCGACGAGCACTGGCTCAGCCGCCTGCTGACCTGGCCGGTGCAACCGCCCGGCACCACCTCGGCCACCGTCACCGCGGTCGTGCTCGGCTGCACCGGCCTGCTCGCCTACAGCTGGTTCGGCTGCCGCCGCTGACCGGCTCAGACGCCGATCGGGTGCCAGACCGTCTTCAGCTCCAGGAACGCCCGCAGCCGGGCCAGGTCCGGCTCGCGGGTGAAGTCCTCCGACGGGCGCGCGCGCAGCACGCGCTTCACCGTCCCCGCCGCCGCGCGCTCCAGGTCCGCCCGCGTCGACTCCGGGGCGCCGGTCAGGTCCAGGGCGTTCACGTCCGCGTGCGACGCCAGCCAGGGCGCGATCTCCGCCGTCCGCCCGGTCAGCACGTTCACCACACCGCCGGGCAGGTCGGACGTCGCCAGCACCTCCGCCAACGTGACCGCGGGCAGCGGCCGGTCCTGCGAGGTCACGACCACCGCCGCGTTGCCGGTCGCGATCACCGGCGCCACCACGCTGATCAACCCCAGCAGCGACGACTGCTGCGGCGCGAGCACCGCCACCACGCCCGTCGGCTCCGGCACGGAGAACGAGAAGTACGGCCCGGCCACCGGGTTCGACGCGCCGAGCACCGTGGCGACCTTGTCGGTCCACCCCGCGTACCAGACCCACCGGTCGATGGCCGCGTCCACCAGCGACTGCGCCTTCTTCACCGCGACGCCCTCGCCGGCGGCGACCTCGGCGGCGAACTGCTCCCGCCTGCCCTCCAGCACCTCGGCCACCCGGAACAGCACCTGCCCGCGGTTGTACGCCGTCGCGCCCGACCAGCCGGGGAACGCCTTGCGCGCCGCCGCGACCGCGTCCCGGGCGTCCTTGCGAGAGCCCTGCGCCGCGTTGGCCAGGAACGCGCCCTTCGCGTCGACGACCGGGTAGGACCGGCCGGACTCCGAGCGGGGGAACGCGCCGCCGATGTAGAGCTTGTACGTCTTCGCGACGGCGAGCCGGTTTTCGGCCTTGCCGAGGGAAATCCGGTTCTCAGACATCGAGGTAGGCCTCCAGCCCGGTGCGGCCGCCTTCGCGGCCGAAGCCCGACTCCTGGTAGCCGCCGAACGGGGCGGTCGGGTCGAAGCGGTTGAACGTGTTGGCCCACACCACGCCGGCGCGCATCTTCTGCGCCGCCCACAGGATGCGCGACCCCTTCTCGGTCCAGATGCCGGCCGACAGCCCGTACGGCGTGTTGTTCGCCTTGGCCACGGCCTCGTCCGGCGTGCGGAACGTCAGCACCGACAGCACCGGGCCGAAGATCTCCTCGCGCGCGATCCGCATCGCCTGCGACACGTTGGAGAACACCGTCGGCGCGAAGTAGAAACCCTTGTCCGGCAACGGGCACGCGGACGTCCACCGCTGCGCGCCCTCGGCGTCGCCCGTCTCGACCAGCTCCTGGATCTTCGTCAGCTGCTCGCGCGAGTTGATCGCGCCGACGTCGGTGTTCTTGTCCAACGGGTCGCCGACGCGCAGCGTGGACACCCGGGCGTGCAGCTTCTCCAGCAGCTCGTCGGCCACGGACTCCTGCACCAGCAGCCGCGAACCCGCGCAGCACACGTGACCCTGGTTGAAGAAGATGCCGTTGACGATGCCCTCGACCGCCTGGTCCAGCGGCGCGTCGTCGAACACGATGTTCGCCGCCTTGCCGCCCAGCTCCAGGGTGAGCTTGCGGCCGGTGCCGGCCAGCTGCCGCTGGATGATCTTGCCGACCTCGGTCGACCCGGTGAACGCGACCTTGTCCACGTCCGGGTGCGACACGAGGGCCGCGCCGACGTCGCCCGCGCCGGCGAGGATGTTCACCACGCCGGGTGGCAGGTCGGCCTGCTGGATGATCTCCGCCAGCACCAGCGCGCTCAGCGGCGTCGTCTCGGCGGGCTTGATCACCACCGTGTTGCCGGTCGCCAGCGCGGGCGCGATCTTCCACGCCGCCATCAGCAGCGGGAAGTTCCACGGGATGACCTGGCCCGCCACGCCGAGCGGGCGCGGGTCGGGGCCGAGGCCCGCGTAGCCGAGCTTGTCCGCCCAGCCCGCGTGGTAGAAGAAGTGCGCGGCGGCCGTCGGCACGTCCACGTCACGTGATTCCTTGATGGGCTTGCCGTTGTCCAACGACTCCAGCACCGCCAGCTCCCGCGACCGCTCCTGGATCAGGCGGGCGATGCGGAAGATGTACTTGGCGCGCTCGGAGCCGGGCATCCTGCCCCAGACCCGCTCGTAGGCGCGGCGCGCGGCCTTCACGGCCTTGTCGACGTCGGCGGGCCCGGCCGTGGAGACCTCGGCCAGCACCTCCTCCGTGCCGGGGTTGACGGTCTTCAGCGGCTCACCGGAGCCCTCGACGAACTGGCCGTCGACGAACATCCGGTAGTTCGGCTTGAGGTTCGCGATGTCCCGTGATTCGGGCGCGGGCGCGTATTCCCACATGTCAGTCCACCGTCACGTAATCGGGGCCGCTGTAGTGGCCGGCCAACTGGGTGCGCCGCTGCATCAGCAGGTCGTTGAGCAGCGTGGAGGCACCGAAGCGGAACAGGGTCGGGGTCAGCCACTCCGGTCCCGCGACCTCGTGCACCGCGACCAGGTACTTGATCGCGTCCTTGGTCGTGCGGATGCCGCCGGCCGGCTTCACGCCCCTGAGCTCGCCCGTCTGGGCGTGCCAGTCGCGGACGGCTTGCAGCATCACGTGCGTGACGGGCAGCGTCGCGGCGGGGGACACCTTGCCGGTGGACGTCTTGATGAAGTCGCCGCCCGCGAGCAGGCCGAGCCACGACGCCCGGCGCACGTTGTCGTAGGTCGCGAGTTCGCCGGTCTCCAGGATCACCTTGAGGTGCGCGTCCCCGCAGGCGTGCTTGACCTGCACGATCTCGTCGAACACCTGCCCGTACCGGCCGGACAGGAACGCGCCCCGGTCGATCACCATGTCGATCTCGGTGGCGCCCGCGTCGACGGCGTAGGCGGTGTCCTCCAGCTTCACCTTCAGGCTCGACCGGCCGGACGGGAACGCGGTCGCGACGCTGGCGACGTCGATCCCCGTGCCCCGGAGCTCCTCGACGGCCGTCTCCACCATGTCCGGGTACACGCAGACGGCGGCGACCTTCGGCACGTCCGGGTTGTCCGGGTCGGGCCGCCGGGCCTTCGCCGCGAGCGACCGCACCTTGCCGGGGGTGTCCGCGCCTTCGAGCGTGGTCAGGTCGACCATGCCGATGGCGGTGTCGATGGCCCACATCTTGGCGGCCTTCTTGATGCTGCGGGTGCCCAGACCGGCCGCGCGCTGTTCGACGCCGACCTGGTCCACACCGGGCAGTCCGTGCAGGAACCGGCGCAGCGACGCGTCGTCGCGGACGGCGTCCGCGAGCGCCGGGGGCAGCGACGGCGATGTCGATGGAGCAGCCATGTCGCCGAGTCTAGGCGGAATGGGACGGGCGTCCTAAGTGAGCGGCTTCGGGCAGGTCAGAGGGGTTGTGCGGGACGTGCGGCGGGTGCCTGGCGCGGGTTGCGGACGGCCGTCGGGCCGACTTCGGGCTCACCGGCTCGGTCCGCCCTCGAGGCCGCTCCCGGACCAGGGACCGCCACGCCTGCTCAGCCGACGTGAAGCGGCTTCGTGACCTCGTCCTCGACGGCCCACCCGCGCCGGTCCAGCGGCTTGGTCACCTCGTCCGCGGGCGCCAGGTCGGGCGGCGCCAGGTCGGGCGCGTGCTGGGCCGCCGTGCCGGCGCGCTTGAGCTTCTGCCACGGCAGCCGCGCGCCGGCCAGCGCGGTGATCAACGACTGGATCACCACGAGGTACATCAGCTGCCGGTAGACGACCGGTTGCAGGGCCACCGCCCACAGCGGGCGCAGGCTCTCGCGGTCCAGGCGGAACGCGATCACCGCGGGCACGAGCTGCAGCACCAGGAACCCCAGCCACGCCGCCGCGCCGCGCACCGGGTCGGTGAACAGGCTGAGCACCGCGAACACGTCGATCACGGGCGCCAGCACCGGCAGCACGACCTGGTACAGCGCCAGGTACGGCAGCCCGCGCCGGCCCAGCCGACCGCCGAGCCCGCGCTCGCGCACCGCGCCCCGGTGCTTCCACATCGCCTGCAACGTCCCGTAGCACCACCGGTAGCGCTGGCGCCACAGCTGGCCCAGCGTCGCGGGCGCCTCGGTCCACGCCCGGGCGGTCTCGCGGTACGTCACGGCCCACCCGGCGCGCTCCAACGCCATCGTCAGGTCGGTGTCCTCGGCCAGCGTGTCCTCCGGCACCCCGCCGACCTGCCGCAACGCGCTGAGCCGGAACCCGCCGACCGCGCCCGGCACGGTCGGCATGCACTCCATCACGTCGTACATCCGCCGGTCGAGGTTGAAGCCGATCACGTACTCGATGTGCTGCCACCGCCCGAGCAGCCCGCCCCGGTTGCCGACCTTCGCGTTGCCCGACACCGCGCCGACGCCCGGATCGGCGAACGGCTGCACCAGCTCGGCCACGGTGTCCGGCTCCAGCACCGTGTCGCCGTCCACCATCACCACCAGCTCGGTCCGGCAGTGCCGCAGACCGGTGTTCAACGCCGCCGCCTTGCCCGCGTTCGCCTGCCGGATCAACGTCACCCCGGGCAGGTCCAACGCGCGCACGACCTCGCTGGTGCGGTCCGTGGAACCGTCGTCCACCACGATGACCCGCACGTCGGTCGTGGCGGCGAGGATCGAGCGCAGGGTCGCCTCGATGCCCGCTTCCTCGTTGTACGCGGGCACCAGCACCGTCACCGGTTGCCGGGGCAGCCGCCGTGCGTGACGCCCGATGTTGCGCGCACGGCGCGCGTGGACGCCGGTCGTGCCCAACAACAACAGCGCCCGCAGCAACGCCAGCACGCTCGACACCACGACCAGCCACGTCATCACCGAGGTCGTCGCCGCGGCGGCGCGCACGGCCAGCGACACGGCCGTCCCCTCCGCCTGCTCGACGAAGCTCGCCGACCGGGCGATCGGCACGCCCAACGCGTCGCTCGCGGTGCGGAACTGGCGCCCCTCCGCCCGCAGCTTCGGGATGACCTGCTCCAGCGCCGCCACCGTCTGCGACCGGTCACCGCCGCCGTCGTGCGCCAGCACCACCGCGCCGCGCCCGTCGGTCGGCGTGGCGGCGGCGACGATCGCGTCCACGCCCGGGTTGCGCCAGTCCTCCGTGTCGTGGGTGGACAGCAGCACCAGGTGCCCCGAACCCACCATCCGCTCGACGGCGGCCAGGTCCTCGTCGTCCAGCGCGTCGGCGCTCGCGGAGTACGGCGGCCGCACGAGCGTGCTCGCCCGACCCGTCGCCGCGGCCACCACGAGCTGCGTCTGACCCAGCTCCACCGCCGTGCGCGCCTCGCCGACCGTGCCGAGGTCGACGTGCGTGAACGTGTGCAGGCCCACCTCGTGACCGTCGTCGGCCATCCGCTCGACCAGGTCCGGGTACCGGGCCGCGGCGACGCCCGTGACGAAGAACGTCGCCTTGACGTCGTTGCGCCGCAACACGTCCAGCACCTGCGGCGTCCAGCGTGGGTCCGGCCCGTCGTCGAACGTCAGCACCACCGCGCCGTCCGGCACCGCGCGCGACGTCAGCCCCTTGCCGTCGGTGCCGATCAGCGGGCCGCCCGTGCGCACGGACTCGGGCACGCGATCCGCCGGACCGGCCGTCGGCGCCTCGCCCTGACCCACCCGCTGCACCACCAGGAGGTCCAGCAGCAGGAAACCGAGCACCACCACCAGCGTCAGCGCCAACAACAGCCAGTGCGCGCGTGGTGACGGCAGGTGCGCGCGCATCAGCCCCTGCCGACGGACGTCGGCCGGTTCGAGGCGCCGGGCGGAGGTTCGGTGCGACGACCCTGCGTCTTCGTCGTCGTGGTCGTCGTCGGTTCGGCCGCCGTCGTCCTCGGCACGTCCGCGACCGTCGTCCCGGTCGTGACGCGCACCGGTGGCTCGGTGGTGGTCGGCACGGCCGTGGTCGTGGCGACGACGGCCGGCGCCTCCTCCTCCGGCACGGGGAGCAGCGACGACGGGTTCACCGGGCCGCCCGCCAGCGCCACGGCGAGCAGCGTCAGGTAGGCGAGCACGCACGCCACGGCGGCGCCGATGACGATGCGCAGGACCCACCGGCGGCGGCCGGACGGGTCGACGAACACAGGGCTGGACATTCGCGGCTTCGCAGGAGGGGGCGGCGGGCGGGGACGACGAAGGGTAACGCCCCCCGTTGCCCGCGACTAGCCCTCCAGCTCGCCGTGGTTGCGGCCCTTGAGTTTCTTCTTCTTCGGGTTCTTCGGGCGCCGCACCTCGACCGCGCCCATCATCGCGAACCCGGTGATCTTCACGACCGGTCCGCCGGGGATCGTCGGCGCGCCCTTGTGCGTGGCGTCCTCGAACGCGCCCATGAAGCCGATGCCGGTCACGTGGACGGTGACGTCCTCCGGCACGATGATCTCCACGGCGCCCATGAGCGCGTAGGCGTTGATCGTCGTCTCGCCCTGCGCGAAGCGGGCCCGGGTCAGGTCCAGCTCGACTCCGCCCATGACGGCCACCGCCGTGTGCGTCGGGGGCACGACCCACTCGCCGCGGCGTTCCACGCCGGACCAGAACGCGACCGAGACCGTGGTGCCGGGCGTGCCGCCGATGCGCGACGCGGGGGCGTTGTGCGGCATCGGCACGGGCATGACGGACGGCGCGGGCACGCCGAGGTCGGAGGTCAGCGGCACCAGGTCGCCGTAGGTCTTGGCCGAGTACAGGGCCGCCAGGCGTTCGTCCAGCTCGTGCAGGTCCAGCCGGCCCTCGCCGTGCGCCTGCTGGAGCACTTGGGCGACCTTCTCGCGGTCGGCGTCCGAGGCACGCATCTGACGGGGATCCGGCACCAACTCGTCGCTCACCCGGGTGAGTCTAGGAGGGTGGTCGTCGGTTTGGTCAGTTTCCCGTCGCGACGAGGACCAGCTCGCCGGATTCCGGTTCGAGGAAGGCCGACGCGTGCCACCGCTCGTGGTCGAACGCCGCGTCCAGCGCGTCCCCGGTCAGGAACGGCCCGTCCGGCAGTTCCGCGCGCATGCCGTCGACCACGTCGGGCGTCCTGCCCTCGGCGGTCGGCGCGTACGCGGTCATCAGCCGTTCGGCCGCGGCCGGGTCGAGCGCGACCACCGCGTCGATCCAGTAGGTGGACGGTCCGGGCACGTCGGCGCGCCCGAACGTGCCGGACATCCACCGCGCCCCGCCCGCCGCCTGGAGCACCGGGAAGCGCGTGACGAGCGGCTGGAGGTCGGTCCTCAACTCACCGGTTCCCGACTTCGCCGCCGGTTGCGCCTGCCCTTCGCACCCGACCAGCACCACGGCCGCGACGAGCGCCACGACCCACTTCACCTCGCGAACGCCGACCAGTCGACCTTGCCGAAGAACAGGACCGGGCCGTCGGGGTTCTTGGAGTCGCGGACGGCGGTGCGGTCGGCGACGCGGGCGACCTCGACGCAGTTGGCCTGGCCACTGCTGCGGCTGCTCTTGCGCCAGTGCGCGTTGGTGAGGTCCATCGGGTGCGCTCCTCGCATCACGTCGACTTGCCGGCGAGCTCGGCCATCAGCCCGACCGACTTCTCGGGGGACAGCGCCAAGTCACGCAGCTTCTGCCAGGCAAGCGTAGCGTCGTTCAGGTAGCGCTCCTCCTCCAGGAAAGTGCTGGTGCTCCGGCTCTCCACGTAGACGAGTCCGGGCTGGTCGGCGAACTCCAGGCGAACGAACGGGCCTTCCAAGCCGGGGTGCGCCGCCGCCTCGAACGGCACTACCTGGATCAAGATGTTCGCCCGCCCGGTCAGCGCGGTGAGATGGCTCAGCTGGGCTCGCATCATGGCGGGATCGCCGAGGTGGCGGCGGAGTGCGCCCTCGTCGATCAGCAGGTGCACCTGCGCGCGCCCCAGCACGACCTGCCTGCCCATGCGCGTGGCCACGAGGGTGTTGACCTCCGCTTCCGACAACCCGTCGTGGGTGCCTCGGATGATGGCGCGGGCGTAGTCGGGGGTCTGGGCGAGACCTGGCACGAGGAGCGGCTCGTAGTTGTAGAGGGCCGTCGCTTCCGCCTCGAAGCCGATGAGGTCCTTCCAATTGCTGGGGAGCTTGCCGTGGATGGCGTGCCAGTTCCGGTGTTCTCCGGCGCGGACCAGGTCGACCAGTTCTTGCCGCAAGGCGGCCGGCGCGCGCAGGTAGCCGAGGATCGCGGCCACCTCGTCGGCGCGGAGCCCTCGCGTCCCCGTCTCCATCCGGCTGATCTTGCTCTCCGAGCAGCCGATCGCGCTTGCCACGTCGGCGCAGCTCAGGCCCCTGGCCAAGCGCAGCGCGCGCAGTTCCGTCGATACCCGCCGTTGTCGGACGGATGCCCCCTTGCGTGTCATGGCGCGACTGTTCCGCCTTGCCACGTGGGCAAGGAAGTCGTGTCACCCGAAGGGGAGCGTTGCGGGACCGCGTGGCAAGGGGCGACCGTTCCGGTGTGGAGAAGACCTGGGAGATCACGGGCGTGACCGGCACCTGGAAGATGACCGTGGCCCTCGACCCCGAGGACACCGACCTACCGCCGGCGCCCGAGGGTGCCGAACCGGATTTCGAAGGGCTGGTCGAGCACTTCCGCACGCTCGTCGACCTGAGCGACGCGCACCGGCGACTGGATCAGCTCGGCTGACGCACCGGCAGCCCGGCGGCGCGGTAGATCTCGTCCACGACGCGCAGCGTGGCCACCGCGTCGTCCGCCGTCGTGGGGAACGGCTTGCCGTGCAGCACAGCGTCCGCGAACGCCTCCAACTGGTACTCGTAGGACGGCCGCCGGTCGAAGCGCTCGACTCGTCGGTGCCCGTTCAGCTTGACGACGAGCCGGTGGCCGAACTGCGGCGCGAACGGGTTGAACACGCGCAGCTCGCCGTTGGCGCCCAAGACCTTCGCCGACAGCCTCAGCAACGACCGCGACCACATCGACGTCACCACGGTCCCGGTGTGCCCGGCCGGGAACTTCAACTCCGCCCGCATCGCCCGGTCGACGCCGTCACCCTTCAGCAGGGCCCGCGCCGACTTCACCTCCGGCTCGGCGCCGCCCAGGTGCCGCACCAGGTTCACCGGGTAGCACCCGGCGTCCATCAACGCCCCACCGGCCAGCTCCAGCGAGTACCGGATGTCGCCGAACCTCGGCAGCGGGAAGCACATCCGCGCCTCCACGTGCCGCAGTTCGCCCAACTCCGCGACCACGTCCGGCAACCGCAGCGCCAACGGGTGGTACCGGTAGTGGAACGCCTCCATCACCACGAGCCCGCTCGCCCTCGCCGCCTCCGCGACGGCCGCCGCCTCGTCCGCGTTGGCCGCGAACGGCTTCTCGCACAGCACGTGCTTCCCGGCCGCCAACGCCGCCGTCGTCCACTTCCCGTGCAACCCGTTGGGCAGCGGGACGTAGACGGCGTCCACGTTCGGGTCGTCCAACAACTCCTCGTAGCTCCCGTGGACGCGAGGAATCCCGTGCCGGTCGGCGAAGTGCTGCGCCCGCCCGACGTCGCGCGCCGCCACCGCCGACACCTCGACCGACGCCACCGACCGCCCCGGTCTCACCAACGCCGCCGGCACGATCCGCGCCGCACCCAGAACCCCGATCCGCACGTGGTCGGCCATGTCAGGACGTTACCCCCGGCAGCGGCTCGTCAACCCCGAGCCGGTTGATCCCCGGGTAGTACGCGTCCAGCTCACCGACCTCGAACCGCACCTGCTTCACCGCCCACCACAACCGGTCGCCGACGTCGCCGAAGGCCTGGTAGGACCCGTCGGGCAGCACGACCGCCGACCCGCCGACACCGTGCACCAGCACCGCCCGCTCCGCACCGGTCGCGGCGTCCCAGATCCGCGCCGTGCCGTCGTCGGCCGTGGTGGCGACCCGCTGCCCGTCCGGCGAGAACGCCACGCCGCGCACGTCGCCGGTGTGGCCGGTCAACGTCACCAGGTGCTCACCGGTCGCGCGCCAGACCCGTGCCGTCCCGTCCGTGGACGCCGTGGCGACCCGTTGGCTGTCGCGGGAGAACGCCACGTCCCAAACCCCGCCGTCGTGCCCCAGCTCGGCCACCTGCTTCCCGCCGAGACCCCAGACGCGCGCGGTGCCGTCGACGGACGCGGTGGCGACCCGGTGGCCGTCGGGCGAGAACGCCGCGCCCAACACGCCGTCGGTGTGCCCCGCCAGCTCCACCCTGCCCAACCTGTGCAGATCCCAGAGGTACGCGAGGCCGTCCTGGTGCGCGGTGGCGAAGTGGCCACCGGCCGGGTGCACCGCCACGGCGTTGATCGGCGCGCCCTTGTGCTCGATCCGGGTGACGCGAACCTGGTCGGGCAGGTTCCAGCACGTCACGACGTTGGCCGCGGACGAGGCGACCAGCCGGCGGCCACCGTTGGACAGGGCCAGCGAGGTGACCACCCCGTCGACGCGGATCACGCCCTCGCCGGCACCGGTGATCTGGATGCCCGACGGGATCGCGACCGCCATCGTCGTGCCCGTCGGCGAGAACGCCGCGACCCGCCTGAGCCCGGGCTCGCCCCGGAAATCGCTCCGAACCGCGCCCGTCCGCAGGTCCCACACGCGGACTCTCCCGTCCACGGACGTGGTGAGCAGCGACCGGCCGTCCGGCGAGTACGACGGGGAACCGACCGGGTTCTGGTCGTCGCACAACCACTGCGACTGCTTGTCGTCCGCGGTGTGGGCGGAGGCCAAGCCGTCGTCGGTGGTCAACGCGAAGCGCGTGCCATCGCCGATCGGCGTGACGCGCGTTATCCGACCCGGCAGCGACGAGGTCGTCACGTGGGCTCCGTCGGTGGTGAGGACGGAGTACTGGGAGCCCTGCGTGAGAACGAGCCGACGCTCGTCCAGGAACACCATCCCGTCGACGCGGCTCAGGTAACTGGGGATGATGGCCAGCCTGCCGCCGGAACGCGCGTCCACGATCGTCACCTCCTGCAGCGCGCCGTGGGCGACCGTCGTGCCGCCGGGCGAGACGGCCAACCTGACGCCGGCCCCCGGTGCGAACGCCATGACCACCTCCAGGTCGTCCGTGCGCCGCACCTCCACCTCGTGGTCCGACCTCGTGACGATCACGCTCCCGTCGGCCGACGCGACGAGGTCGTGGTGCAACCGCGGCAGTTCGCGCACGACCTCCCCGGACCTCGCGTCCCACAACCGGATCGCGCCGTGGCGGCCCCTGGTGACGAAGCGATCACCTCCGGCCACGAAGTAACCGTGCCCGACCTGGTCCTGCCGCAGTCGGACGACCGGTTCGCCGGTCTCCGCGTCCCACATGTACGCCCCGCCGTCCGCTTCGAGCGTGGCGATCAGGCGGCCGTCCTGGGCGTAGGCGACGTCGACGACCGGGTGCGCGCGTCGGCGCCAGACCCGCACCGGCCGGTTGGCGCCCAGGTGCCGCAGCTCCACCACGTGCCGGTGCGCCACGGCGGCCAGCTCGCCGTCCGGTGAGAACGCCACCGCCGCCACGTCCGCCCCGAGCGGCGCGAGGGTCGGCGTCGCCGGATCGCGCCCGCTCACCGCCGCCTCCTCCGGCGCCGGTCCGGCCACGCCCAGCAGGGCCGCCCGGCGCCACCGGCTGCCCGTCAGCACGGCGCCGGTCAGGTCACCGCCGATCAGCCGCACGCCGGTCAGGTTCGCGCCGGAGAGGTTCGTCCCGGCGAAGGCCTTGGCGTAGAGCCGCTGTCCGCTCAGGTCGGCCCCGCTCAGGTCGGCGCCACGCAGGTCCAGGTCGCCGAAGTCGAACGCGCGCAGGTCCGCGTTCGCCAACGACAGGTGGACCCGCGCCTCCAGCCGCCTGGCCACCTCGGTCGCGTTGTGCTTGGCCGCCTCCGGCGCGTCGACCTCCGCCAGCACGTCCCGCGCCCAGCTCAACGCGGCCTCGTGACCGGCCAGGTCGCACAGGAAGTCGACCATGAGCCGGGACATCTTCCGGTTGACGATCTCCGTGCCGGGCAGCTCGTCCGCCGCCACCTTCGCGACCAGCCACTCCATCACCGACTGGTGGACGAACGCGAACCCGCCCGCCTCCGTCCGCACCAGCAGCGACCCAGAACCGACGGCGTGCGCGGCCTGGTCGATCGAGTACTCGCGCTCGGTCAGCCGGGTCAACGTGCGCACCACGGTGTCTTCCAGGTCCGCCGTGTCGATGGTCGTCGCCGTGGTCTGCCACAGCCGCAACGCCAGCGCCGTGCACGCCGACAGCCGCTCCGCCCCGTCGAACGACGGCGTCCCGTGCCGGTGCCGCTGCCGGTCCACCTCCTGCACCAGCCAGAAGTCCACCAGCTCCCGGTACAGCTCGGCCGCGCTGATCCGGCCGTGCTGCCGGCGCACCTGGTGCAGCCGCTCGTCGTCCAGGTCGGCGATGAACGACAGCATCCTCGGGTTCCGGGACAGGCCCAGCAGGTCGTTGATCGCGCCCAACAGCTCGAACCGCGCCGCCGCACGGGCCGCGTCACCGTCGTAGTGCCTGGTCAGGAAGTCGCGGATCTGGTCGTCGGTGAAGTCCTCCAGCACCGCGACCCGGCTCGCGGTCAACGCCGACACCCGCCGGCCCAACGCGTTCAGCACCTGGTCGGTGGACTGGAAGTGCTGGCTGCGGCTCGTCAGCACGACCTTCGCCCGGTCGGTCACGGCCTGCAGCAGCGTGGACAGGTAGTCGGCCGCGTTGTCGTACCCGACGCGCAGCTCGAGCTCGTCGAACCCGTCGAACAGCAGCGCCAGCCGACCGCTGCTGATCATGTACCGCAGCTTGGCCACCTCGACCGCGTCCACGCCCTCGCGCACGAGGTGCTGCGCCAGCAGCTCGTCCAGCGTCGGACCCTTCTCCAGGCTGCGCAGCTCCACCAGCACGGGCAGCAGGCCGGGGTGCTCGGCGGGCAGGGCGCGGGTCAGCTGCCGCAGCAGGAACGACTTGCCGCGCCCGAAGTCGCCGAGCACCACCACGAACCGGGCCACGTCCTCGCCGAGCCAGCCGAGGACCCGTCGCAGCAGGTCGTCGCCGCCTTCCTCGGACCCGGCCAGCACGAACCGCTGCGGCACGTACAGGTCGGCGGGGTAGACGCGGTCACCGGCCAGCCGCCGGGTCTGCCGCTGCGCCAACGGCCGCAGGTCCAGCAGTCCCTGGTACTCCACGAAGCTGCGCAGCCGCACGCCGCGCCGTCGTGCCGTGACCACCAGCCCGGCCTCGGCGGGCGCTCCGCTGTAGACCAGCTCGGACGGCACCGCCGGGTCGGCCGCGGCGAAGGAGGCGTGCACTTGCTCGACGAACGCGTCCACCACGGCGGCGGTCAGCTCGGCGACCACGCCGACCGGCCACTGCTCGAAACCGCCGCCGGGACGGGGCTTCGACACCCGGATGTAGTTCTCCTCGGCACGCGGCGTCACGGTCGCCGCGGGGTGTGCCACGCGGGTCGCTTCCAGCACGCGGTCGAAGAAGGTGTCCACGCCCCTGGCCGACCGCACAGGTGCCGCGGTCCACTCAGCGCCGCGGACGGGCGCCGCGACGAGCGACCAGGTGGCGGGCTCGTCGCGGAGGCTCGTGAGCGGGAGGTCGACGTCCACCGGGACCTGCGCCGGTCCCTGGACCGCGCTCAGCCGCCTGGCGGTCGCGTTGCGGTGATCCCGCAGGAGCTCGCCGAACCGCTCGACCTGCCGTTGGCCCAGGCCGAGGCCGTCGTCCTCGTGGGTGACCGGGATGGTCGAGTTGAGGCCGGCGACCACGAGCTCCAGCTCGGGGTAGTCGAACAGGGTCCACGGCTCGTCGGGCGTGAAGCTGAACCGCGCGCCGTGGAACTCCTCGAACGCGGCGGCGAACGGTCCCCACTTCGGCCAGTAGGGCGGCTTCGGGGTCCGGCCCCACGCCTCCTCCTGCCGGAAGTACGCCTCGCACGCCAACAGGTTCACGTCCCGCGCCCCGGGCACGACGACCACCCGTTCGCGGGGCAGCTTCACCGCGTCGGCCAGTTCGGCCAGGAACCGGAAGCCGCGCTCGAACTCGTCCGGCCTGCCGTGCTCGGTCAGGTCGCCGGTGAACACCACCAGGTCGGGGCGCAGCTCGGCGAAGTCGCCCGGCGGCCAGACGTCGTGCCCGGAGCCGAACCGCGTGCCGGCCAGGTGCAGCACGCTCAGCTCGTCCGGCCCGCCGGGCAGCTCCTCGCGCAGCCGGTCGGCGGCGACGGCGTAGCTGTCCTGGGAGGCGGCCGTCGCGATGATGCCGACCACGCGGCCGGTGCGGTTGTCCCACACCGGGCTGCCGCTGTACCCGCGTTGCACGGCCAGGGCGGACTCGCTGTCCAGCTGCACCAGCCGTCCGCCGACCTGGCCGCGGACCACGGCACGCGTCCAGGAGCCGTCCGGCCGGTTCGCCGGGTAGCCGAACACGTCGACCGCGGTGCCGGGGGGCGGGGGTGCGGCGGCCAGGCGGGCGGGCGTGACGCCGGCGGGGAGGTCGAGGTCGAGCGTGGCGATGTCGTCGCCCAGGCGGCCTTCGCGCGGTGGTGGCGGCGCCCACGTGCGCACGCGTGCCGTCACCGGTTCGCCGTTCAACGCGGGGAAGTCGACCTCGACCGCCTCCGTCGGCCGGGTCGCCGAGCGCGGGTCGAGGCCCAGGGCGAGGTTGACCACGTGGGCGCACGTGACGACGTGACGGCCGAGCACGACCCCCGCCCCGACGGTCCGACCGGCCGCGCCGGTGAAGCGGACGACGGAGCTGGGTAACGAGCCGTCGGGCATCGGTTAGAGGTACCACATACTGTTCGACCATGGACGTCCTCGTTGTCGATCACCCACTTGCCAGGGCGCGGCTGACCACCATGCGCGACGCCCGCACGGACAACGCGGCGTTCCGCGCCGCGCTGCACGAGCTGACCGTGATGCTCGTGTACGAGGCCACGCGCGACCTGCCCGTGGCCGAGGAGCGGGTGCACACGCCCGTCGCCCGGACCACCGGCTACCGCCTGGCGAACCCGCCGCTGCTGGTGCCCGTGCTGCGGGCCGGTCTGGGCATGGCGGACCAGGCGCACAAGCTGATCCCGGACGCGCAGATGGGCTTCGTGGGCCTGGCGCGTGACGAGGAGACCCTCCAGCCGACGCCGTACATGGAGTCGCTGCCGGACTCGCTGGCCGGCCGTCCGGTCTTCGTGCTGGACCCGATGCTCGCCACGGGCGGCTCCATGGCGTACACGATCCGCCTGCTGACCGACCGCGGTGCCACCGACGTGACCGCGATCTGCGCCCTGGCCGCCCCCGAGGGCATCAAGCACCTCGAAGACGCCGCCCACCCGATCCGCCTGGTCACCGCCAGCATCGACGAACGCCTGAACGACTCGGGCTTCATCGTCCCCGGCCTGGGCGACGCCGGCGACCGCCAGTACGGCGCCGTCCACTGACCCGCGCGTCGAGCGCTCAGGTCCCGTGCGTCCTGAACGCGGGACCTGAGCGTTCGACTCGCGGTCAGGTCAGGTCGGTGGCGTGGTGGGCGGCCCAGGTGGCGAGGGTGCGGCCCCGGCGGCCCGTGACGGTGGTGAAGTCGGGGGTCACGGTGGCCGGTTCCTCGTTGTGCTGGGCCATGTAGCCGAGCAGGTACTCGGCGACGTCGTAGGGCAGGCCCTCGTCGCGGATCAGGGCGGCGCGGGCCTGGCCGTAGGTCAGCCGCTCGAAGCGGATCGGACGGCCCAGGCCGCGACCGATCGCCGCGGCCTGCTCCACGTGCGTCAGGGCCTCCGGCCCGCTCAACGTGTACGCCTTGCCCGCGTGCCCGTCGCGCAGCAACGCGTGCACCGCCACCTCGGCCACGTCGTCCTCGTGCACCGGCGCCCCGACCGACTCCGGGAACGGCGCCCGCACCACGTCCTCCTCCCGGATCGTCCGCGCCCAGATCAGCTTGTTCGCCATGAACTCGCCCGGCCGCACGTGCGTCCACTCCACGCCGGACGCCTCGATCACCCGCTCCACGTCGTGGTGCAGCTCGTAGCTCCCCGGCCGCCGCACGGTCACCGCGCTGCTCGACAGGAACACCACCCGCCGCAGGTCCGGCGCGCGTTCCAGGAACGCCCGCGCGTGCCCCGCCGCGTCCTCCGACTCGATCGCCGCCAGCAGGAACACCGCCGTCACGCCCGCCAACGGCAGCTCGCCCGGCCGCGTCAGATCACCTCCCACCACCTCCACGCCCGCGGGCAGCGCGGCCCGAGCCGGGTTCCGCGTCAACGCCCGCACCGGCACGCCCGCCTCCGCCAACTGCCGCACGACCGCGCCGCCGATCGTTCCGGTCGCGCCGGTGACCAGGATCGCCACAAGTCCTCCCCAGACCAAGTATTCAAACTTGAACAAGGCCCGAAGCTAGCGCGATCACCACCCGCTCCGCACATGCAAAAGTTTGCAGCGCATGCGAGAACAATTCGCATTATTGGATTCGGCCGAACGGCCGTAGAGGTGGTCTAGACCTCATCACTACCGTGGTCCAGACCACACCGGAACGCCCGCGAGGAGAAGCATGTCGAGCAGGAGATGGGTGCTCCCCGCCCTCCTGGCCACCGCGATGGCCGTGTCGCCGGCGCAGGCCCTCGCGCACGGCGGCCACGGGGACCACGGCGGTCACGGTGGCCACGACAAGCGCGAGCGGGTCGTCGGGTACTACACCCAGTGGAGCGGCTACGACCGCAACTTCCTGGTGCGCGACCTCGTGGCCAACGGCACCGCACCGCGGCTCACCCACCTCAACTACGCCTTCGGCTTCCTCGACGAGTCCGGCAAGTGCGTCAGCGCCGACCCGTGGGCGGACTACCAGCGGCCGTTCAGCGCCGAGCAGAGCGTCAACGGCGTCGCGGACGTCGCGGGTCAGCCGCTGTCGGGCAACCTGAACCAGCTCAAGCAGCTCAAGGCGAAGCACCCCGGGCTGCGGATCAACATCTCGCTCGGCGGCTGGACCGGCTCGAAGTACTTCTCCAACGCCGCCCTCACGCCCGAGTCGCGCGCCGCGCACGTGGCGTCCTGCCTGGACCTGTGGCTCAAGGGCAACCTGCCCGACGCCGCACCCGGTGCGGCGGCCGGCGTGTTCGACGGCGTCGACCTGGACTGGGAGTGGCCCTCGTCCGAGGCCGCGCCCGGCAACGTCGTGCGGCCCGAGGACAAGCAGAACTTCACCGCGCTGCTCGTGGAGTACCGCAAGCAGCTGGGCAAGCTGACCTGGCGCACCGGCAAGCGCTACGACCTCACCGCGTTCCTGCCCGCCAACCCGGCCCAGGTCGACCGCGGCTTCGAGGTGAAGAAGGTCTTCGACCTGCTGACCTTCGGCACCATCCAGGGCTACGACTACCACGGCGCCTGGGAGCCGCTGACCAACCAGCAGTCCTCGCTGCGCACGCCGGCGGCCGACCCGACCGCGCCGCCGTTCAGCTCGCAGGTCGCGATCGACCACTACCTGCGCAACGGCGCGCCGAAGAGCAAGGTGGTGATGGGCGTGCCGTTCTACAGCCGGGGCTGGACGGGCGTGCGGGACGAGAACAACGGCCTGTTCCAGCCCGCCACCGGCCCCGCGCCCGCGACCTACGAGGCCGGGTACGAGGACTACCGGATCCTCAAGGCGCAGTTGGCCCAGTTCACCGTGCACCGGGATGCCAAGGCCGGTCACGCGTGGTTGTTCGACGGCACCACGTTCTGGACCTGGGACGACCCGGTCGAGATGAAGCGCAAGGGTCGCTACGTGGCCGAACGGCGCCTTGGCGGCGCGATGATCTGGTCGCTCGACGGCGACACCGCCGACGGCGAGCTGATCAAGGCGCTCACGAGCGGACTGTCCTGAGCTGGACGGTCCACGGGGTCCGGGGAGGTTTCGCGGCGGCCACCTCCCCGGGCCCCACCCCCGTCTTCACGCGCTGCGCCACCCGTCCGCGTTCGCGCGGAGGGCGCGCTCGTAGACGGGAGCGATCTCGACCCCCGGCGGCAGGTTGCCGTTGAGCTCCAGGCTCACCAGGCCGTGCACCGTGCCCCACATGGCCAACGCGATCTGCTCGGGCGGCGGGTCCTGCACGAACGCGCCGGACTCCACCGCGCGCCCGACGTCCCGGACGACCGGCAGGAACGTCTGCACGGCCGCCTCCTTCGTCTCGTCGGACGGCTCGAAGTTCGGCACCACCTTGCTGAACATCACCAGGTAGAACTGCGGGTCGGCCAGCGCGCTCTCCCGGTACGCCAGGCCGATCTGGACCAGGTCCTCCACCGGGTCGCCGGTCTGCGGCACGGTCGCGATGCGTTCACCGAATCGGCGGAACGCCTCCTCGTACACGGCGTTCAGCAGCGCCGGCTTGCCGCCGAACAACGAGTACACGGCCGTGGTCGAGGTGTTGACATCCGCCGCGAGCCTGCGCAAGCTCAAAGCGCCCGGGCCTTCGGTGGACAGCAGTTCGCCCGCCCGCTCGAGCAGTCGCCCGCGGAGCGCGTCGTCGTGTGTCTTCGGTCGTGGCACCGGGGCATCGTATCGCAACACTGTTATAATTCGCGGCCTGGTCATCGTGGTATCAAGTTGGTACCGTCATTCTCCATGGCGATGACTCTGCGTCTGAGCGACGAGGAGAACCGGCGGCTCGACGAACTCGCCGCAGCCGAAGGCCGTTCGAAGCAGGAGGTCGTGCGCTTGGCGTTGGCCGAGCGGTGGGCCAGATTGCAGAAGGAGGAGCAGCTCTCCGAGGTCCTCGGACGCGTGCTCCCCAAGTACCGGGGCCTGCTCGACAGGCTCGGCTCCGCCTGATCCCGGCCCGCCCCGATTGCGGGTTCCCGTACCGAGGGCGCCCGACCGATTACTCGCTGCCCACGACGCCACACCTTCGGGTGATCGCACCCGCGCGCCCTCGCCGTTCGAACATATGTTCGATACGATCAATCCATGCAGCTCAACCGGTGCGGCATAGGGCGTTCACCCATATACCTCTGTGAACGTCCACGGGGGTCCGAAGCGCACCGGTATGGTGCGCCGTTGAAGATCGGGCTGCGTCCAGGTTGCGCTTCGGTGCACAACGCGGCCGACAACATCCTCGCCGCCTCCGGGGCGGGGAGGCGATACGGACCTGAGGGGGTGGGTAGTGGCGCCAGAGACGTCCCGGATGCGGCGTGGCCGCGCCGGAGTCCCCGCCCCTCAGGACAGGGAGCGCGTCAAGCAGTGGTCAACTACCTCGACGCCGGCGACTTGCTCGTGCTGGCGACCGCCGTCACCGGCGGGGATCTGGTCGTGCGCGACTTAGGTCTCCTCGACTCCGCAGCCCACCGCCCCAGGGCCACAGTGCTGGGGGTCGAGGCGTACGACACGCTCTGGCTCAAAGCTTCCGCGTTGCTCGACTCCATCGTCCGCACGCGCCCGTTGGCCGAGGGCAACTGGCGGCTGGGCTGGGTCGCCGCCGTGACGTTGTGCGACATCAACGGCTGGTGGATCGACGCCGAGGAGGACGAAGCCCTCGACCTGGTGCGGGCGCTCGGCCGGGAGCAGATCGACGTGGGCGGCATGGCCGCCCACCTGGAGGCCTGGGGCATGCCCAAGGACGACTGACCGACGGCCCCCGCGACGGGCGACGGCGCCGGATACCGCGAATCGGGTTGACCTGGAGTGCACTCCAGCTCCTACCGTCGACACCGTGACTTACTCGATCGCTCAAGCGGCCGAGCGCAGCGGGTTGTCGATCGACACGCTGCGCTACTACGAACGGATCGGCCTGGTCGACCCGCCTGCCCGGGACTCCGGCGGGCGGCGCAGCTACAGCGACGACGACCTCGGCTGGCTGGTCTTCCTGACCCGGCTGCGCACCACCGGCATGCCCATTCGCATGATGCGCGAGTACGCGCAGCTCAGGCACCGCGGCGCGGCCACCGCCGGCCGCCGCAAGCAGATGCTGTTCGAGCACCGCGCCGCGGTCCGCGCGCGCATCGCCGAGCTGCAGTCGTGCCTGGACGTGCTCGACTACAAGATCACGCACTACGAGCAGATCGAGCACACCTTCGTCGAGGGGATCACCGCGTGAGGGCGTTGGGCGGACTCCGGGTCGGCGACCAGGGCCTGGGCTGCATGGGCATGAGCCAGTCCTACGGCGCGGGGGACGAGGCCGGGTCGATCGCCACCATCCACCGCGCGCTCGACCTCGGCGTCACGCTCCTCGACACCGCCGACGTCTACGGCGCCGGCGCGAACGAGGAGCTGGTGGGGCGGGCGATCAGGGGCCGCCGCGACGAGGTCGTGCTCGCGACGAAGTTCGGGCTGGGCGACCCGGACCGCAGGCCGCGCGGTGACGCCGCCTACGTCGAGCAGGCCCTCGACGCGTCGTTGCGCCGCCTGGGGGTGGACCACGTCGACCTGTACTACCAGCACCGGGTCGACCCGGACGTGCCGATCGAGGAGACCGTCGGCGCGATGGCCGAGCTGGTCGCCGAGGGCAAGGTCCGCCACCTCGGCCTGTCCGAGGCGAGCGCCGCGACGATCCGCCGCGCGCACGCCGTGCACCCGATCAGCGCCCTGCAGAGCGAGTGGTCGCTGTGGACGCGCGACGTCGAGGCCGAGGTCGCGCCGACGTGCCGCGAGCTGGGCATCGGCATCGTGCCGTTCTCGCCGCTGGGCCGGGGCTTCCTCACCGGCCGCGTCACGTCCGTCGCCGACCTGGCCGAGGACGACATGCGCCGCGGCCTGCCCCGGTTCGCCGAGGAGAACTTCGCCCGCAACACGGCCATCGTGGACGCGCTGCGCGCGCTGGCCGCCGAACGCGGCGTCACGGCCGGTCAGCTGGCGCTGGCCTGGGTGCACCACCAGGGCGAGCACGTCGTACCCATCCCGGGCACCAAGCGGGTGGAGTACCTGGAGGAGAACGTCGCCGCCGCCGAGCTGCAACTGGACGCGGACGAGCTCCGCGCGATCGAGGCCGCCGCACCCGCCGTCGCCGGCGACCGGTACCCGCCGGAGTTCCTGCGGCTGTCGAACAAGTGAGCTGGGAGGACCACCGTGGAGAAACGCCGGTTGGGCGCGCTCGAGGTGAGCGCGCAGGGCCTGGGCTGCATGGGCATGAGCGACTTCTACGGCCCCGGTGACGAGGCCGAGTCGACCGCCACCATCCACCGCGCCCTCGACCTGGGCGTCACGCTCCTCGACACGGCCGACATGTACGGGCCGTTCACCAACGAGGAGCTGGTCGGCCGGGCGATCAAGGACCGCCGCGACGAGGTCGTGCTGGCGACGAAGTTCGCCATCGTCCGCGACCCGGGGCTGCCCCGGTCCCAGTGGGGCCTGCGCGGCGACCCGGAGTACGTCCGGCAGGCCGCGGACGCGTCGTTGCGCCGCCTGGGCGTGGAGCACATCGACCTGTACTACCAGCACCGGGTCGACCCGAAGGTGCCCATCGAGGACACCGTCGGCGCGATGGCCGAGCTGGTCGAGCAGGGCAAGGTCCGGCACCTCGGCCTGTCCGAGGCGGGCGCGGAGACGATCCGGCGCGCGCACGCCGTGCACCCGGTCGCGGCCGTGCAGACCGAGTGGTCGCTGTGGTCGCGCGACATCGAGGACGAGGTCGTGCCCACGTGCCGCGAGCTGGGCATCGGCGTCGTCGCGTACTCGCCGCTCGGCCGCGGCTTCCTCACCGGCCGGTACACCTCGAAGGACGACTTCGCGGCCGGCGACTTCCGCCTGGTCGGCCAGCCCCGGTTCGCGGCCGGGAACTTCGACCGCAACCTCGCGCTGGTGGAGTCGCTGCGCGAGGTGGCACGGGAGCACGACGTGACGGCGGCGCAGATCGCGCTGGCGTGGGTCCACCACCAGGGCGCGGTGCCGATCCCCGGCACCAAGCGGGTGAAGTACGTGGAGGAGAACGCCGCCGCCGCGGACCTCTCGCTGACCGACGCGCAGCTGGCCCGCATCGCCGCCGCCGTGCCGCCCGACGCGGTCGCGGGCACCCGCTACCCGAGCGAGGTGCTGCCCTCGCTCGGCCGGTAGCCGCTACCGGACCACGATGCCGTTGCGCCGGTTGAAGTCCTTCGCGCCCTGCATGGCCAGCACGATCGACACGATCACCAGCACCACCCACACGGGGAACGCGACGATCAGCCCGAGCACCGTCATGGCCAGCAGGACCAGCGGGAAGTTCACCAGCAGCAGGATCACGCCGAGCACCGTCTGACCCGCGTAGAGGTTGCCCGCCCCGAGCCACAGCAGCGACAGCAGCACCGCGATGCCGGGGTTCTTGGCGGTCACCACGCCCCGCACCTGCACCCCGTAGGGCGCGGGGTGCGCGGGCGGGTGCGGCGGCGGCGCCTGCGTCACCGGCCACTGCGTCGCACCGCAGACGGCGCAGTTGACGCTCGGCGGCTGCAGGTACGCGCCGCAGGAACCGCACATCGGCGGTGGACCTACCGGTTGGGTCATTCGACTGCCTCCACGTGTCGTCGCGGCAGTCTGTCGGCCGGGGGAGGCGGAGCGTTACCGATCACATCGGAGCGTGATGGATCGCCCGGTCAGAGCAACGTCGCGGCGACCGTGGCGCCCAACTCCCGGCACCGCTCCCGCGCGTCGCCGTCCGGTGCGCCGGTCAGGCTCAGCGTCGGCGCCACCGGCCGCCACGCCAACCCGGTCGTGATGTCCCGCAGCGCCTTCACCGCGCCCTCCGTGCCCAGGTTGCCGTGCACGTAGGCCCCGAACGGCCGGCCGCGCGTGGCGTCCAGGCACGGGTAGTAGATCGTGTCGAAGAAGTGCTTCAGCGCGCCGCTGATGTAGCCGATGTTGGCGGGCGTGCCGAGCAGGTAGCCGTCCGCTTCCAGCACGTCGGACGCGGTGGCCGACAGCGCGGGCCGCCGCACCACGTCGACGCCCTCGACCTCCGGGTCGTTCGCCCCCTCCAGCACCGCCTCGAACAACTCCTGCATGGCGGGCGACGGCGTGTGGTGCACGATCAGCAGGCGGGGCACGCGGCCCAGGTTGCCGCGATCGGTGTGACGCGGCAACCGCTCGGTGGCACCGGTCCCGTCCGGGAAGTCGTCGTGCCTGGTCAACGGCTCGGGCGGGTGGCCGGGTCCGCGGCCGGGCGGTCGGCGTAGCAAGATCGACAAGCGGCGGGTGGGAACCGGCGGGGCCGCCGCACGTCTGGAAGTGTGTAGTCACCGGGAGGGAGTCATGGAAACTCGCAGCATCGCCACGATGAAGCGGAACCGGCGGATCACCTGGGGCGCGGGGGTGGGGATCGGGGTCGGGTTGATCGGCCTGCCGCTGGTGTTCATCGCCCTGTGGCCGGGCGTCGACCACAGCCCGTGGGACGTCAACACGATGATCCTCGCGACCGGCGTCGCGCTGTGCACCGTCAGCTACATCTCCGGCCGCATCTCGGTCGCCGCCGTCACGCAGCACCGGTCGCGCCCGGTGAGCCCGCCGACCAGGCGTCCTTACCTGGTGGCGGGCGGTGCGCTCGTCGTCGCCGTGCTGTGCCTGCTGCTCGCCCTCGCGTCCTGACCGCTCAGTCCGCGAGCAGCTCGGACACCCGGGCCCGCAGCTCGGCCAACCGCTCCCGGGCACGCACCCGGGCGGCCGGCAGGTCGTCGGACACCGGTTCGACGACCTCCAGGTACGCCTTGAGCTTCGGTTCCGTGCCGGACGGCCGCACGACCACCCGCACGCCTTCGCGGGTCAGCCTGACCACGTCGGCCTCGGGCAGCAGGTCCTCGAACGCGAATCCCGCCGGCGGCTCGCCGCGCAGCCGGGCCATCAACGCGCCGATCCGGCTCAGGTCGGTGAACCGCAGCGAGACCTGGTCGGTCAGGTGCAGGCCGTGGTCGACGGCGAGCTGGTCCAGCGCGTCGAGCAGGGTGCGGCCGGACGCCTTCAGCCCGGCCGCCAGGTCGCACGCCACCACGGCCGCAGAAATGCCGTCCTTGTCGTTGACGCAGGCCGGGTCGACGCAGTTGCCCAGCGCCTCCTCGTAGGCGAACACCAGGCCGTCGCCCGCGCGCACCAGCCACTTGAACCCGGTCAACGTCTCCGCGTAACGCGCGCCGTGCGCCCGGGCGATCGACTTCAGCAGCGAGGACGACACGATCGTGGTGGCCACCAACGGATCCGGGCTCTCCACAGTGGACAGCACCAGGGAGCCGAGGAGCACGCCGGTCTCGTCGCCGCGCAACATCCGCCACGACCCGTCCCGCTCGCGCACGCCCAGCGCGCACCGGTCGGCGTCGGGGTCCAGGGCGATGGCCAGGTCGGCGTCCTCCGCCGCCGCCAGCGCCAGCAACCGGTCCGCCGCGCCCGGCTCCTCCGGGTTCGGGAACGCCACGGTCGGGAAACCCGGGTCCGGCACGGCCTGCTCGCGCACGACCCGCACGTCGGTGAACCCGGCCCGCCGCAACGCCTCCACCGCCGTCGCGCCGCCGACGCCGTGCATCGGCGTCAACACCACGCGCAGGTCGCGCTGGACGCCGCGCGGCAGCGACGCGACCCGCTCCAGGTACTCGTCCACCTCGGCGTCCGACACCGGCAGGTAGTCGTCCGACAGCGGCACCGACACGGCCGCGGGCACGCCCCGGATCGCCGCCTCGATCTCGCGGTCCTCCGGCGGCACGATCTGCCCGCCACCGGCCAGGTACAGCTTGTAGCCGTTGTCCGCGGGCGGGTTGTGCGAGGCGGTGATCTGCACGCCCGCCACCGCCGCGTGCCGCTTGACCAGGAACGCCAGCACCGGCGTCGGCAGCGGTCCCGGCAGCACCCGCACGGTGAACCCCGCGCCCGCCAGCACACCGGCCGCCGCCGCCGCGAAGTCCTCCGAACCGTGCCGCGCGTCCCGGCCCACGAACACCGTGCCGACGTGCCCGTGCGCCTTGAGCCACGCGGCGAGGCCGGCCGTGGTGCGGATGACCACGGCCCGGTTCATCCCGTTCGGCCCGGCCCGCACGGGACCGCGCAGCCCCGCCGTGCCGAACGCCAGCGGGCCCGCCATCCGGTCGGCCACCTCGTCGGCCGCGGCGGCGTCACCGCCCATCGCCCGCGCCACGACGGTCTGCAGCTCCAGGCGCGTCGCCGGGTCGGGGTCGTCGGCGATCCAGCGGAACGCGGCGTCGCGCAGGGCCGGGGCGAGGGTCATGCCCGCGTCACCAGCTCCCGCAGCAGCGCGCCCATCCGGCTCGCCGCCGCCTGGCCCGCCTCCAGCACCTCTTCGTGGTTGAGCGGCTCGCCGGTGATGCCCGCGGCCAGGTTCGTCACCAGGGACAGGCCGAACACCTCCACGCCCTCCGCGCGGGCCGCGATGGCCTCCAGCACGGTCGACATGCCGACGAGGTCCGCGCCCATCGTGCGGAGCATCCGGATCTCGGCGGGCGTCTCGAAGTGCGGTCCGGGCAGGCCCGCGTAGACGCCGTCCTCCAGCGACGGGTCGATCTCCCGGGCGAGGTCGCGCAGGCGCGGCGAGTAGAGGTCGGTGAGGTCCACGAACCGCGCCCCGACCAGCGGTGACGACGCGGTGAGGTTCAGGTGGTCGCTGATCAGCACCGGCTGGCCGACCGCCATGCCCTGCCGCAGCCCGCCCGCCGCGTTGGTCAGCACGACCGTGCCGACACCCGCCGCGGCGGCCGTGCGCACGCCGTGCACGACCTTGGCCACGCCCTTGCCCTCGTACCCGTGCGTCCGGCCGAGCATGACCAGCACGTGCTTGTCGCCGACGCTCACCGAGCGCACCGTGCCGCCGTGGCCGACGGCGGTGGGCGCCTCGAACCCGGGCAGCTCGCCCATGGGCACCTCGGCGTCGGGCTCGCCGATGAGGTCGGCGGCGGGGCGCCACCCCGACCCGAGGACGACGGCGATGTCGTGCCTGCCCACCCCGGTCCGCTCGGCCAGCGCCTTGGCCGCGTCGGTGGCCAGGGCCTCAGGGGTGGTGTTCTCACTGATACCGGTCACGCCGCGAGCCTAATCGCCGCCTGTCCCCGTTGCCCGCAGTGCCGTGGGTCCCGGTGGTACCGCCGCCGGGCGAAGCGGTCGACGGGTGGAGCAGCGGACGCGGCATCCGACCGGTCGACGATCCGCCACGCCGGGCACGACCCCTCCGGCTCGACCGCGGTCGTGCGCGCCGCGGAATCCAGGAAACGAAAGGCCACGCGGTTCGCCGAGCGAATGGTCGAGAATCCGCCGGCATCCGGATTGGCGCCTCCCTACGGTCGATTCCGTGAATGTCCACCCTGTCGCCAAGAATCCGATAGTCGCCCGACCGCGTGGCTCCGCGGTGTGGTTCATGTCGCTCGCGGCCGCGCTCGGGACGTCCACGACCTACCCGCTGCAGCCCGCGATCGCGGACGTCGCGGATTCCCTGGGCTCGTCGATCGCCGCGGTCGGAATCGCGCTCGCGTGCGGCCCGGTCGGCTACCTCGTCGGACTCGGCCTGCTCGTTCCGCTGGTCGACCGCTTCTCCCCGAGACGGGTGCTCGCGGCCCAGTTCGGGGTCCTGGCGGTCGCGTTGGCGGCGTGTGCCGCGGTGGGCAACGCGGTGGTGTTGGGACTGGTGATCGGCGTGGTCGGAGCCTGTTCGGCGGTGGGGGCGGGCCTCAGCTCGCTGGCGGGCCGGCTGGCCGGCGAACGTCGACGCGCGACCGTCCTGGGCATCGTCACCGCCGGGATCTCGGGCGGGATCCTCGCCGGCAGGATCGTGGGCGGTCGCCTCGCCGACGAGATCGGCTGGCGCGGGATGCTCCTCGGGTTCGCCGCCGCCTGCGCGCTGGTCGCGCTGTGGTCGCTGCGGGTGCTCCCGGCCGCGCGGGGCGGCGTCGGGCACGGCTACCTCGCCACCCTGCGCTCGGTGCCCGGGTTGTTCGCCCGGCACGCGCCGCTCCGGCTCGCGGCAGTGCGCGGCGCGCTGTGGTTCTTCGGGTTCTGCGCTGTGTGGTCCGGGCTCGCGGTAGCCCTCTCCGCGCCGCCGCACTCGCACTCGGCCGAGCGGATCGGCCTGTACGCGCTGGCCGGCCTCACCGGTGTCCTCGCGACCCAGGTCGCCGGCGCCTGGACCGATCGGGTGGGCGCGCGGCGCGTCGTCCTGGCGGGCTTGGCCGTGGCCGGGACCGCTGCGGTCGTCCTCGGCTTCGCGCTCGAGAACACCGTCGTGACCCTCGTGTGCCTGGCCCTGTTCGACGCCGGTCTCTTCGCCGCCCAGGTCGCGAACCAGAGCACCGTCCTGTCCATCGACCCGGCGGCCCCCGCGCGTTTCAACAGCGCGTACATGCTGGTGTACTTCGTGGGCGGCAGCCTCGGCACCGCTTTCGGCGCGACCGCCGTCGAGTGGTTCGGCTGGCCGATCACCGCCGCGATCACGGCCGCCGTCATCGCCATAGCGGCCACGATCACCGTCCTCGCACCTCAGGGTGCGACCACACGTTCGGTTCCGTGATCCGGCGACCGGTGTTCGGCGGCCGATGTCGCCGCATTCGCCTAGTCGTTCACCCGGAACGTCGGCGCGATCGTGTCGAACAGCCGGCTCCGCCCCGTCTCCTCCTGCTCGGTCGGCACGACGACCTCGACCACCCACAGGTCGTTGCCGCGGGGCAGCACCCGCGAGTACCGGCTGCGACGCAGGTCAGGGCCGGGGGAGACGGTGTCGCGGCCCAGCGGGGTGGCCCGTTCGACGGTCCGGTAGCTGTACTGGACGCCCGGCTCCTTGCCCCCCGGCGGCAGTGCGTCGGTCGCTTCGAGGGCCTCGCCGAAGTACTGGTCCTCCGCCCACCGCGAGCGCACCAGCCGCAGGTAGTCCTTGATCGTGTTCCGCTCGTAGTAGTCCGGGAACCGCTGCACCGTCACCTCGTACCACCCGTTCGGCGCGACCAGGTGCACCACCGTGCTCGGGCCGAGCCTGTTGTTCGCCCGCTGCTCCAGGAAGCTGGTCCAGTCCGGCCCCACCTCGATGGTGAACTCGGCGCCCTGCTCGCCGTTCGCCGCCGCGGCCGACGCCGTGGTCGGCAGCAGCGACGGCGTCTCGACGATCGCGGGCGGTGACGGCGTCTCCTGCGTCGGCGGGGGCAGCAGGGACGCACCGGCGACCGTCCTGGTCAGGGCGAAGCCCGACACGCTGCCGATCGCGAACAGCACCACCGCCGACAACGCCACCAGCACCGCCGGCCCCGGACGCCGGGTCAGCTCGCGCGTCGGCGCCTGCGCCACCATGAACGGCAGCGGCCCGGGATCGGCGGCCAGCGGCGTCTCCGGCGGTACCGGCGGCTTGACCGGCGCCGGCCGCACGACCTCCACCACCGGCCGGGTGGCCGCCGACGCCGGGAACACGTCCGTGCCCGGCTCCGGCAGCAGCGGCCGGACCAGCCGCCGCACCTCGGCCAACGTGATCCGCTCGTCCGGCGCCTTCACCATGAGCCCCGCGACCACGGCCTCCAACGCGCCGCAGGCCGACGCCGACGGCACGTCGCCGTGCACCACCTGGTTGATCGTCTGCAGCACGTTCGCGCCCTCGTACGGCTGCTGGCCGGTCATCGCCGCGAACAGCGTCGCGCCCAGCGACCACTGGTCCGCCGCGAACGACACCGCCGCGCCCGCCGCCACCTCGGGCGCGATGAACGCGGGCGTCCCCAACGTGATCCCGCGGCTGGTCAGGGTGGCCTCGGCGACGTTGCGGGCGATGCCGAAGTCGGTCAGCTTCACCCGGCCGTCGTCGGCCACCAGCACGTTGCCCGGCTTCACGTCCCGGTGCGTGATCCCGGCCCGGTGCGCGGCCTCCAACGCGGCGGCCACCGCGTCCGCCACCACCGCGCCCTGCACGTCGGTCAACGGACCGCGCTGCCGCACGACCTCCGCCAACGACGACGACGGCACCAGCTCCATCACCACGTACGGGTCGCCGTCGACCTGCACCACGTCGTACAGCGTCACCAGGTTCGGGTGCGCGAGCGCCGCCGCCGACCGGGCCTCGCGCAGCGTCCGCTCCCGGATCACCTCGTCCTCGTCGTCCGAGCCGCCCGCCGGGCGCAGGATCTCCTTCACCGCGACGTCCCGCCGCAGCACCTCGTCGTGCGCCGCCCAGACGGTGCCCATCGAGCCGCGCCCCAGGACGTGCCGCAGGCGGTAGCGGCCGGCGATCAGTCGCTCGGATTCCACTGCGCCATCATCCACCAGCGTGGAAGACTGCAATCTGCATCGTTCACGGCGGTGAACCTCACATAGCCGTCGAACTACCGGTGAGTAACACTGCGGAGCATGATGGAGCCGTCAGGCGAGTTGGCGTTGGCCGCCGAATTCACCACCCCTGACCGCGAGCAGTGGCTGGACCTGGTCCGAGGCGTGCTGCGCAAGTCGGGCGCGGACTTCGACTCCCTGGTCACCACCACCTACGACGGCATCGCCGTCCAGCCGCTCTACACCGCCGCCGACCAGGCGCCGGACGCCGGTTTCCCGGGGTCGGCCCCGTTCACCCGGGGCGGTCGGCCGCAGGGCGCGGTCGAGGGCTGGGACGTCCGCCAGCAGCACCGGGTCGCCGACCGCGAGGCGGTGATGGCGGACCTGGAGAACGGCGTCACGTCGCTGTGGCTCAAAGGGCTCGACCCGGCCGCCTACGACGAGGTGCTGGCCGACGTCTACCTGGACCTCGCGCCGGTGGTCGTGGACGCGGGCGCGGACTTCCTCGAAGCCGGGCGGGCCATGCTGCGGGTCTGGGACCAGCGGCCGGTGCTCGCCAGTGAGGTGCGGGGCAACGTCGGCGCGGACCCGTTGGGCGTGCAGGCGCGCACGGGGCGGCCCGCCGACCTCGCCGCCCTGACCGACCTGCTGGGCAAGACCCGCGAGTTCCCCGGGCTGCGCCTGGTCGTCGTGGACGGCCTGCCGTTCCACGAGGCCGGCGGTTCGGACGCGCAGGAGCTGGGCGCGTCCCTCGCGGCCGGTGTCGCGTACCTGCGGCACCTGACCGAGGCCGGGCTGGACGTCGCGGAAGCCGTGCGGCTGCTGGAGTTCCGGTACGCGGCGACCGCCGACCAGTTCTCCACCATCGCCAAGTTCCGGGCCGCCCGGCGGCTCTGGGCGCGGGTCACCGAGGTGGCCGGCGCGCCGAGCCCGCAACTGCAGCACGCGGCCACGTCGCCCGCGATGATGACCCGCCGCGACCCGTGGGTGAACATGCTGCGCACCACCGTGGCGTGCTTCGGCGCGGGCCTCGGCGGCGCGGACGCGGTGACCGTGCTGCCGTTCGACCACGCGATCGGCCTGTCCGACGACTTCGCCCGGCGCATCGCCCGCAACACGCAGTCGCTGCTGCTGGAGGAGTCGAAGCTGGCCGCCGTGATCGACCCGGCGGGCGGCTCCTGGTACGTGGAACGGCTCACCGACGACCTCGCGCGCGCCGCCTGGGCGTGGTTCCGCGAGATCGAGGCCGCCGGCGGTCTGCCTGCGGCGTTCGACCTGGTCGGAGACCGGATCGCGGCCACCTGGGACCGGCGCCGGGCGAACCTGGCCGACCGGACCGACGCGCTGACCGGCGTCAGCGAGTTCCCGAACCTGGGCGAGCAGCCGGTGGTCCGCCCGCCCGCCCCCGAAGACCGGCCCGCCCCCGAAGACTCCTCTGCACCCGAAGACCGGCCCACCCCCGAAGTTCGGCCCGCACCCGGAGGACCGTCCGCACCCGGAGAACCGCGAGAACCGGGCCAGGCCAACGGCCACGCTGCGCAGGAGTCCCCCTCGGGGGATCCCCGGTCTTCATTCTCCCAGAAGGGTCCGACAATCTCGGGCCCCCGAACCCGGCCCCTGCCCCGCATCCGGTACGCCCAGGACTTCGAGGCGCTGCGCGACGCGGCCGACGCGAGCCCCGAGCGCCCGAAGGTCTTCCTGGCCACCCTCGGCCCGGTCGCCGCGCACACCGCGCGGGCCGCGTTCGCGGCGAACCTGTTCCAGGCGGGCGGCATCGAGACGCCCGACGCCGGGCCCACCGGGACCGTGGACGACGTGGTCGCGAAGTTCCGCGAGAGCGGCGCCCGGATCGCCTGCCTGTGCGGCAGCGAGAGCAGCTACGCCGAGCTGGCCGCGCCCGTGGCGCGAGCGCTGCGCGAAGCGGGCGCGGAGCGGATCCTGTTGGCGGGCAAGAAGTCCGACGCGGAGATCGACGAGTACGTGTTCACCGGCTGTCCCGCCCTGGACGTGCTGGAGCACACGTTCGAATCCCTTGGAGTCCAGCGATGATCCCGAACTTCGCCGACATCGACCTGGGCGAACCCACCGCCGCCGCCGACGCCGCGCAGTGGCACGCCGCGCTCCAGGAGGCGACCGGCAAGGGCGCGGACGCGCTGACGTGGGAGACGCCCGAGGGCATCGGCGTCAAACCCGTCTACACGGCCGCCGACACCGAGGGCCTCGACTTCCTCGCGACCTACCCGGGCATCGCGCCGTTCCTGCGCGGCCCGTACCCGACGATGTACGTCAACCAGCCGTGGACGATCCGGCAGTACGCCGGGTTCTCCACCGCCGAGGAGTCCAACGCCTTCTACCGCCGCAACCTCGCGGCCGGCCAGAAGGGCCTGTCCGTCGCGTTCGACCTGGCCACCCACCGCGGCTACGACTCCGACCACCCCCGCGTGGCCGGTGACGTCGGCATGGCGGGCGTGGCCATCGACTCGATCTACGACATGCGCCGGCTGTTCGACGGCATCCCGCTGGACAAGATGAGCGTGTCGATGACCATGAACGGCGCCGTCCTGCCGATCCTGGCGCTGTACGTCGTCGCGGCCGAGGAGCAGGGGGTGGCGCCCGAGCAGCTGGCCGGGACCATCCAGAACGACATCCTCAAGGAGTTCATGGTCCGCAACACCTACATCTACCCGCCGAAGCCGTCGATGCGGATCATCTCCGACATCTTCGCGTTCACCTCGCGGCGGATGCCGAAGTTCAACTCCATCTCCATCTCCGGCTACCACATGCAGGAAGCCGGCGCGACGGCAGACCTGGAGCTGGCCTACACGCTCGCGGACGGCGTGGAGTACCTGCGGGCGGGCCGCGGCGCGGGACTGGACATCGACGCGTTCGCGCCTCGGCTGTCGTTCTTCTGGGCGGTCGGCATGAACTTCTTCATGGAAGTAGCCAAGCTGCGCGCCGCCCGGCTGCTGTGGGCGAAGCTGGTCAAGGGCTTCGACCCGAAGTCGCCGAAGTCGCTGTCCCTGCGCACGCACTGCCAGACGTCCGGCTGGTCGCTGACCGCGCAGGACGTGTTCAACAACGTCGCGCGCACGTGCGTCGAGGCGATGGCCGCCACGCAGGGGCACACGCAGTCGCTGCACACCAACGCGCTGGACGAGGCCCTGGCGCTGCCGACGGACTTCTCCGCGCGCATCGCCCGCAACACCCAGCTGCTGCTCCAGCAGGAATCCGGCACCACGCGGGTGATCGACCCGTGGGGCGGCAGCGCGTTCGTGGAGCGCCTCACGCACGACCTGGCGCACCGCGCCTGGTCGCACATCACCGAGGTCGAGGCCGCGGGCGGGATGGCGCAGGCCATCGAGGCGGGCATCCCGAAGCTGCGCATCGAGGAGGCCGCCGCGCGCACCCAGGCGCGCATCGACTCCGGCCGGCAGCCGGTGATCGGCGTGAACAAGTACCAGGTCGAGTTCGACGAGAAGATCGACGTGCTCAAGGTCGACAACGCCGGTGTGCGCGCGCAGCAGCTGGCGAAGCTGGCCCGGTTGCGCGAAGAGCGCGACCAGTCCGCCGTCGACTCCGCGCTGACCGCGCTGACCGAGGCCGCGGGCTCCGACGGCAACCTGCTGGAGCTGGCGATCTCCGCGGCTCGCGCCAAGGCCACCGTCGGGGAGATCTCCGAGGCGCTGGGCAAGGTGTGGGGCAGGCACTCCGCGCAGATCCGCACCATCACCGGCGTGTACCGGGAGGAGGCCGGGTCCGTTTCCCCGGGAGAGAGGACGCCAGTGGTGGCTACCCTCGAGGCGGCCGCGGCGTTCGCCGAGGCCGAAGGGCGTCGACCGCGCATCCTGGTCGCCAAGATGGGCCAGGACGGGCACGACCGCGGCCAGAAGGTGATCGCGACCGCGTTCGCCGACCTCGGCTTCGACGTGGACGTCGGCCCGCTGTTCCAGACGCCGGAGGAGGTCGCGCGCCAGGCCGTCGAGGCCGACGTGCACATCGTCGGCGTGTCGTCGCTGGCCGCGGGCCACCTCACGCTGGTGCCCGCGCTGCGCTCGGCGCTGGCGGGGATGGGCCGCGAGGACATCATGATCGTGGTCGGCGGCGTGATCCCGCCCCAGGACTTCGACGCGCTGCGCGAGGCGGGCGCGGCGGCGATCTTCCCGCCCGGCACGGTCATCGCCGACGCGGCGGGCGACCTGCTGCGCGAGCTCGCCGGGCAGCTCGGCCACGACGACCTGCCGGGACGAGATGGCTAGGCCGGTCGACGTCGGCGAGTACGCCAAGGGCGTGCTCGCCGGCAACCGGGGCACGCTGGCCCGGGCCATCACGCTGGTCGAGTCGACGCGCCCGGACCACCGCGCGTCGGCGCAGGAGCTGCTGGTCGAGCTGCTGCCGCACTCGGGCAACGCGCACCGCGTCGGCATCACCGGCGTGCCCGGCGTGGGCAAGTCGACGTTCATCGACGCGTTCGGCTCGATGCTGACCGCGCGGGGCCACCGGGTGGCGGTGCTGGCGGTCGACCCGTCGTCCACCCGCACCGGCGGCTCGATCCTGGGCGACAAGACCCGGATGGCCCGGCTCGCGGTGGACGAGGCGGCGTTCATCCGGCCGTCGCCGACCTCCGGCACGCTCGGCGGCGTGGCCAGGGCGACCCGCGAGACGATCGTGCTGGTCGAGGCCGCGGGCTACGACGTGGTGCTGGTCGAGACGGTCGGCGTCGGCCAGTCCGAGGTCGCGGTGGCCAACATGACCGACTGCTCGCTGCTGCTCACCCTCGCCCGCACCGGCGACCAGCTCCAGGGCATCAAGAAGGGCGTGCTGGAGCTGGCCGACGTGATCGCGGTCAACAAGGCCGACGGCCCGCACGAGCAGGACGCCCGCAAGGCCGCCCGCGAGCTGGCCGGCGCGCTGCGGCTGCTGCGCCCGCCGGACGCCCCGTGGCACCCGCCCGTGCTGACGTGCAGCGGGCTGGACGGCTCCGGGCTCGACACCGTGTGGCGGCAGGTCGTCCAGCACCGGGAGACCCTGGAGGCGGGCGGCGGGCTGGCCGAGCGGCGGCGTCGCCAGCAGGTCGACTGGACCTGGGCCATGGTGAACGACCAGCTGCTCACGAGCCTGCGCGCGGCGCCGGGCGTGCGCTCGGTCGTGCCCGAGGTGGAACGGCAGGTGCGCGCCGGCGAGCTCACCGCCACGCTGGCCGCCGAACGCATCCTGGCCGCGTTCCGCGCCGACCCGGGTCGAGGCTGGTAGCGGGCACGTGGCGGGCTCGTTCGCTCACAGCACGTGAACAAAAGCCGGTTTGGATGACCACCGACAGTGGTAACCACGAAACGCGGTGGCTAGGCTTGGCGACCATGTGGCGATCTGTGCTCGCGGTGTGCCTGTTCGTGCTGGCCGGTGTGTTCACCGCGTCGGGCACAGGGGCCGCCGTGACGCCCGCGCCGCACCTCGCGGTCCAGCCCACGGAGACCCTGGCGCCCGGCGGCACCATCCAGCCCGACGGCACCGTGCCGCCCGGTCCGGAGATCAACGCGCCCCAGGAGGAGCAGCAGCCCGCGTCCAGCGGCGAGACCCGCCGCAAGCTGTGGATCGGCGGTATCGCGCTGCTGCTGTTCGCCCTCGTCTACTGGCGCAACAAGAAGCGCTGGTCGAAGTGGAAGGCCGGGCGCAAGTCCGGGTGATTCCACCTGGTGGGAACCCGGTGGCGGCATGTGGTCGCCATCTAGCATGGCCTGCGCGAACGCGCACTGTCGCGCGCACGTGATCGGTCTGACCGAACATCGCGCACCGCTCGGCGCAGCCCCGCGACCGGTTGCCGGTTGATCAACCAGGGGTGCGACGCGCTCGCCGGACCGTGATGCAGGATGGACGCAAATGAGTACCGACTTCAAGATGAGCACACGCTCGGCCGTCGAGCGGTACTCGACTGCGCTGGTGGACCTCTCCCGCAGCATCCACGCGGAGCCCGAGCAGGCGTTCGCCGAGCACCGCAGCGCGGCCAAGGTCGCCGACCTGCTGGCCGCCGAGGGCTTCGAGGTCGAGCGCGGTGTCGCGGACCTGGAGACGGCGTTCACCGCGTCGTTCGGCTCCGGCGAGCTGGTGCTGGGGCTGTGCGCGGAGTACGACGCGCTGCCCGAGGTCGGCCACGCGTGCGGGCACAACGTCATCGCCGCCGCCTCGGCCGGAGCGGCCCTCGCCCTGCGTGACCTGGCCGACGAGCTCGGCCTCACCGTCCGGGTGATCGGCACCCCGGCGGAGGAGGTCGGCGGCGGCAAGGTGCTGATGCTCGAACGCGGGGTATTCGACGACGTGGCGTTCTCGATGATGGTGCACCCGGCCCCGTACGAGGCCGTGGCCGCGCGATCGCTCGCCATCACCGACGTCGAGGTCCACTACACCGGCAAGCCGTCCCACGCCGCCGCCGCGCCCCACCTGGGCGTGAACGCGGCCGACGCGATCACGGTCGCCCAGGTCGCCATCGGGCTCGCCCGCCAGCACCTGGAGCCGGGACAGATGGTCAGCGGCATCGTCACGCGCGGCGGCGCCGTGCCCAACATCGTGCCCGCGCGCACGTCGGCGATGTTCGACCTGCGCGCCGACGACCTCGAATCGCTGCGCCGGCTGGAGGAGCGGATGAACCGCTGCTTCGAGGCGGGCGCGGTCGCCACCGGCTGCACCCACGAGGTCGTGAAGGTCTCGCCGGTGTACGCCGAGCTGACCCCAGACCCCTGGCTCGCGGACGCCTACCGGCACGCCGCGATCGAGCTGGGCAGGCATCCGTTGAGCCCCGAGGAGGAGCTCAAGGAGAAGATCGGCAGCACCGACATGGGCAACATCACCCGTGCGCTGCCGGCCATCCACCCGACCATCGCCATCGACTGCGGAGACGCGGTGAACCACCAAATCGAGTTCGCGACCGCCTGTGCGTCGGCCTCGGCCGACCGAGCTGTGCTCGACGGGGCGCTCGCACTCGCCTGGACCACAATTTCCGCTGCCACCGACGGTGCGCAGCGCTCTCGACTGCTGGCGGGTGTGGCATGACGGTCGTGGACTCGCGTCGGCCGGAGGAGGGTGCCGAGGTGCTGTTGACCGATCGCGGGGTCAGCATTGCCCCTGTGGATGATCCCGGTGAGGGGCGCGGACCCTCGTGGCTCGACGACTGGCTGGCGGCGAACGCCTCCGAGGTCGTCGCCTGGCGCCGGCACCTCCACGCGCACCCGGAGCTGTCCCGGCACGAGTTCGCCACCACCGAGCTGATCGCCGACGTGCTGCGCTCGGCCGGCCTCAAGCCGCGCATCCTGCCCGGCGGCACCGGCCTGGTCTGCGACGTCGGCTCCGGGACGCGCTGCGTGGCGCTGCGCGCGGACATCGACGCCCTGCCGCTGCCGGAGAACACCGGCGCCCCGTACTCGTCCACTGTGGACGGCGTGGCGCACGCGTGCGGGCACGACGCGCACACCACCGTGCTGCTGGGCGCGGCGCTGGCGCTGGCGTCGGCCACCGAGCTGCCCGGACGGGTCCGCCTGGTGTTCCAGCCCGCCGAGGAGGTCATGCCGGGCGGTGCGCTGGACGTGCTGGCGGCGGGCGGTCTCGACGGCGTGGAGCGCATCTTCGGCCTGCACTGCGACCCGCGGCTGGAGGTCGGCCGCATCGGCACCCGGATCGGCGCGATCACGTCGGCCAGCGACATGCTGGAGCTGCGCCTGACCTCCCCCGGCGGCCACACGTCCCGGCCGCACCTGACCGCGGACCTGGTGCACGCGCTGGGCACCGTGATCACGGGCCTGCCGGGCCTGCTGTCCCGCCGCGTGGACCCCCGTTCGGGCACCGTCCTCGTGTGGGGCGCGGTGCACGCGGGGGAGGCCCCGAACGCCGTGCCGCAGGACGGCGTGCTGCGCGGCACGCTGCGCACCGGCGACCGCGACATCTGGGCCGAGCTGGAGCCGTTGATCAAGGAGCTGGTGGGCGCGCTGCTGGCCCCGACCGGTGTCGGCTTCGACCTGCACCACCGGCGCGGCGTCCCCCCGGTCGTGAACGACCGGGAGAGCACGGTGCTGCTGCGCGCGGGCGTCGAGGCGGCGTTGGGCGAGGACGCGCTGGCCGGCACGGAGCAGTCGTCGGGCGGCGAGGACTTCGGCTGGTACCTGGAGCACGTGCCGGGCTCGTTCGCGCGCCTGGGCGTCTGGGACGGCGTCGGCAAGCAGAAGGACCTCCACCAGCCGGGCTTCGACCTGGACGAACGCGCCCTGCTGGTCGGCGTGCGCGTGATGGTGCACGCGGCCCTGGCCGCCCTGGCCTGACCCGGTCCCGGCGCTCGCCGACCACGCGGCGGTCGAAGTCGCGTGGTCGGCGAGCGCGTGAGGGCCGCACTTCCGCCCCAGATTCTCCCCAGGTCGTCCGACCACGATGAGGTCCCGCGGTGCTCGACCACCGCCGGACCCGTGCGACGATCCAGGGGGATCACATGCGAAGAGCAGTGGCGCTCACGCTCATCTTCGGGCTGGTCGGGGCGCTCGGCCCGGGATTGACGCCGGGTGTGGCCGCGGCCCAGGCGGCATCGCCGACGCCGACGCCGATTCTCGGCACCGCGCAGTTCGACCTCAAGGTGGACCTGACGAGCATGAGCGGGCGGGTCGCCAAGGTGGAGAAGCGGCTCGCCGGCGGACGGGTCCCGGTGAAGGACCTGGTCGCGGGCCGCGGGCGCGCCACCGAGCCTTGCGACGACAGCGAGAAGAAGGCGGCCGAGAAACTCCGATCGGTCGTGACATTGCGGTGTTGGGACCACCCCGACAAGGGGCAGAAGTCGTCCGACTCCAACAACGCGTGGATGCCCCAGGGCGTCACCAGCACCTCGGACGCCGACCCGACGAACCACTACGACGGTCGCCAGGCCCTCGCCGTGACCTCTTATCGGAAAGGGACCGACCACGCCCGGGTGACGTTCCTGCCCAACTTCGCGAACGAGGGGTACAAGCACATCTCACTGGTGGAGCCGAAGGGCTCCGACTGGGCGCGCGTGACCTGCCACGCGGGCGGCTCCGTGTGGTACGGGCGGTACCTGCTGGTGGCGTGCACCAGGGAGATCCGGGTGTTCGACTGGGAGAAGGTCTACAAGACCGACAAGAAGGACCCGCTCGCCACGGCGTCCTTGGTGATGATCCAGACGGGTCGGATCACCGGCAAGGCGGTTGGCCAGTTCTCCTCGCTGGGCCTCGACCGCTCCGTTCAGCCGAACCTGCTGGTGGTGTCCCAGTGGTCGAAGCCGAATTCGCCCGGCGCGTGCCCGCCGGACGAGTGCCGCTTGTTCCGGTTCGAGTTCCCGGCCTCTGGTCAGCTGTCCGGAACGGGGTTGCGCACCCACGACGCGTACCGGACCCACTTCTTCTCCATGCAGGGGGCGGTGAGTCGCGGCGACACGGTGTGGTTCTCCAGCAGTGCCGGGAAGAAGGACCCGGGGCAGCTCCGCACCTGGAACGTCAAGGACAAGAGGCCCAACGCGGTCACGTCGAAGCCGTGGACCACCGGTGCGGAGAGCATCTCGTACTGGAACCGCGGCAACGGCACCGGCGTGCTGCTGAACGTCACCGAGTACAAGGACAAGCGCGTGATCGCGGCCGTCGAGTCGGACTACTACGGATAATCGCCCGGCACCGAGGGAGGCGGTCGCCGGTGGCGCCGGACCCCTGCGCGTTCTGCGGGGGTCCCCGCCGGTGGCGGGGTCCCGGCGCGGGCGGCTGCTCCGCGCCCGACCGGGACCCCGACCACCGTCAGCTCACCGGTTCCACGATCTCCGGCCGGGCCTCGGGGGCGGCCGAGCGGACGGCGTCGGCGGCCTGGTCGTCGGGTTCCGCCTGCGACGCGCGCTCGGCGTCGACCCGGGCCGTGTAGACCGACACCTCGTGCGCCACCATGGCGTCGTCCCAGCCGTGCACGCCGGCCATCAGGCGCGCCACCGGCAACGCGCACTCCACGCCCCGGTGCGGGTACTCGATCGAGATCCTGGTCCGCCGGGTCAGCACGTCCTCCAGGTGCAGCGCACCCTCGTGCGACGCGGCGTAGACCACCTCCACCTGGAGGTAGTCCGGCGCGCCGGGCACGGGCTTGAGCAGCTCCGCGTCCGCCGACCCCAGCACCTCGTGCACCAACGACCCGTAGCGGTCCAGCAGGTGCCTCACCCGGTACGGGTGCAGGCCGTACCGGGTCGCCAACTGGTCCGCCTGGTTCACCAGCGCGTGGTAACCGTCCGCCCCGATCAGCGGCACCTTGTCCGTGATCGACGGCTGGATCCGCCCCGGCAGGTCGACCGAGGCCGCGTCCACCGCGTCGGCGCCCATCACCCGGTACGTCGTGTACTTCCCGCCGGCGATCGCGACCAACCCGGGCGCCACCCGGGCCACCGCGTGCTCGCGCGACAGCTTCGACGTCGACTCGCTCTCACCCGCCAGCAACGGCCGCAGCCCGGCGTACACGCCCTCGATGTCGTCGTGCGTCAACGGCGTCGCCAGCACCGAGTTGACGTGCTCCAGGATGTAGTCGATGTCCGACCGGGTCGCCGCCGGGTGCGCCAGGTCCAGGTTCCAATCGGTGTCGGTCGTTCCCACGATCCAGTGATTCCGCCACGGGATCACGAACAGCACCGACTTCTCCGTGCGCAGGATCAACCCCGACTCGGACACGATCCGGTCCCGCGGCACGACGATGTGCACGCCCTTCGACGCGCGCACCCGGAACCGGCCGCGACTGCCGGACAGCCGCTGCAGCTCGTCGGTCCACACCCCGGTCGCGTTGATCACCGCGTGCGCCCGCACGGACGTCTCCCGCCCGTCCTCCACGTCGCGCACCCGCACGCCGGACACCCGGTCCGCCTCCCGCAGGAAGCCCACGACCTGCGTGGACGTCCGCACGACCGCCCCGTAGTGCGCCGCCGTGCGGCCGACCATCATGGTGTGCCGCGCGTCGTCCGCCTGCGCGTCGTAGTACCGGATCCCGCCGATCAGCGCGGAGGGCCGCAACGCGGGCACGAGCCGCAGCGCACCGGCCCTGGTCAGGTGCTTCTGCCCGGGCACGGACCGCGCGCCGCCCATCGTGTCGTACATGAGCAGCCCGGCCGCGGTGTACGGCCGCTCCCACCCGCGGTGCGTCAGCGGGTACAGGAACGGCACCGGCTTGACCAGGTGCGGTGCCAGGCGGGTCAGCATGAGTTCGCGTTCCCGCAGCGCCTCGCGCACCAGCCCGAACTCCAGCTGCTCCAGGTACCGCAGCCCGCCGTGGAACAGCTTCGACGACCGGCTCGACGTGCCCGAGGCCAGGTCGCGCGCCTCGACCAGCGCCACCCGCAGGCCGCGCGTCGCGGCGTCCAGCGCGGAGCCGACGCCGACCACGCCGCCACCGATGATCACCAGGTCGAACGTCTCCGCGCCGAGCCGGTCCCAGGACTGGGAGCGTTCGAGCGGCCCCAGCCGGCCCGCGGTGGCGGGGTACTGCTCGCGCGTGACCACTGACGCCTCCCTGATGCTCGAACCGACCGGGCGGACCAGGACTGACTCGACCACGTTACCCGTCGGTACGCCACCCGTGGACAACTGATCAGGTCGGAACTAGCGTCATGCCCCATTGTGGGGTGGGCAGCGCCGCCGGACCCGGACCGTGCTGCCTCCTGTCAAGGCGAGGAGGTCGGCGAGTGAGCAGTGGCTCGATCTTCGTGTGGGAGATGCTGGGCACCGCGATCCTGATCCTGTTGGGTGCGGGTGTCGTCGCCAACGTGGTCCTGAAGGACACGCTGGGCAACACCGGCGGATGGCTCCTGATCAACATCGGCTGGGGTTTCGCGGTCTTCGCGGGCGCCAGCATCGCCGCGCCGAGCGGCGCGCACCTCAACCCCGCGGTGACCCTCGGCCTGGCCGTCGCGGACAAGACACCGTGGGACGACGTGCCCATCTACTTCGCCGGTCAGCTGGTCGGCGCGTTCATCGGCGCCGTGCTCGCGTGGCTGGCCTACAAGGCGCAGTTCGACGCGCACGACGACCCGGCGGGCACCCGTGGCATCTTCTGCACCGGCCCGACCATCCCCAAGGCCGGCTGGAACGTCGTGACCGAGGTGATCGGCACGTTCGTGCTGGTCGCGTGGGTCCTGCTGAGCCCGGCCGCGAAGGGTGCGGCGGACGGCGTGCCGCAGCTGGGCAACGCCGCCCTCGGCTACGCCGGCGTCGCGTTCGTCGTCATCGGCATCGGCGCCTCGCTCGGTGGGCCGACCGGCTACGCCATCAACCCGGCGCGCGACCTCGGCCCGCGCATCGCCTACGCGGTCCTGCCCATCCGCGACAAGGGCAGCGCCGAGTGGGGCTACGCCTGGGTGCCGGTGGTCGGTCCGCTGCTCGGCGGCCTGCTCGCCGGTCTCCTGTACCTGGTTCTCCCGGTCTGAAAGGACTCCAGCGCATGACGAAGCACGTGGCCGCGATCGACCAGGGCACGACGTCCACCCGGTGCATGATCTTCGACCACTCGGGTCGCGTGGTCTCCGTCGACCAGAAGGAGCACGAGCAGATCTTCCCCCGGGCCGGGTGGGTCGAGCACGACGCGAACGAGATCTGGACCAACACCAGGCAGGTGGCCGCGGGCGCGTTGGCCAAGGCCGACCTGACCACCGCCGACATCGCCGCCGTCGGCATCACCAACCAGCGCGAGACCGCGCTCGTCTGGGACAGGACCACCGGGCAGCCGGTGTACAACGCGATCGTCTGGCAGGACACCCGGACCGACAAGATCTGCCAGGACCTGGCGGCTCTGGGCGGCGGGCAGGAGCGGTACCGGGACAAGACCGGCCTGCCGCTGGCGACGTACTTCTCCGGTCCCAAGATCCGCTGGATCCTGGACAACGTGGAGGGTGCCCGGGAGCGCGCCGAGGCCGGTGACCTGCTGTTCGGCAACATGGACACCTGGGTGCTGTGGAACATGACCGGCGGTGTGGACGGCGGCGTGCACGTCACCGACCCCACCAACGCCTCCCGCACGCTGCTGATGGACCTCGACACGCTGAGCTGGGACGAGGGCATCGCGGCCGACATGGGCGTGCCGCTGTCGATGCTGCCGGAGATCCGGTCCTCGTCGGAGGAGTACGGCAAGGTCCGGGAACGCGGCGCGCTGGCCGGCGTGCCGATCGCGGGCATCCTCGGCGACCAGCAGGCGGCCACGTTCGGGCAGGCGTGCCTGTCGCCCGGCGAGGCCAAGAACACCTACGGCACCGGCAACTTCGTGCTGCTCAACACCGGCACGGACAAGGTGATGAGCGAGAACGGCCTGCTCACCACGGTCTGCTACAAGATCGGTTCCCAGGCGCCGGTGTACGCGCTGGAGGGTTCGATCGCGGTGACGGGCTCGTTGGTGCAGTGGCTGCGCGACAACCTCGGGATGATCACGACGGCCGCCGAGATCGAGGAGCACGCCCGGACGGTGGAGGACAACGGCGGCGCGTACTTCGTGCCCGCGTTCTCCGGCCTGTTCGCGCCGTACTGGCGCTCGGACGCGCGCGGCGCGATCGTCGGCCTGACCCGGTTCGTGAACAAGGGCCACCTGGCCCGCGCGGTGCTGGAGGCGACGGCGTTCCAGACCCGTGAGGTGATCGACGCGATGAACGCCGACTCGGGCGTGCCGCTGAAGTCGTTGAAGGTCGACGGCGGCATGGTCGTGAACGAGCTGCTGATGCAGTTCCAGGCGGACATCCTGGGCGTGCCGGTGATCAGGCCGGTGGTCAACGAGACGACCGCGCTCGGCGCCGCCTACGCGGCGGGCCTGGCGGTCGGGTTCTGGGAGTCCGAGGACGACATCCGGCAGAACTGGGCGCAGGACAAGCAGTGGGACCCGGCGATGGACGACGACACCCGGGCCAAGACCTACGCGCAGTGGAAGAAGGCCGTGACCAGGACCTTCGACTGGGTGGAGTGACCCCGACGGGGCGTCGCCACCGGGCGGCGCCCCGTTCTCCCGGTGCGTGTCAGTCGAGGTCGTCGTGGCGCATGAGCTGGCGGCCGGCCTCGGTGATCGAGCCGGTCAGCGACGGGTAGACCGAGAACGTGGTCGCCAGGTCGTCCACCGTGAGCTGGTTCTGCACGGCGAGCGTGATCGGCAGGATCAGCTCGCTGGCGTTCGGCGCGACCACGACGCCGCCGATGACCACACCCGTCGCCGGGCGGCAGAACAGCTTCACGAAACCGCGCCGCAGGCCTTCCATCTTGGCCCGCGGGTTGGTGGCCAGCGGCAGCATGATCGTGCGGGCGGGCACCTCGCCGGAGTCGATCGCCTGCTGGCTGATGCCGACGGAGGCGATCTCGGGGTTGGTGAACACGTTCGCCGCGACCGTCTTGAGCCTGATCGGGCTCACGCCCTGGCCCAGCGCGTGCCACATGGCGATGCGGCCCTGCATGGCGGCGACGGACGCGAGCAGCAGCAGGCCAGTGCAGTCGCCCGCCGCGTAGACGCCGGCGATGTTCGTCCGCGACACCCGGTCGACCGGGATGTACCCGCCGCGGCCGAGCTCGATGCCGATCTTGTCCAGGCCGAGGTCGGCGGTGTTCGGGACGGAGCCGACCGTCATCAGGGCGTGGCTCGCCTCGATCGTGCGACCGTCTTCCAGGTGAATCAGGACGCCGTCGCCGACGTTCTCGACCCGGTCCGCGCGGGCGTGCTTGACCACCGCCGTGCCGCGTTCGGCGAACACGTCCTCCAGCACCACGGCCGCGTCGGCGTCCTCGTGGGGGAGCACCCGATCGCGGCTGGAGACCATGGTCACCTTCACGCCGAGTTCCGTGTACGCGGAGGCGAACTCCACACCGGTGACACCCGACCCGATGACGGCCAGGTGCTCCGGCAACTCGGGGAGGTCGTAGATCTGCCGCCAGGTCAGGATCCGCTTGCCGTCGGGCTCGGCGCCGGGCAACACGCGCGGGGTCGCACCCGTCGCGATGAGCACCACGTCGGCCGGGAGGACTTCCTTCGTGCCGTCCTCGGCGATGGTCACGACCTCGTGCTGGGCGAGCCCGCGGGCGTTGTCGCAGAACTTGCCGATGCCGTTGACGATCCGCACGCCCTCGCGCTGGAGGCGGGCCCGGACGTCGGCGGACTGGGCGAGCGCCAGGCCCTTCACCCGTCCGTGCACGACCGGCAGTTCGACCGCCGCTTCCGCGTTGTTGGTGCGAATGCCCAGCTCACCGGCGTTGCGGAAGGCGCTGCGGCCGCCCGCGGAGGCGATGAACGTCTTCGACGGCACGCAGTCGTAGAGCACGCAGGCGCCACCGAGGCCCTCGCGTTCCACGATGGTCACGTCGGCCCCGTGCTGGGCCGCGACCAGTGCCGCCTCGTAACCTGCGGGGCCACCGCCCATGATGACGATGCGGGTCACGACACGTCCTCCTCGTGGTCTTCGGCGCTGTTTGCGCCGGTTGCAGCCGCTGGTAACCGTACGCGGTCGGGTGTCGGGGTGTGTCGTCCGGTCTTCTGGTACCTCGCGGTGATCGCGAGGTCGCTAGGCTGTCGTCGTGCCGCTCTATGCCGCGTACGGGTCCAACATGGACCCGAACCAGATGATGGAGCGAGCCCCCTACTCCCCGATGGCGGGGACCGGGTGGCTCGCCGGATGGCGTCTGACGTTCGGTGGCGAGGACCTGGGCTGGGAGGGCGCGCTCGCCACCATCGTCGAGGACCCCGACTCCCAGGTGTTCTGCGTGCTCTACGACGTGAGCCCGCGTGACGAGTCCCGCCTCGACCGCTGGGAAGGCGCCCTCGGGCTCTACAAGAAGATCCGCCTGCGCGTCCAGACCCTGGAAGGTTCGGTGACCGCCTGGCTCTACGTCCTGGACGCCTACGAAGGCGGTCTGCCCTCGGCCCGCTACATCGGCGTCGTCGCCGACGCCGCCGAAGCCGCGGGCGCCCCGGACGACTACGTCTCCGACCTCCGCACGCGCCCCTGCCAAGGCATCGGCCCCTGACCCCACGCGCGTCGAACACTCGGGCCCGGCGTGTCGAACGCCCAGGGCCCGAGCGTCGAGCGCGCGGGCCCCGGGCGTGCCACGTTCGGAACGCGCGAGCCCGTGTCCGGGACCGCCGAGCTCAGGCGGGTGCGCGGGTGTGCCCCGTGGCGGTCCGGGAGCGTTGAACTCGCCCGTCCTGGGGTTCGACCCGCCGCTCAGGCGCTGGTCAGGGATTCCAGGTGTTGGATCAGGCGGCGGGCGTCGACGGGGGAGACGGTGCTCCACGGTTGTTGGCCCGGGGTCGCCCGGCGGAGTTGGATGTAGCGGCCGTGGGGGTTGTCGAAGAACGACACGACGTGCTCCTGGCGGACGCGCTTGCCCCACTTGTCACGGCTCGCGGCGCCGAACTGGCCGCGGTTGCCCGCGTCGCGGAACATGTCGGCGAGGGTGCGGGCGTCCTCCTGCCGGATGCCGCGCGCCAAGAGGGCCTGCTGAAGGTCGTCCGCGGTGTTGGCCTGGGCCGCGGCGGCGTCCAGGTCCGCGCTCGGCAGGGTGACGGAGTGGCCCGGGCCCGCGGCCAGCGGCGGGAGCACGGAGAGGGCCTCGCGCGGGAGGCCCTCGGCGGACGCCGGGCGCAGGGTCAGCTGGTCGTGGGACAGGACCGCCAGCACGCCGGACTGGCCCTTGGCCGCCGCCAGCACGCGGACGCTGTGGCCGAGCCACAACCGCCCGTCCACCTCCTGCTGCGGCCGGTTCAGCAGGTGCAGCAGGTCCTCCAGCATCGGGTCCAGCGACACCGGCCGGCCCAACCCGCGACGGTCGAGCCCGCCCCACGCCTGCCGCTCCAGCTCGGCCCGCTCCGCGTGCGTCTTGCCCGGTGACGGCACCTTGAGCACCAGCGGCATGGTCTCCAGCCGCAGGTGCTCCCAGAGCACGTCGAACTCCAGCGCCGAGATCGTCACCGGTTCGCGCAGGTCGTTGCTGCCCAAGTCCAAGCCGAACGTCGTCATCAGTGGGTGGTGCTCTCCCCGATCACCGGAGGCGAGATGATCCCGCCAATGCCGTAGATGTCGTCCGTCTGCCGAAGGTAGTCGGCTGCGTCGTGCGTGGCATCTTCTTCCTCTTCCGCGCCACGAGCCGCACCCAGGCCGCCGAACGGGTCGAACGCGGGCTGCGCCGGCGCCGGGACGCTGCGCTTGTGCACGGTGTCCTGGCCGCCGACCTGGCCGCCGGCGCCGAGCATCGAGCCCGTCGACCCGCCCGGCCCCGCCGTCGCCGCGTGCTGCGTGCTCGCCGCGAACGCCCCGATCTCCACCGAGCTCACCGACGTCGTGCCGCTGGGCAGCAACGGCCCACCGGGCGCACCCGGGAGCAACTGCTGGTTGGCGCCGGCGGCGTGCTGACCGTTCGTCGTGTCGGAGGACGACGACGAAGAAGACGAAGACGACGAGGCCTTGCGCCGGTCCTTGTCCTGCTGACCACCCGCACCGCCACCGCCGACCACACCACCGGGCCCGAACACCCCCGAACCCGACCCGGACGCCGGTAACGCCGCCGACGAAGTCCTGGTGGAACCGGACGTCCCGACGGACGCCGTGCCCGTCGAACCGCCGAACGAGGGCTGCGGCGCCGGACGCTGAGGCGAGTAGCCGCCGCGCCACCCGCCGCGACCGCCGCGCCACCCGCCCCGACCGCCGCCACGCCCACCGCGCGGACCGCCGTAACCCCAACCGGGACCGGACACGCCCGCCGAGTCGTTGCGCACCACCTCGGGCGCGTTGATCACCAACTGCGGCGGCTGGTGGAACTGCCCCAACGTGCTGGTGTTCGACACGGTGCTGGAGGCGTAGGTCGTCATCACCTCGCGCGCCCGCTGCTCGGCGGCGTTGCGCGCCTTCTCCTGCTGCTCGAAGTCCGTCTGCCCGCCGACCAGGTTGGTCAACGCGCTGACGAGCAGGTTCGGCTCCTCCGCGGTCACCTTCACCGGCGGCGGCATGTCGGCGCGCGCCTTGGCGATGTAGTCCGCCTGCAGCTCGGCCGAGATGCGCATGACCTCCGCGCCGGCACGGGCGTCGTCCGCCCACGCGGCCAGCGGGTTGATGCCCATCCGCGCCTTGTCCGCGGCCGAACCCTCCCAGGACGCGCCGGACTTCAGCACGCCGCTGTGCAGCTCGGCGTTGATCTCGGTCAACGCGGCGGAGACGCCCTGCCACCGCTCCATCGAGGCGTGCGAGGCCTTGGGCCCCGGCCCCGAGTTGATCTGCTCGTACAGCTCTTCGTGGCTGTACCCGCTCCAGCGGTGTCCATCGGGCATGAACGCTCCCCTTGCCTGCGCCGGGCGCTCAGCGGCTGCCCTGCTGTCCCATCAACCCGGTGTTGTCTTCTTCGATGGACTGGTACTGCTGCTCGACCAGGGTGAGCGCGTCCATGGCCGACTTGAGCTGCCGCTGGTAGTTCTCCAACGCGATCAGCGCCGAGTCGCCCGATTCGAGCGACCGCTCGTTGAACCGCTCCGCGGCGTCCTGGCTCACCGGGTCGCCCGCCCACGGGCGGACCCTGACCTCGGTGATCGCCTGCTCGATCTGCTCGTCCAGCTTCGACAACGCGCCCGCGAACGCGTTGCGCAGGCTCGGGATCGCGCTGGGCTCGACGTTCAAGGTGTGCGACAGGGGCGGTGGTGAGCCCGTGTCAGCGCCGTGGCCGTGGTCTTCCGACGGCATGGACAACCTCCCGCCTTCCTCGTTCCCGTCGCGCCATTCCGTTCTCGCGCAAGGTCACTCTAGCCACCCGGTCCGACAGCGGGGAGTGGGTGGAGCGCACATCCCCCGCGTGGATCAGCGCCGTTGCAGCAAACCGGCTACCGCCGCTTCTGCCGCCCGTTGCGCCCCTTGGCACAGAGTGTCCTGCTTGGCCGCCGTTTCGTTACCGCCGTCGCGGAACATCACGTCGAGGAACTGCCCCTCCGCGACGTCCACCTCGACGTTGCACACGTTGTCCATGCCGGGCGTCCGCACGGTCAGGCCGGGGAAACCGGCCACCGTGGTCTGCTCGGCGTGCACCTGCGCGTTCTCGCTGAGCCACACGCCGACGCCCTCGACTGTGACGAGCGCCAGCCGGACGACGTTCCCGCTGATGTTGCTGCGCATGGTGCACGCCTTCGCGTTGCCGAAGCTCGCTTCCACATATGCGCTCGGCGGGTTGTCCAGGCTCAGCGCGATGCGCTGTTCGGGTGAGAGCACGGCGCACGGGTCGACGTCGTCCAACCGCACCTCCCGCGGCCGCGGTGGCAACGACGGCACGGTGGTCGTCGCGACGGGCAGCGGTTCGTCGACCCGGCCATCGGCCTTCTTGTCCGGAACGGGCGTGCAGGAGGCCATCGCCAACGCGCAGAGCGTGGCGGTGAGCACCCGAGCAGCCCTCATGGACACCTACCGTAGCCGGGTCCACACGCCAAGTGGACCCTCGGCTGTGAAGCCGCACTTCTCGGCCACGCGACGGGCCGCGTCGTCCGGGGGTCTGGCGGTGATCAGCGGTAGGTCGAGGAACCCGAAGCCGAATCGCAGCACGGCGCCGGTCGCGTGCGTCGCGATGCCCTTGCCGCGCAGGTCGGGCGTGATCCAGCAGTGCAGCTCACCGGTGCTGGACAGGGAGATCTCGCCGACGGCCGTGCCGGTGAGCTGGTCGCACACGGCCCAGGAGCAGGACTCGTCGGTGTGCCACTGGTCCGCGCGTTCGGCGATGTGCGCGCCGGCCGCGTCGAGGTCGGGGCAGAGGCCACCGCCCACCAACGCCGGCCGGTCGTCGATGCGGTCGTCCACGCGGAGTCGGCGCAGGTAGAACTCCCCCGCGTTGATCTCGACGGCCTCCATGCCGAATCGTCCTCGCTCCGCTCGGACGGGCGAGGTCGCCCGGAAGTCGGCAGGCTGGTTTCGCGACGATAGTAAAGCGTGATCGCCGCGAAATCAGGCTCGACCTGCCGACGCGACCCCGCGAGCGCCGGGGGATCAGTCCGTGACGAACCCGTCGTACCGCCCGGCCAGCTCTTCGAGCAGGCCGCGGTGGGCGGACGCGGGCCGGTCGTCGGGACCGGTGGTCAACTCCACGACCCAGTCGGCGTCTTCCAGGTCGTCCTCTCCGGCCAGCACGTCCTTGTGCACCGCGCACGGCGACCACCCGGCCGCCGCCAGCTCCCGCGCGGCTTCCTCCGCGTCGTCGCGGTCGTGCAGGACCAGCAACAACGGACCCGCGGTCCCGGGCGGACCCGTGCCGACGCCGTCGTCCAACAAGCCGCGCGACGACAGCGCCTCGTGCAACGCGGGGAAGTCCGGCGTGTGCACGGCGTCGATGCCGATCGTCCGCGCCGCCTCCGCGTTCACCGCGTTGTCATCGCAGAACAACGTCCCCGACGGCGAGTGCTGCAGCACCCGCAACGCGCGCCGGAACGCCTCGGGCGCGGGCTTGGCCACCCCCAGCCGCGCGGACGACACGACCGCGTCGACCTCGCGGTCCAGCCCCAGCTCCGCCAGGTCGCGCGGCAGCCGGTCGGTCGCGTTGGAGAGCAACGCCACCCGGCACCGCTCGCGGACCCGCCGCACCAGGTCCAGCGCCTCGCCGATCACCTCGCCGGTCCGGGTCCACGCCGCCACCGCGCCCGCCGCGCGCGCCGGCGAGAGCCCTTCGACGACCAGCTGCTCCCGCACGGCCGCGCGCCACTCCTCGTCCGTGGCACGGCCGGCGGTCGCGGGACCGGCCAGGGCGAACGACACCCGCGCCAACGTGCCGCGGGGCAGGCCGAAAGCGTCCTCGACCGGTCCGTCCGGCGGGAACCGCCGCAGCACGCCGTCCAGGTCGAGCAGCAGCAGCGACGGCGCGCTCACCGCCTGCCCATCCGGCCGATCAGCAGCATCGCCGCGGGGATCAGCAGGAACACCAGCGGTGTCTTGGCCAGGAAGAACAACGCCACGCTGACGATCGCGACCGCCGTGACCGCCGCGCTGCCGACCCGGAACTCGAGCGGGGCGGTGCGCCGGGCGGACACCGGCGACCGGGTCTCCGGCGGCTCGACCTGCGGGAACCGCGGCCGTGGCGCGGGCAGGTCGCCGAACAACGCGTACAGGTCGCCCCGGGTCTTCGCGGTGGCGACGCGGGCGGAGCGGTCGCCGTACTCGTCCACGCTCAGCCGCCCCTCGCCGAGGTGCGTGCCGAGCAGTTCGAGCGCGTGCTCACGCTCCGCGTCGCCGATCCGGATGTCCCGCTCGCTCACACAGGTGAGCCTATTCCTTGATCTCGCAGAGGACCGTGCCCTGGGTGACCGCCGCGCCCGGCTCGGCGGACAGCCCCGTGACCACGCCGGACTTGTGCGCGGTGACCGGGTTCTCCATCTTCATGGCCTCCAGCACGACGATCAGCTCGCCCGCCTCGACCTGCTGGCCGTCCTCGACCGCGACCTTGACGATCGTGCCCTGCATGGGCGCGGCCACCGCGTCGCCGGAGACCGCCGCGCCGCCCTTGCCGCCGCCCCGCTTGCGCGGCTTGGCCTTCACACCCGCCCTGGCCGCGCCACCGGCGCCACCACCGCCGGCGAACGCCAGGTCACCGGGCAGCGAGACCTCCAGCCGACGTCCGCCGACCTCGACCACCAGGGTCTGCCGCGGCTCGTCCTCCTCGGCCTCCGCGCCGTCGGCGAACGGCGCGATGGTGTTGTCGAACTCGGTCTCGATCCACCGCGTGTGCACGGTGAAGCCGTCCTCGGAGCCGACGAACGCCGGGTCCCGCACGATCGCGCGGTGGAACGGCAGCACGGTCGCCATGCCCTCGACCACCATCTCGTCCAGCGCGCGCCGTGCCCGCTCCAAGGCCTGCGTCCGGTCCTCGCCGGTGACGATCAGCTTGGCGAGCAGGGAGTCGAACTGGCCGCCGATGACCGTGCCGCTCTCCACGCCCGCGTCCACCCGGACACCGGGACCGGACGGCGAGGTGAACGTGGTGACCGTGCCGGGCGCGGGCAGGAAGTTGCGGCCCGCGTCCTCGCCGTTGATGCGGAACTCGATCGAGTGGCCGCGCGGGGTGGGGTCCTCGGTGAACCGCAGCACCTCGCCGGCGGCGATGCGGAACTGCTCGCGCACCAGGTCGACGCCCGCGGTCTCCTCGCTGACCGGGTGCTCGACCTGGAGGCGGGTGTTGACCTCGAGGAACGAGATCGTGCCGTCCACCGCGACCAGGTACTCGACCGTGCCGGCGCCGTGGTAGCCGGCCTCCTTGCAGATCGCGCGCGCCGACCGGTGGATCTCGGCCCGCTGCTCGTCGGTCAGGAACGGCGCGGGCGCCTCCTCGACCAGCTTCTGGTGGCGGCGCTGCAACGAGCAGTCGCGCGTGCCGACGACGACGACGTTGCCGTGCTGGTCGGCCAGGACCTGCGCCTCGACGTGCCGCGGCTTGTCCAGGTACCGCTCGACGAAGCACTCGCCGCGGCCGAACGCCGTGACGGCCTCGCGCACCGCGCTGTCGAACAGCTCGGGGATCTCCTCCAGCGTGCGCGCCACCTTGAGGCCGCGACCGCCGCCGCCGAACGCCGCCTTGATCGCGACCGGCAGACCGTGCTCCCGCGCGAACGCGATGATCTCGTCCGGGCCGGAGACCGGGTCCTTGGTGCCGGGGACCAGCGGCGCGCCCGCGCGCATCGCGATGTGCCGCGCGGTGACCTTGTCGCCGAGGTCGCGGATGGCCTGCGGGGTCGGCCCGATCCAGATCAGGTCAGCGTCCAGCACCGCCTGCGCGAAGTCCGCGTTCTCGGACAGGAAGCCGTAGCCGGGGTGCACCGAGTCCGCGCCCGCGCGCTTGGCCACGTCGAGGAGCTTGTCGATGGACAGGTAGCTGTCCCCGGGCGTGCTGCCGCCCAGGGCGAACGCCTCGTCCGCCAGCCGGACGAACGGGGCGTCCCGGTCCGGGTCGGCGTACACGGCGACGCTGGTCAGGCCGGCGTCCCGGCAGGCACGGATGACCCGGACGGCGATCTCACCGCGGTTGGCGACGAGGACCTTGCGCAGCGACACGACGTCCTACCTCCTGGCAACGCTGGGACTTTGAGCGGCAATGGGTTCGGAGTTTAGTGACCCGTCAGTACCCGGAGACCGAGAGACAGCTCACGCTTGGGTGGAACAATCGGAAATCGTGACACGCCCGCCCGCCGCCGCGCTTCTGACAGCTTGCGCAGCTGTGCTCATCACCGTCGCGGGACTGGTCATGGCCTGGTCACTGCGCCCGACCGCGGCCACCGACCCCGACGCCGTGACGCCGCAGGACGAATTGCGGTGCGGCGCGACGGCGTGCCGTTCGGTGGTGAAACAGGAGGTCGGTGTCGATTCAGTGGAATTGGTCGTCGGCGAGGGCGTGGGCCGGATCAGGACCAGCGGGGCGTCCGGGCCGAACATCTTCGAGTTGACCATCGCCACTTCGGGCGCCCGGATCGACGAATCGTCGTTGCAGTGCGTCGACGCCGAGGTCGCGGTGTGCCTGGTTCGCGGCGAGGTCGGCGGCGAGGTGCTCGGGGAGGTGCTGGTGCGCAGGTCGGGCGCGTGGTCGCGGGCGCAGGTGCCGTACGTGGCCAGCGGGGCGTACTTGGCGCTGCACGACGTGGACCACGACGCGGTCGCGGACGTGGTGGCCGTGCAGCGGGCGTGCCAGGCGGGCGTGGACTGCTCGCGGTGGTTCGCGCAGGTGTTCTCGATCGCCAGCAACGGCGGCGAGCTGGGGTGCACGCCGGTCGTGCGCGAGGCGGAGTCGTTGCCGGGCTGGCCCACCGTCACGCCGGACCCGTCCGACCTGCGCCACTGCGGCGCGTGAGGGGTCCCGGACGCAGGACGCGCGCGACCTGGACGTAGGACTCGCGAACGAGCGTGTCCTACGTCCAGGTCGGGTGGGTCGAGCGGTCAGGCGGGGACGGGCTCGCGGGTGGGGGTGGTGGTCAGCAGGGGCGGGTCGCTCGGGGTGTTGAGGACCTCGTCGTCCAGCAGGCCCTCGGAGCGGGCGACCAGGACCGGGACGGTGATCTGGCCGGTCACGTTGGTGGCCGTGCGGACCATGTCCAGGATCGGGTCGATCGCGTAGACGACCGCGACACCGGTGGCGATGACCTCCGGCGGCATGTTCACCGCGCCCAGGGTCAGCGTCAGCATGGTGAACCAGCCGGTGGTGCCCGCCGTGGCCAGCGCGCCGAACACGGCGACCGCGACGATCGCCACGTACTGCCACACGCCCAGCTGCACGCCGAACAGGTTCGCGATGAACACCGTGGCGACGGCCGGGTACACGGCGGCGCAACCGTCCATCTTCGTGGTCGTGCCCAGCGGCACGGCGAACGACGCGTAGTCGTCGTCCACGCCGAGGTTGGCGGCGGTCTGCCTGCTCAACGGCAGCGTCGCGCCCGACGAGCGGGACACGAACGCGAACTGGATCGCGGTCCACGCCTTGGCGAAGAACGTCACCGGCGACACCCGGCCGACGAACCGCAGCAGCAGCGGGTACACCACGAACAGCACCAGCAGCGCCCCGCCGTACACCGAGGCGATCAGCGAGAACAGCGGCTGGACGAACGAGTTGCCGTACGTCGCGAAGGCCGTGCCGATCAGGCCGAACACGCCGATCGGCGCGAGCAGCACGATCCAGCCGACGATCTTCTGGATCAGGTCGAACGCCGAGCGGGTCAGCGCGACGAACGGCGTGGCCCTCTCGCCCAGCGCGTACGCGGCGAAGCCGACCAGCACCGAGACGAACACGACCTGGAGCACCTCGCCCTCGGTGAAGGCGCTGAACAGGTTGGACGGGATCAAGGTCTCCAGCAGCGTGCCCCACGAGCCCGGGTCACGGGCGGCGAGCTTCTCCACCGCCGCCGCGGACGGCTCGACCTGCACGCCCGTGCCCGGCTTGAAGATCAACGCGATGGCCAGGCCGATGAGCACGGAGATGAGGGAGGTGATGGCGAACCACAGCAGCGTCTTCCCGCCCAGCCGCGCGGCGCGCGAGCTGCCGAGCCTGCGCAGGCTCGTGATGCCCACCACGATCGCGGTGAACACCAGGGGGATGACGGTGAACTGCAGGAGGCTGGTGAAGACGTCGCCGATCGAACCGAGGGTGGTGGTGAGCCACTCCTGGCCGGTGCTCTTGGCGACGTACCCCGCCAGGGCGCCGAGGACGAGCGCGGCGAGGACGGTGAAGCCGAACACCTTCGGCTTCTTGTAACTGCGGACGAACGACACGACTGCTCCGGGTTGGCTGCGCAGGGGTGGACGACGGGGGCGGCGTCAGCCGCGACAACCCGTGTTCGTCCTGCGCCCGAAGTCGATGTGACGGCGGCGCGTCAGCAGTTCACCCACAGCTCCCCCAACGCGAAAGCCCTTCGTCGAGCTTCCCGGATCAGGGAAAATGTGACAACGGCTACCAGATGTCGGACACCGCGACGTCCACTTGACGCAGCAGCCCGCGTGTGAGCGGCAGGCTGATGCCGATGACGCTGGACGGGTCGCCGTCGATGGCGTCCACGAACCAGCCGCCCAGGCCGTCGAGCGTGAACGCGCCCGCGACCCCCAGCGGCTCCCCGGTCGCGAGGTACGCCTCGAGCTCGTCGTCGGTGGGGCGGCCGAACCGGACCAGCGTCGTCTCGTGCCCGACCGCGCGGGCCACCACCCGCCCGCCGCTCATCCGCAGCACGGCGTGCCCGGTCAGCAGGGTGCCGGTGGTGCCCGCCATCTTCTTCCAGCGCTCGCGCGCGACCTCGACCGTGCCGGGCTTGCCGTGCACCTCGCCGTCGGCGGTGCGCAGCATCGAGTCGCAGCCGACGATCACCGCGTCGTCGTCCTCGTCCCGGGCGATCGCCTCGGCCTTCGCCGTCGCCAGGGCCGTGACCAGCTCTTCCGGGGTCGGGTCGGCGAGGGAGGCGGCCAGCGCGTCCTCGTCGACGCCGGACACGCGGACGACCGGCTCGACGCCGGCGGCACGCAGCACGGCCAGGCGGGCGGGGGACTGGGAGGCGAGGACGAAGCGCACGACGTCCAGCCTAGGGCGCGGCCCGCGGACGCCCGAACGGAAGGCGGCCGGGTGGTGGGCGCCGCGGGACTCGTGCGCGATCCCGAACCGAAACCCCTGATCAGGTGACTTCGGGAGGCCGTGGCGCACGCGGTGCGTAGAACTACCGATGCGCGCCGTCACGGGGTTCGGCAGCCTCGGGGTTGTGCAGCGCTTGGCTCTGGTGGTCCGCCGGAACGACCGGGGTCGAGGCCGGTACCGGTGGCTCTGGGCGGCGCCGGCCGTCCTGGTCCTCGTCCTGACCGGCCGGGTCGTGTCGACGGACCCGGTCGGGTACGGCGTGCCGTTCTGGCCGTTCGCGAACGGCAGCGACCGCGTCGAGTCCGAGGTGATGGACCAGGTGACGTCCATCGCGCGGGCGTTGCGGCGGCTCGACGAGGTGCCCTCGGCGGTGGCCGCGAAGGGCGTCGAGGTGCTGGAGGCGCGGGTCGGCGTCGGCACCATGTGGATGCGGGTGCGCCTGCACGTGCCGGACGGCACCCGCTGCCGCGAGGTCTCGGTGCTCGGCGACGGCGCCCAGGTCAACTCCCGCCGCGTGGAGTGCTAGCCCGAGCCGGGAACCACCGGCGGCGTTCGCCGGCGTCGCGGGCACGGTTGACCACCACGCGAGGACGCGTCGGTCGTTCGAGTCCTGATTACCCGGCGATCACGCTCTTCGATCGTCGGGTAATCAGGGCGCGAACGACCGACTTCCGGGCGTCCGAGCCGCCGTCTGCGGAGCAGCGGCTATCCAACACAGCACATCAGCCCGGCAGGGTCGAGGCCCGCCACGCGCCGGGGCCGTGCGGCAGAGGTCGTCGCACCTGCCTGGACTTGTCCGACCACGCCGACCGGCGCGGTGCGTCGTCCTCGGTGGGACCGCCGGCCGTTGCCAGGCCCACCACGACCGCCGTCACGGCGGCCAACTCGACGTCGTCCGGGTTGCCTCGCACCACCCGGAGGTGCGGCGCGGCGCTCACAGCGGGATGTTCCCGTGCTTCTTGGGCGGCAGCACCTCGCGCTTGTCGCGCAGCACCGCCAGCGCCCTGGCGACGTACGAACGCGTGAAAGAGGGAGGGATCACACTGTCAACATAGCCGCGTTCGGCCGCCACGTAAGGGTTGCAGAGGGCATCTTCGTATTCTTGCTGCAAACGGGCCCGAAGCGCGTCCACGTCCTCGCCTTCGGCCGCCGCGCTCGCCAGCGCCTTGCGGTGCACGATGTTCGCCGCGCCCTGCGCGCCCATGACCGCGATCTGCGCCGTCGGCCACGCCAGGTTGATGTCCGCGCCCAGGTGCTTGGAACCCATCACGTCGTACGCGCCGCCGTAGGCCTTCCGGGTGATCACGGTGACCAGCGGCACGGTCGCCTCGGCGTAGGCGTAGATCAGCTTCGCGCCGCGCCGGATGATGCCGTTCCACTCCTGGTCGGTGCCGGGCAGGAAGCCGGGCACGTCCACGAACGTCAGCACCGGGATGTTGAACGCGTCGCAGGTCCGCACGAACCGCGCCGCCTTCTCCGAGGCGTCGATGTCCAGGCAGCCCGCGAACTGGGTCGGCTGGTTGGCCACGATGCCGACCGAGTGGCCGTCCACCCGGCCGAAGCCGACCAGGATGTTCGGCGCGAACAGCGGCTGGACCTCCAGGAACTCGCCCTCGTCCAGCACCCGGGTGACGACCTCGTGCATGTCGTACGGCTGGTTGGCGGAGTCCGGGATGAGCGTGTCGAGCTCCCGGTCGGCGTCGGTGATCGAGTCCTCGACCGAGCCGTGCACCACGTCGTCCGGGGCGTCGAAGACGGGCGGCTCGGACATGTTGTTGGCGGGCAGGTAGGACAGCAGCTCCTTGACGTAGGAGATGGCGTCCTCTTCGTTGTCGCCGAGGTAGTGCGCGTTGCCGGACTTGGTGTTGTGCGTGCGCCCGCCGCCGAGCTCCTCGAAGCCGACGTCCTCGCCGGTGACGGTCTTGATCACGTCCGGGCCGGTGATGAACATGTGCGAGGTCTGGTCGACCATGACCACGAAGTCGGTCAGCGCGGGCGAGTAGACGTGCCCGCCCGCGTTCGCGCCCATGATCAGCGAGATCTGCGGCACGACGCCGGACGCGGCCACGTTGCGGCGGAAGATCTCGCCGTAGAGGCCGAGCGAGACGACACCCTCCTGGATGCGCGCGCCGCCGCCCTCGTTGATGCCGATGATCGGCCGGCCGGTCTTGATCGCCAGGTCCATGACCTTGACGATCTTCTCGCCGTACACCTCGCCGAGCGAGCCGCCGAAGATCGTGACGTCCTGGCTGAACACGCACACCGGGCGGCCGTCGACGGTGCCGTAGCCGGTCACCACGCCGTCGCCGTAGGGCCGGTTGCGCTCCTGCCCGAAGTTGGTCGAGCGGTGGCGCGCCAGCTCGTCCAGCTCGACGAACGAGCCGGGGTCCAGCAGCAGCCCGATGCGCTCGCGGGCCGTCTTCTTGCCCTTGGCGTGCTGCTTCTCGACCATGCGCGCCGAACCGGCGTGCACGGCCTCCTCGTTGCGCCGGTAGAGGTCCGCGAGCTTCCCGGCCGTGGTGTGGACGTCCGGCTCCTCGCCGTCGGGGGCGGTCGCACTGCTCATAGCGCCGCAGCTTAACCAGCCGGTAACGTCCGCGCGTGGCGTAGTAGCCCAGGTCACTGGACGCCGGAGTTGACCTCCAGCGCGGTGGAGGTTGCAGGCTTGTCCACGCGACCCGCCCCACGATCCACACCGCTCCGACAAGCGCGTGGGGCGGGTCGCGACCTCCGGCGCGGACCCGCGGTCGCCCGCGGACTGCACCCTGCGGGCCGGCGTCGTCGCTCCTAAGGTGCGTGCCGTGACCTTGGATGCCACCGCCCTCCGCTCCGCTCTCATCGGCCCCTACGCGACGGTCGACGTCGTCGCCGAGACCGGTTCCACGAACAACGACCTGCGTGACGCGGCGAGCCGGGGCGCGCACGACCGCACCGTCCTGATCGCCGAACGGCAGACCGCGGGCCAGGGTCGCCGGGGCCGCGGCTGGACGTCGCCCGCCGGCGGTCTGTACCTGAGCGTGCTGTTCCGCCCGACCAACGTCTCACCGGCCCGGTTGCCGTGGGTGACGCTGCTCGCGGGCGTGGCGTTGGTCCGCACGGCCCGGAGCGTCGGCGTCGAGGCGTCCCTGAAGTGGCCGAACGACCTGCTCGTCGGTGACGCCAAGGCGGCGGGCGTGCTGGCCGAGACCAGCGCGGGCGTGGCGCAGGCGGTGGTCGTCGGCATAGGGCTCAACGTGGCGAAGCTGCCCGAGGACGTCGAGCCCGGCGCGGGCGGCCTGCTGCCGACCAGCCTCGAGGACCACGCCGGACCGCTGGACCGCACCGAGGTGGCGATCACGCTGCTGCGCGAGCTGGCCGCGCTGGAGGAGCAGTGGCGGCGGGCGGACGGCGACGAGCCGTCGTTGCGCGAGGAGTACCGGCGGCACTGCACCACGCTCGGCAGCCAGGTGCGGGTGGAGCTGGCCAGGGGCGAGTCGCTGCTGGGCACCGCCCGGTACCTGGAGACCGACGGCACGCTGGTGGTGCGCGACCACGCGGGCGCCGACCACTCCGTTTCCGCCGGGGACGTGGTGCACCTCCGGGTACGGTGAGGCGAGCCGCACCCGAGGCGAGCCGAGCCACCGAAAGGGACCGTCGTGGCCTACCCGGACGACCTGCTCAGCACCGGCGAGCACGTCGTGATCCACCGGCACCCGCACTGGAAGACGCTGGTCGTCCCGGTGCTCGTGCTGCTCGTCGCGGTCGGTGTCGGCGCCTACCTCGCGGTGCAGGTGGCCGACTTCGCCTGGGCGTCGATCGCCTGGATCGCGCTCGCGGTGATCGTCGCCGTGCTGGTCGCCTGGCTGACCCTGGCGCCGGTCGTCCGGTGGCGCACCACGCACTTCATCATCACCAGCGAGCGCGTGATGTACCGGATCGGCGTGTTCAAGCGCACCGGCCTGGACATCCCGCTCGGCCGCGTCAACAGCGTCCGCTTCGAGCACACCCTGGTGGACCGGCTGCTCGGCTGCGGCACGCTGATCATCGAGTCGGCCTCGGACGAGCCGTTGGAGTTCGACGACATCCCGCGGGTGGAGAAGGTGCACTCGCTGCTGTACCGGGAGATCAACGACAACCCGGCCGACGACCACCGGACGGAGGACAGGGTCACAGATGGGCGCGCGTGAAGTCGGTCTGCCGGACACGGTCGGCGCGGGCGGTCTGCCCGACCGCGTGACGATCTGGGAGGTGGGACCGCGCGACGGGCTGCAGAACGAGTCCGAGGTCGTGCCGGTCGACGTCAAGCTGGAGTTCCTCGACCGGCTGGCCGACGCGGGCGGCACGGTGCTGGAGGCCACGAGCTTCGTGCACCCCAAGTGGGTGCCGCAGCTGGCCGACGCCGAGGAGCTGCTGGCCGGCCTGGTCAAGCGGCCCGGCGTGAGCTACCCGGTGCTGGTGCCCAACGAACGCGGGCTGGAGCGGGCGCTGCGGGCGGGCGTGGACCACGTCGCGATCTTCGCCAGCGCCACCGAGACCTTCGCGCGGCGCAACCTGAACCGGTCGCTGGACGAGCAGTTCGCCATGTTCGACCCGGTCGTGTCCCGGGCCAAGGCCGAAGGCCTGGCGGTGCGCGGGTACGTGTCGATGTGCTTCGGCGACCCGTGGGAGGGCGCCGTGCCGCGCGAGCAGGTCGTCGGCGTCGGCAAGCGGCTGCTGGACCTGGGCTGCGACCAGCTCTCGCTGGGCGACACGATCGGCGTGGCCACGCCGGGCCAGGTGACCGCGCTGCTGGCCGGTTTCGACGACGTCGACCGGCTCGCGGTGCACTTCCACGACACCTACGGGCAGGCGTTGGCGAACACGCTGGCCGCGATGCAGGCGGGCGTGCGCACGATCGACTCGTCCGCGGGCGGGCTGGGCGGCTGCCCCTACGCCGAGTCCGCGACCGGCAACCTCGCCACCGAGGACCTGGTGTGGATGCTGGACGGGCTCGGCGTGGCGCACGGCGTCGACCTGGACAAGCTCGCCGACACCAGCGCGTGGATGGCCGAACGGCTGGGCCGGCCGAGCCCGTCGCGGGTGGTCCGGGCGCTGCGGGGGTAGCGCGGTGCGGGTGGTCGAGCTGACACCGCAGACCTGGCCGTCGCTGGAGGAGCTGTTCGGGCCCAACGGCGCGCAGTCCGGGTGCTGGTGCACGTGGTTCCTCCAGACCAACGCCGACATGCGGGCCAACGGTTCGGCGGGAAACAAGGAGCTGCTGCGCTCCCGCGTCGGGTCCGGTGTGCCGGTCGGGTTGCTGGCGATCGACGACGACGACCGGCCGGTCGGGTGGGTCGCGGTCGCGCCCCGGCTCGGCTACGCCCGGTTGGCGCGCACCAAGGTGGCGGCGCCGGTGGACGACGACCTGACCGACGTGTGGTCGGTGACGTGCTTCTTCATCCACCGCACGGCCCGCCGACGCGGCTTGGGCGCGGTGTTGCTGGAGCACGCCGTCGGGTACGCGCGCAACGGCGGCGCGCGGTCCGTCGAGGGCTACCCCGTGGACACCGCCGGTGCGAAGAAGGGCTCCGGCGACCTGTACCACGGCACGCTCGGCATGTTCACCGACGCGGGGTTCGAGCTGGTGGAGCGCCGCGGCGCGAACCGGGCGCTCGTGCGGCTCGCGACGTGATCGAACGGCACCCCGGCGTCCTCCTCTGGCGGCTGTCGAAGCCGGTGCTGGCGATCTCGTCCGGCCCGCACGGCGGCGGCCTCGGCGTGCGGCACTGGGCGCTGAACGCGACCGTGCCCAAGGACTACGCCCGCCTCGACCCGGACGCGCACGTCGCCGAGATCGCGGCCGACCTCGGGTTGCGCGGCCCCGGCACCGGGCTGCTCACCGCCGTCGACGTGCGGGACGCGGTGCTGGAGGCCGACGGCGGGGTGCGGTCGTGGGTGACGACCGGGATCGGCGCGCACCCCACGTGGGCCGCCGGACCGCCCGCCGACGGGCTGCCCGACGTCGGCACGATCAACGCGGTGTGCGTGCTGCCCGTGCGACTGGCGGACGCGGCCCTGGTCAACGCGGTCGCCACGGTCGCCGAGGCCAAGGCGCAGGCGTTGGGCGAGGCGGGCGTGCCGGGCACCGGGACGGTCACCGACGCGGTCGTGCTGCTGTGCCCGCTGGACGGCCCGGTCGAGCCGTACGGCGGGCCGCGGTCGGTGATCGGCTCGGCGTTGGCCCGAACGGTGCACCGCGCCGTGCACACCGGGATTTCGTCGGAACGGGCGGGAACCGGGGTAGGGGTCGTAACGTCCAACGCGCGACCGACGACCATGCCCGGCGACGGCTGAAGACCGGAGGTGGCCGTGACGACCGATCACCGCGCCCAGGTGGACGAGTTGCTGGCCGACTACCGGCGCAGCCGCGACCAGCTGGCGTCCGTGCAGCGCGACCTGGCCCGGATCTCCGGGTCGGCCACCAGTCCCGACGGCTCGGTGACCGTCGTGGTCGACGCCAAGGGCACGCTCACCGACCTGGAGCTGCGCGACGACGCGTACCGGCTGCGGCCGGCGCAGCTCGCCCAGCTGATCGTGGGCACCACCCGGGAGGCGGTGGCCAGGGCCACCGAGGACGCCTACCGGACGTTGACCCCGGTGCTGCCCGCCGGCACGGATCCCGAGGCGTTGTTGCGCGGCACGGCCGACCTGCGGCCGGGGGAGATCGGTGCCGAGGAGGTCCAGCCGCCGCAGCCGACCCGGAGGCGTCCCGCCGCCGAGGACGACGAGGACTTCGAGCAGCGCGAGTGGATGACCGACGTCGACGCCAAGGCTTCGAGGAGAACGAGATGACCGGCTTCCGGACCGACCTCGCCCGCCTCGCCGAGGGGGCCGACGACTTCGCCGCGTTCGCCGAGCGCGCCGGGAAGATCGCGGGCGAGCTGGGCGGCGTGCTCGGCTCGATCGGCGAGTGCTGGGGCGGTGACGCGATCGGGCAGAGCTTCGCGGCGAGCCACGTCCAGCCCTCCGGCGAGGTGCTGGGCGGGCTGAACGGGTTGAGCGCCGGGTTCGGCGGTGTCGGGGAGCGCTTCGCCGAGACGGCCCGCACGTACCGCGAAGTCGAAGAGGGCAACCGCAACGCGCTCGGCGCGATCTGACTCAGGGGGCCGTGATGGGGATCGAGCTGCCGGCCGAGTTGGCCGAGGTCGCCGCCAAAGCCGGGGTGTCGTGGCCCCAGGCCGACGAGGACAAGCTGCGCGCGTCCGCCACCGCGTGGCGCGAGGCGGGCGCGAAGCTGTCCACGTTGGCGGGCGAGTCCGACGGTGCCGCGGGCAAGGCGCTGACCGCGATGACCGGGTCGACCGGTGACGCGGCGCGCGGCCACTGGAACAAGTTCACCGCGCCGGACGGCACGCTGAACGCCGTGCTGCGCGGTTGCCACGCGGCGGCCGACCGGTTGGACCACGCGGCCGAGCAGGTCGGCGCGGCCAAGGTCGAGCTGGTGCGCGAGCTGGTGAACCTGGCGAAGAACAGCGACGCCGCGCAGCAGGCCGCGAACGCCGGGCACCCGACGGCGTTGCTGGGCCTGGACACGGCGTTGCGCGGCGCGGCGGCGAACGTCGCCCACCTGACCGACACGTTGACCAGCGCGGTGCGGTTGGACAGCGGCGTGCAGATCGGCGGCCACCAGCCACCGGTCGCCGCCAACCCCGGCGTGCACGCGCCCGACGCAGTCCCCGGTCAGGGCCCGGGTTCCGGTCAGCCCCAAGGCGGTTCGCCCGGCGGCGGCGGTCTGCTGGGTGGTGGTCTGCTGGGCGGGGGTCAGGGCGGTGGTCTGCTCGACGGGTTGCTGCCCGGCGGGTCCGAGGCCCCGGCCGGCGGTGGCGCCGCCGCTCCGGGCGCCCAACCGCCCGGCTTGGTGGAAACCCTGCTGCCCACGGGCTCCGGCGCGGCCCCGGGCAACGGCCAGGCGCCCGGTCTGGTCGGCGGTCTGGTCGGCGCGGTGACCGACACGGTGAACGCGGTGACCGAGCCGGTGGTCGACGTGGTGGAGACCGTCGCGCCGCCGCTGGCCGCCGTGGTGGAACCGGTGCTGGACACGGCGGGCGAGGTCGTCCAGGACGTCGGCGGCGCGGTGGACGACACGGTCGGCCGCACCGTCCAGGGCGCGGCGGAGACGGTCCAGAGCGTGGCCGAGACCGTGGTCCCCGGCCACGACAACGGGCCCGGCCGATCCGACAACGCGCCAGGCCAGGGCAACGGACCCGGCAACGGGCCCGGAAACGGACCCGGCAACGGGGCTGGTCAGGGCAACGCGGTCGGCAACCTGCTCGGCAACGTGGTGAACCCCGTCCTCGGCGCCGCCGGACCGGTCGTGGACGCCGTGACGCGCCCGGAGGGCACGGTCAACCAGTCGTCGGCGGCGGTCCTGGACCGTCCGCTGCTCCCGCACGCCGAAGCGCCGCACGCGACGGCTCAGCCGGCGGCTCCGGCCGCGAACCAGGCCGGGCCGCAGGGACCGTCGTTCAGCGGACCGTCCGTCGGCGGCGGGCCCGCGGCGGCTCCGGCGGCGGCAGCGGCCGCGGCGGCGGCCGTCGCGCAGAACCCGGCCGCGAACGCCGCCGCGAACACCCAGGCGCCCGGCCAGCAGGCGGGTCAGCAGGCGGCGGCGAAGGCCGAAGCGCGCGCTGCCCAAGCCACCCAAGCCGCCCAACCCCAGCCCGGTCAGTCACCGGCGGGCCAGACTCCCGCGGGCCAGGGCCAGGGCCAGGGCCAGGGTTCGGGCCAGAGCCAGTCCGGCTCCGGTCAGGGTCAGGCAGGCCAGAACCAGAACCAGAACCAGGGCGCTCAGGCCAAGGGCGAAGCCGCCGCGAAGGCCGAGGGCCAGGCCAAGGCGGAGGTCCAGCCGAAGGGCGAGGGCCAGGCCAAGGGCGACAGCTCGGCCAAGACCGACCTCAAGGACGTCCAGCAGGGCCTCAAGGACGCCCTGGCCGCTGTCGGTCAGCAGGTGAAGGACGGCGACCTCGCGTTCGCGATCGTCCCCGTCCCGCTCGGCGGTCGCGACACCACCGCGCCGCCGCTGCCGGCCGGGGCCACGTCCGCGATCCTGCCGACCGAACCCGACGACACCCCGCCCGCGCCACCGGTCAAGGCCGCGGCGACCGCACAGCCGACCACCGAAGCGGCGGCGTTGTTCCTGCTGCACATGTTCCCCGGCGGCACGCTCCCGCCGCCCAGCGCGAAGCCCGCGCGCCAGCTGCCGCCGCCGTCGGAGGACGAGACGTTCGCGGCGGGCCTGCGCTTCGAGCCGCAGGGCCACCCCGACGGCCACCTGGTCGACGCCTCCGCCCAGTTCGGCCTCGACCTGCGCGCGGTGAGCCAGGACGCGCTGCGGTCACGGCTCTCCGGCGTGGAGCCGACCGGTCCGGTGTCGACGGACCCGGTGCCCGCGGTCAACCGGCCGCGCCTGGCCCTCACGCCCGGCGTCGCGCCCGATCCCGTGCTGCTGGCGGGCTACGACCCGTTGGCGGGCATGCACGAACGCGACTGGGAGCGCCGGTTCCTGGTCCGCGCCGACCCGCCCGAGTACGCCTGGCCGCCCGGCGAGCTGTTCCCGGAGGGCGGCTACGAGGCGGGCCAGCCCGGCGTGCTCGCGGTCGGCGTCGAGCTCGACCGGTTCGGCGGGCCGGAGGGCCGGGTGCTGTCCCAGCTCGGCACGGCCTACGCCGAGCGCTCGCTGCCGCCCGCGCTGGTGGACGCGGGCTACCACCGCTACCGGGTGGCCAAGGTGCTGCCGGTGTGGTTCACCCTGTCCGCCGAGTGGTTCGGCCAGCCCGGCGGCGGCGCCCGCTTCCGCGCCACCTACCCGGTCGCCGACCTGGTCGCGCTGGGCTACCTGGAGGAGATGGCATGAACGCGGAGTCGATCCAGGGCTGGCTGCTGGCGGTCGGCGTGCCCGCCGAGGTCGTGTCGATCGGCGCGGAGGCCGACAACACGTGGTGCCTGCTGCCGACCGAGGAGGGCGTCGAGGTCTTCTGGCGCGAGCAGGGCAACCGGTACGACTGGGCCGCGTTCACCAGCGAGGACGTCGCCTGCCACTACCTGTTCGGCCGCCTGGTGTGGGCTCAGGTCGTGCGCGGCGCGGTCGGCGTGCTGCCCCAGGAGGCCAAGCCCGAGGAAGCCAAGCCCTCTGAGGACGCCAAGGCCGGAGGAGCCCAGCCGGAGGCCGCGCCTAGCGGGGCGTGAGGTCGGTCCGCCAGCTCACGCCGACCACGTCCTCGGCCTTCGGCACGGGCAGGAACAGCGCGAACGTCGCCGGCCGGGCGGTCGACAGCTCCAGCCGCCCGCCGTCGGCGTCCACCAGGGCGCGCGCCAACGCCAACCCCACGCCGGTGGACCCGCCGCCGGACACCCCGCGCTCGAAGATGTGGTGCGCCAACTCGTCCGGCACGCCCGCGCCGCCGTCGGCGACCTCCACGACCACCGTCCCGTCGTCACGGCGCGCGGAGACGACGACCTGGCCCTCGCCGTGCCGCAGCGCGTTGTCCAGCAGCACGCCGATCGCCTCACGCAGCCGCGCGGGCGTGGCGCGTGCCAGCAGACCGTCCGGCACCCTCACCCGCAGCGCGCGCCCGGCCCGCCGCAGCGGCTCGCGCCACTCCTCGGCGATGGCGGTCAGCTCCGCGCCGAGGTCGAGCGGTTCCGCGCCCACCGCGCGGGCGGCCCGGGCCGCGGCCAGCATCTCGTTGAGCACCTCGGCCAGCCGTTCGGCCTGCTCCAACGCCGCCCGCGCCTCGGCCGCCATGTCCGGCTCCGGGTGCAGCGCCAACGCCTCCAGCCGGAGCTGCAACGCGGTCAGCCTGCTGCGCAGCTGGTGCGAGACGTCGCCGACCAGCTCCCGCTCCCGCTGCACGAGCTGCGCCAGCGCGCCCGCCGAGCGGTCGAGCGCCTCGGCCACCAGGTCCAGCTCCGGCACGCCGTGGCGCCGGTCGTCGCGCCGGAAGTCACCCGCGCCCAACCGGGCCGCGCGCGCCGCCACGTGCCGCAACGGCATGGCGAGCTTGCGGGCGGTCACCGTGGCCACCACCGTGCCGGTGCTCACCGACAGCACGACCAGCAGCACCACCAGCGCCGCCACCTGGTACTGCGCGGTGTGCATCGGCGCGGACGACACCTCCAGCCGCACCGTGCCCTGCTGCGCGATCGGCACCTCCACCGACAACGGGTCCGGTCCGGGGCGGCGGCCGAACTCGAGCACCCCGGAGGCCGACGTCACCACGAGGTGGCCGCCCTCCGGCACGCCGACCTCCACCGGTCCGAGGTCGATCTGCCGGCCGCTCGCGAGCTGGTCGTCGATGGACGCCGCGATCCGCTGCGCCCGCGCGGTCAGGTCGGTGCGGGCGCCGTCCTCCACCAGCCGCAGCGCCGTGTAGCCGAGGGGCAGGCCGAGGGCGAACCCGGTGACCGCGACGGCGAGCAGGATGGCCCGCAGGATCCGGCTGCGCATCAGTCGGCGGTGTTGAAGCGGAAACCCACGCCGCGCACGGTGGCGATGCGGCGCTCCACCGAGCGCACGTCGCCGAGCTTGCGGCGCAGCCACGACATGTGCATGTCGAGGGTCTTGCTGCTCTTGAGCTCCGGGTCGTTCCAGACCTCGGACAGGATCTCGTCGCGGTGCACCACCTGGCCCGCGCGCTGGATCAGCACGCGCAGGAGCTCGAACTCCTTGTTCGCCAGCTGCACCTCCAGCCCGTCCACGGTGACGCGCCGGGCGGCGAGGTCCATGCGCACGCCGTTGACCTCCAACGTGCCCGGCGCGCGCCGGCGCAGCAGCGCGCGGATGCGGGCCATCAGCTCGGCCAGCCGGAACGGCTTGGCCACGTAGTCGTCCGCGCCCGCGTCCAGGCCGACGACGAAGTCGACCTCGTCGGACCGCGCGGTGAGCATCAGCACGGGCAGGCCGCGACCGCCCGCGCGCAGCCGGCGGCACACCTCCAGCCCGTCCATCCCGGGCAGGCCGAGGTCGAGCACCAGCAGGTCGATGCCGCTGTGCGTGGCGGCGTCCAACGCGCCGGGGCCGTCGGTGACCACCTGCACCTGGTAGCCCTCCCGCTGTAACGCGCGGGACAGCGGTTCGGCGATCGCCGGGTCGTCCTCGGCCAACAAGACCACGCTCACGACTCCCAGCGTAGGCGTGGCACGATCCCGTGCGTGCCCGACCACCGCGCAGATCTGTCCCTGGCCCTCCGCCTCGCGGACGAGGCCGACAAGATCACCACCGCCCGGTTCCGCTCCCGCGACCTCGTGGTGGGGAGCAAACCCGACCGCACGCCCGTGACGGACGCCGACGTGGCGGTCGAGGACGCGATCCGCGCGGTGCTCGCGCTGGAGGCGCCGGACGACCAGGTCGCGGGCGAGGAACGCGGCGGCACGGCGGGCGACGGCCGGGCGTGGGTGGTCGACCCGATCGACGGCACCAAGAACTTCCTGCGCGGCGTGCCCGTGTGGGCGACGCTGATCGCGCTGGTCGTGGACGGCGCGCCGGTGGTCGGCGTGGTGAGCGCGCCCGCGCTGGGCCGTCGGTGGTGGGCCGCGGCGGGCGGCGGCGCGCACACGTCGGACGCTTCGGGCGTGCGCGAGATCTCCGTGTCGGCGGTGCGCGAGCTGTCCGACGCCTACCTGTCCACCACGCACCTGGGCACGTGGGTCGAGCACCACTCGCGCGAGGCGTACCTGGCGCTGGTCGACGCGTGCTGGGAGAACCGGGCGTTCGGCGACTTCTGGCAGCACTGCCTGGTCGCGGAGGGCGCGATCGACCTGGCCGCGGAGCCGATCGTGAACGCGTGGGACGTGGCGCCGTTCCAGGTGCTGGTCACGGAGGCAGGCGGCCGGTTCACCGACCTCGGCGGCGTGGCGCGGTTCGACGGGGGCAACGTGCTGACCAGCAACGGGTACCTGCACGACGCCGCGCTGGGAGTGCTGGCCGAAGGCCGCTGACCGCCGGTCAGGAGTGCCCGGGCGCCTGCTCGTCGTCCGGGCGGTCGTAGGCCCGCGTCACGCGGCGCGGCCGGAAGTCCGCCTCGGGGAAGACCCACTTCTTGTAGCCCCACCAGCGGAACACCATGGCGATCAGGGTGCCGATGACCTGCGCGCTGAGGAAGTCGGCGACCTCCTCGCCGAGCCTGCTCACGTGCGGCTCCTGCAGGTGCAGCAGGTACCGCGACACCCACAGCGGCAGCGAGTTGAGCGCGATGCCGATGCCGTTGACGAGGAAGAACAGCGCCGCCTCGTGGCTTCGCTCACGTCCGCCCCTGGTCTTGAACGACCACTCGCGGTTGAGCACGTACGACACGATGGTCGCCACCAGCGTCGCCACGATCTTCGCGGTGACCGGGTTCTCGCTCAGCACGATCGTCTTGAGGCCGAAGAAGATGACCGTGTCGATCACGAAGCAGGTGCCGCCGACCACGGCGAACTTCAGCAGCTCCCGGTGCTTGAGGGCCAGGGAGCGCAGCGGTTCGGGCAGGCGGAGGACGACGTTCTCGACTACGGACACCCCGGCAGTCTACGGAAAGCGGGGTGAAAGGCCTGTTCAGGCGACTTCGCGGGATTCCGCCACGACGTGCAGCGGCTGGACCGACGGCCGCGCGTCGGCCTGGGGGAACACGAACTTCCGCATCGCCCAGAACTTGAAACCCGTGGCCAGGAGCATGCCGATCACCGAGCCGGCGGCGAAGTCGGCGACCTCCGAGTGCAGGTCGAACACGTGCCGCGAGACGTACAGCGGCAGCAGGTTGACGCCGATGCCGACGCCGCTGACCAGGAAGAAGAGCGCGGCCTCGTGGTGTCGCTCACGTCCGCCGCGGGTGTGGAACGACCACTCGCGGCTCAGCACGTAGGAGGAGATGACCGCCACCAGCACCGCGATGGCCTTCGCGGTGACGACCTTGTCCTCCAGGACGGTCAGCTTCAACGCGTACCAGACGCCGTTGTCGATCACGAAGGTCGTGCCGCCGACGACGGCGAACCGGATCAGCTCGCGGTGCTTGTTGATCAGGAAGCGGACCGGTTCCGGCAGGAGACCCAGCACCCTGCGCACTAGTGGCAGCACCGGGGCAGGCTACCGACCCGCGTGATCGAACGATCACGAAGGGGTACGGCAGTGGCCGGGGAACGGGTCGTCCCAGCTCGGCGGCAACCACGGCGGCCTCGGTCGGCACGGTTCGCCGCGCGTGGGCGGCGGCGTGGTCGGGGTCGGGGTCGTCGGGGCGGTCGTCGGCTCCGTCGTGGTCGTGGTCGACGCGGGCGGTTCCGTGGTCGGTGCCGACGGGACGGTCGTCGTCGTCACCGGCGGTTCGGTGGTCGTCGGTGTGGTCGACCTGGTGGTGGTGGTCGTCGTCGTGGGCGGCGTCGACTTGGTGGTGGTAGGTGCGGTGGTCCGCGTCGGCGTGCCGGCCGGCGGCTCGGGCTCGTGCGGCTGGCCCGGGCGCAGCGAGATCGGCACCTCGACCTGCTCGGCCGCCGTGCCGAGGGTCGCCGAGACCCGCACCACACCCTCGCGGTGCGGCGACCCGATCGCCCAGACGGCCAGCCGGAACGACTCGCCGCGCGCCAGCGGCACCTCGCACACCACCCGCTGGCGGGACCTGTCGCAGCCGGGCCACAGCGCGACCAGCGTGATGTGCCGGTCGGACTCGACGACCAGGCGCAGGTCGCCCGCCCGGCCGCCGGTGTTGGTGGCCTTGACGTCCAGCCGCGGGTCCCAGAGCCCGTGCTGCCACCGGTGGACCAGCAGTTCCAGGTCGTCGTGCACCGGGCGCACCTCGACGTCGACCGCGATCGCCACGCTCAGCGAACCGCCCGCGGTGACCGTGCCGGTGATCCGGCCGGTCGTCGCGTCCGGGTCGGCCTGCACCCGGAACACGAACGTCGCCGAGCCGCCGGGCGCGATGCCCTGCGCGGTGGCGCACGTCACCGTGCCGGTGCCGGCCGGGCAGGCCACGGTCTGGTCGGCCGCGCCGTCGAGCCGGACGAGCCGCCCGCCCGCGAACGAGTCGGCGGGGCCGACGGACCGGACGCCCGGCGGCAGGTCGAGGGCGGCGCTCGCCGGCTCCGAGGCCGTCTCACCGGCGTTGCGCACGGTGATCGGCAGGTCGACCGGGTCCTCGCCGGGCGTCAGCACGAACCCGCTCGGCACCACCGGCACCAGGTTCGGCGGCGTGGGCTCGGGTGCCGGCTCGGGCTGGGGTTCGGCGGGCGGTGTCGTCGTGGGCGGCGGGGTCGGGGCGGGCGCCGGTTCGGTCGTGGGCGCGGGTTCGGTCGTGGGCGAGGGCTCCGGCGACGGCACGACGGCAGGCGGCGGCACGGGTGGCGGCGGCTGGGGCGGTTGGGCCGGCTGCGTGGTGACCACCGGGGCGGCCTGCGCCGCGGGCACCTCCTGCTCGCCGCCGGAGGCCAGGCCGATCGCCACCGCGACCACCAGGGCGGCGGCCGAGACTCCGGCGACGAGGAACTGGCGCGGCGCGGCCGCGACGGCGCCGGCCGCGCCACCCGTGCCCGCGGCGGCGGCGACCGTGACGGCCTTGGCGGTGCCCGCGCCGGCCGCGGCGAGGTAGCCGGACGCGCCGAGGCCGAGCACCAGCGGCGCGATGATGCCGCGCAGCGCGCCGTTGACGTCGGCCAGCTCGGCGGCCAGCGCCCGGCAGGAGCCCGTGCACTCGTCCAGGTGAGCCTCGACCTGCGTGGTCTCCCGCTTGGACAGGCCGCCGCGCGTCCACGCGCCGAGCCGCTCCACGGTGGCGCGGCAGCGCTCGGTCTGCGTCTCGGCCAGGTGCACCTGCAAATAGGCCTGCTTGAGGCCCTCGCGGGCGCGGTAGGCCAGCGCGGAGACGCCGTTGGCGGTCAGACCGAGCAGCGGCGCGATCTCGGCGGGCGACTGGCCCTCGATCTCGGTGTGCCACAGCACGGTCTGCCAGCGCTCGGGCAGCCGGGCGAACGCCTTGGCCGCCATCGACCGCTCCAGCCCGGCCACCGCGGTGTCCTTGAACGGCACGCTGGTCGCCTCGGGCGCGACCTCGGCCACGTCGTCGGCCAGCTCGAGCTTGCGGTCCCGGCGCGTCTTGTCGTAGGCGGTGTGGCGCAGCGCGGTGAGCAGGTAGGCGCGGAACGCCGAGTCGGGCCCGCGGCCCGCCCGCAGCGTGTCGAGGACCTTCGCGAAGGCGTCGGAGACCAGGTCGTCGGCCTCGGCGGAGGACCTGGAGAGCTGGCGGGCGAGGTTGTACGCGGCGGACACGTGGCGTTCGTAGAGCTGCCCGTAGGCCTCGATGTCCCCGGCGCGCACGGAGTCGATCAGCTCCGCATCGCTAGGTCCCTGGACTTCGGCAGGAACGGTCGCCACGTGTTCTTCCCTCCTCGCGCGGCGTCAGTGTGACCTACGGAGTCGCACACCGTCACCCAGAACCCCCCGACTGGGTGGACTTAATGCCGTCATGGCTGAGTGGCGGCGACGTCTCGTAGGCGAAACCGACGTCGAGGAGGCATCCGGGTGGATGTTCGGGAAGCGGTCGCACGGCGTGGCGGCGCCGAGGGGACGCGGGCACTGCGGTCGAGGTGGCGCACGGCCACGATGGCCGCCGGCTGGGCGTTCCCGGCGGACTGGCCGTTGGCCGAGGTGGACGGGGTGTGCCGGGCGGTGCTGGACCAGGAGGACGTGAGCACGGCGCTGTACCGGCTGGGTGCCGCGCGCGCCGAGGCGGGCGCCGGGCTGGCGGAGACGCTGCTCGACCTGGCGGCGCTGCACGCGGTGCTGGCGGAGCCGCCGGGGTCGACGGGCATCGTGTCGCCGGGGGTGGACGCGATCCCGTCGCCGATGCTGCGGTCCACCGCGCTGGGCTGGGGCGACGTGATGAGCAGGCGTGCGGCGGCCTGCGCCGCGGACAACCCGCTGACCGGCCTGGCCACGCCCGCCTACCTGCGCACGAGGCTGCGCGAGGTGTACGCGGAGGCGCGGGCCGTCGGCCGCCAGGACCACGTGCTGGTGTTCGTGGCGCTCGACCTGACCCGCACGTCGGGGTGGTCGCGCGTGGTGGCGATGACCCTGCTGGCCGACGCGCTGAAGGAGGTGTTCGACGGTGGCGAGACGGTGGCCTCGATCGGGTCGTCGGTGGCGTGCGTGCTGCTGCGCCGGGACCGGCACCTGCCGCGGGCCGTGCTCAACCTGCGGGTGCTCGCCGCGGACCGGCTGGCCGTCGACCCCCACGTCGCGCCGACCGGCCCGGTCGAGGTCTGGGTGGAGGAGCTGCCCCCGACCTGCGAGGACGCGGTGGCGTTGATCGCCGGTCTCGGCCGCTGAGAGCCCGGGCGCCGAACCCCTGTCCGGCGTCCGACAACTGAAGACCCCCCTCCCCCGAAGGAGCCCGGCGCCTGGTTTCCCAGCGCGCCGGGCTTCTCGCTCTCAGGCCCCTCCGGGAGACATTCCCGGCCGATTCCGGTGCGGAACCCGCGGCGGGTGGTGGTCTCCCGGTATCGAGGTCGGCGAATCGGGGACACCTGTCACCAATGGACCGGTGGGGTGAGCCGAGTGCCTTCGGCTATCGCTCGATGAGGTGCCACAACTGGTCGACCCGGTCCTCCTCGCACCTCGTGAGGATCAGCGCGTTGTAGGTGCCGTTGTGGGTGACGCAGAGATTGGTGCCCCTCAGTTCGACCTTCCAGACGCGCCAATTGTCACGGGGAGAGAGGTCCCACTCCTGATTCGGGTAGGCGCCGCAGTCCCGGCCCGCCAACGTACCCTCGATCGAGGTCACGCACCATCCGTACTGCTTGTTCCTGATGGTGCCGTCACCGGGCCAATACCATTGCTGGTTGTCCCCGCCGTGGCGCGGGTGGGCGATGACCGGGTAGTCGGGGTTCCAGGCCCAGTTGGTCTGGTCCCATACGTCGTCGGTCACGGTATCGCTCTGGATCTCGTAGAACGTCTGCTGCGTGTCGGGCTGGGCCGCGTTGGCGAGCGGCGCGACGAGCAACGCCGAGACGGTCGCGACAAAGGTGACGAGGAGTCGTGCGAATTTCATTCGCTTTCCTTTCGGTACCGGGTTTCGTGCACGCTCCAGTAAAAGGGCCGGACCGGATTCCCGAGCGGCGGGAACAACCATCGTGGCGATAAACGACCCGGCCGGTCGGGGCGGACGTCGCGCCGGTCACGGACGCGGGAGGGGGCGACACCCCACCGTGCGCGGCGGGGTGGGTCCGCGGGTGACCCGCTTGACAACCTCGGGGCGTTCCGCAACCGTGTGTCAGTGTCTTAGTCGAGTGACACAATTTGGAGGCGCCGGGTGGAGTTCCGCATCGACCGGTCCAGCGGCCTCCCCGCGTACCTCCAGCTCGTGCGCCAGGTCCGGGAGGCGCTGCGCCTGGGCTGGCTAGGGCCGGGAGACCGGCTGCCGACCGTCCGCGACGTCGTCGCGAGGAGTGGTGTGAACGCGAACACGGTGCTCAAGGCCTATCGCGAACTGGAACTGTCCGGCCTGGTCGAGGCACGCCAGGGCTCGGGCACGTTCGTCAAAGCCGGGCTCGGCTCGACCGACCCGCGGGTGATGGACGCGCTGAGAGCGCGGCTCGCCGTGTGGGTCCGCGAGGCGCGCGAGGCGGGGTTGGACGCGGAGGACATCGACGCGCTGGTGCGCTCGGTCCTCGCCGCCGACGAGGGCGGCGAGCAGCAAACGGCAGGGGAGGGGGTGGCGGTCCCGTGAGCACCGGGGTGGAGACCGCCGACGCGGCCGCGGTCGCGGTCCGGGCGCGGTCGCTGGGCAAGCGCTACCGTGCGAAGTGGGCGTTGCGAGAGTGCACGTTCGAGCTGCCCGCGGGTCGCGTGGCGGCGCTGGTCGGCGCGAACGGCGCCGGCAAGACGACGTTGATGACCGTCCTGGCCGGACTCCTCGACGCCGACGAGGGGTCGGCGGGCGCGGTGGGCCGGGTGGCGTTCGTGTCGCAGGAGAAGCCGGTCTACCGGAACTTCGCGGCGGCCGACGTGCTGCGCCTCGGCGCGCGGCTCAACGTCGTCTGGGACGAGGCGCGCGCCCGTCGCTGGCTGGAGCGCTTCGAGATCCCGTTGGACCGGGCGTGCGGCAAGCTGTCCGGCGGCCAGCAGGCCCAGGTGGCGTTCGCGCTGGCCATCGGCTCGCGGCCGGACGTGCTCATGCTGGACGAGCCGCTGGCCAACCTCGACCCGCTGGCCCGCCGCGAGGTGACCGCCGAGCTGCTGGGCGAGGTCGAGCAGACCGGCATGACCGTGCTGCTGTCCACGCACGTCGTGGCCGAGCTGTCCGGCGTCGCCGACTACCTGCTGCTGCTCGCGCACGGCCGGCTGCTGGCGGGGGGTGACCTGGACGAGCTGCTCGGCAGGCACGTCAGCTACACCGGGCCGCGCTCGGACGTGCCGCCCGCGTTGGGCGGGATCGTGGAGGCGCGGCACACCGCCCGCCAGTCGACGTTCCTGGTCGAGCTGCCGGAGGGGCAGCCGCGGCCGGTGGTGGCGGGCCCGTGGGTCGAGCGCGCGCCGACGTTGGAGGACTACGTGCTCGCGCAGCTCGAAGCCACTCGGAAGGGGGCCCGCGCATGACCACCACGACGGACACCACGTCGGTGACCAAGCGTGCCGGCGTCGGGTGGGCGGACCTGGCGTGGCTGACGTGGCGGCAGCACCGGTGGGCGATCGCCGGCGTGGTCGTCGTCGCCGGCGCGGCCATCGCGCTGGCGCTCCTCCTCGCGTGGCGGGTCGAGGCCACGGGCGACGCACGGGGGCTGTTCGGCCGCTGGCGCTTCATCAGCGTGGGCAGCGTGGTGATGCTGGCGCCGATGGTGACCGGCCTGGCCGTCGCGGTGTTCTGGGCGGCGCCGGTGCTGGCGCGCGAGTACGAGCAGCGCACGCACCTCGTCGTGTGGAGCCAGGACATCACCCCGACCCGCTGGCTGGCGGGCAAGGCGGTGCTGCTCGGCGTGCCCGCGGTGGCCCTCGCCGTCGTGGTCGGCCTGGCGTCGAGGACGCTGATCGACAGCATCAACGCCACGACCGACCGGCCGATCTTCCCGCCGTTCACGATGCCGGCGTTCGAGGCGGCGCCGCTGGTCCAGGCCGGGTTCGCGGCGTTCGGCTTCGCGCTCGGGCTGGCGCTCGGCGCGGTCACCCGGCGCACGGTGATGTCGATGGGCCTCGCCCTCGGCGTGTTCGTCGCGGTGCGCGGCGTCGTGGCGGGCCTGTGGCGGCCGAACTTCCAGGAGCCGCTGCTCAAGGTGGAGCGGTACGACGCCTACGAGCGGTCGTGGGACGGGCCGGGCGACGGTTCGTGGACGGTGGCGAGCGGGTTCTCGGACGCGGCGGGCAACGAGGTCGCGTACCCCTCGGCGTGCTCGAACGTCCACGACAGCGACGCCTACACGAAGTGCATGAACGACAACAACGTGCTGTTCTTCACCGAGTACCACCCGGCGGAGCGGCTCGTGCCGTTCCAGCTGTTCGAGTCCGCGATCTTCCTCGTGCTCGCCGCGGGCCTGCTCGCGCTGGCCTTCGTGCGGGTGCGCCGCGCCAGTCGGGTCTGACCGAGGACCGGGTTCGCCGCCTTCACACCGCGGCGGCCCTGCCGTGGGGGTCCCGCGCGCGCCACCGACCGCGCGGGGCTTCCGCACCCGGTCCGGAGCACCCTGTTTGTGCACGTAGAATCACGAAACCGTGGACTCCCGAACCCGCCTCCCCGTCGTCGGCATGATCGGCGGCGGCCAGCTCGCCCGCATGACGCACCAGGCCGCCATCCCGCTCGGCCAGTCGCTGCGGGTGCTCGCCGAGTCGGACTCCGACCCCGCCGCGCTCGTCGCGCGCGACGTGGAGCTGGGCAAGCACACCGACCTGGACGCGTTGCGCGCGTTCGCCAAGTCGTGCGACGTCGTCACGTTCGACCACGAGCACGTGCCGCAGGAGCACCTGCACGCGCTGGTCGCCGACGGCGTGAAGGTGTTCCCCGGGCCCGACGCCCTGGTGCACGCGCAGGACAAGCTGGTCATGCGGGAGCGGCTGTCGGCGATGGGCGCGCCCGTGCCGCCGTTCGCCGCGGTGCTGGACGCGTCCGACGTGCTCAAGTTCGGCGCTCGGCACGGCTGGCCGTGCGTGCTGAAGGCCGTGCGCGGCGGCTACGACGGCCGCGGGGTGTGGATGCTCAACACGCCGCAGAGCGCGCAGCGGGTCGTGCCCGAGCTGTTGGCCGCCGGCACGCCGTTGATGGTCGAGCAGTGCGTGCCCATGCACCGGGAGCTGGCCGCGCTGGTCGCGCGCTCGCCGTTCGGCCAGGGCGCGGTGTGGCCGCTGGTGCAGACCGTGCAGCAGGAGGGCATCTGCGTCGAGGTGCTGGCGCCCGCGCCCGAGGTGGACCCCGCGCTCGCCGAGCAGTCGCAGGAGCTGGCGCTGCGGATCGCCGCCGAGCTGGGCGTGGTCGGGCTGCTGGCCGTGGAGCTGTTCGAGACCGCCGACGGGCTGGTCGTCAACGAGCTCGCCATGCGCCCGCACAACTCCGGCCACTGGACCATCGAGGGCGCCCGGACCTCGCAGTTCGAGCAGCACCTGCGCGCCGTGCTGGACTACCCGCTCGGCGCGACGGACCTCGCCGCGCCCGCCGTCGTGATGGCGAACGTCCTCGGCGCGGCGGACTCGCCCGAGATGGGGCCCGACGAGCGGCTGCACCACCTGTTCGCCCGGTTCCCCGACGCGCACGTGCACCTGTACGGCAAGGCGGAGCGGCCGGGGCGCAAGATCGGTCACGTGACGCTGCTCGGCGAGCGGATGGACGAGGTGCGGCAGCGGGCGAGGCTCGCGGCGCACTGGCTGTCCGACGGTGCGTGGCTGGACGGGTACGACATCCACGGAGGACAGCAGTGACGCACGTCGGCGTGATCATGGGCAGCGACTCGGACTGGCCGGTGATGAAGGGCGCGGCCGAGGCGCTGGCGGAGTTCGACGTCACCTACGAGGTGGGCGTGTACTCGGCGCACCGCACGCCGCAGCGGATGCTGGACTACGCCACCACGGCCGCGTCCCGGGGGTTGCGGGTGATCATCGCGGGCGCCGGCGGGGCCGCGCACCTGCCGGGGATGGTGGCCTCGGCGACCGCGCTGCCGGTGATCGGCGTGCCGGTGCCGTTGAAGTACCTGGACGGGATGGACTCGCTGCTGTCGATCGTCCAGATGCCGGCGGGCGTGCCGGTGGCCACGGTGTCCGTGGGCGGCGCGCGCAACGCGGGGCTGCTGGCCGTGCGGATCCTGGCGGCGGCGGACGAGGAGCTGCGGAAGCGGATGGAGGCGTTCCAGGCGTCGCTGTCGGAGTTGGTGCTGGCGAAGGACGCCGCGCTGCGGGCTGTTGCGGACGGCACAGCGGCGAATTGAGTGAACGCGCGCTAACATCCCGGTAGGACGCCCTACCGGGAGGTAACTTAACGTGGACCCGAGCTTCGGTACCTATCAGCTCGCCGAAGAGCACGAGGCGCTGCGCGAGGCGGTCCGGTCGCTGGCCGACAAGGAGATCGCGCCGCACGCGGCGGACGTGGACGAGCAGGAGCGCTTCCCGGTCGAGGCGTTGAACGCGCTGGTCAAGTCCGGTTTCGCGGCCGTGCACGTGCCCGAGGAGTACGACGGCCAAGGCGCCGACTCGGTGGCGACGTGCATCGTGATCGAGGAGGTGGCGCGCGTGTGCGCGTCGTCGTCCCTGATCCCGGCGGTGAACAAGCTGGGCACGATGCCGATCCTGCTGTCGGCGTCGGAGGAGTTGAAGCGGCAGGTGCTGCCGTCCATCGCGTCGGGCGAGGCGATGGCGTCGTACGCGCTGTCCGAGCGGGAGGCGGGCTCCGACACGGCGTCGATGCGCACGCGGGCCAGGCTGGACGGCGACCACTGGGTGTTGAACGGCACGAAGTGCTGGATCACGAACGCCGGTGAGTCGACGTGGTACACGGTCATGGCCGTGACGGACCCGAACGCGCCGAAGAAGTCGCAGGGCATCTCGGCGTTCGTCGTGCACAAGGACGACCCGGGTTTCGTCGTGGGTTCGAAGGAGCGCAAGCTCGGCATCAAGGGCTCGCCGACCCGTGAGATCCACTTCGAGAACTGCACGATCCCGGCGGACCGCGTCATCGGCGAACCGGGCACCGGCCTGAAGACCGCGCTGCGGACGCTGGACCACACGCGTCCGACCATCGGTGCGCAGGCGGTGGGCATCGCGCAGGGCGCCCTGGAAGCCGCCGTGGCCTACGTGAAGGACCGCAAGCAGTTCGGCAAGTCGATCTCCGAGTTCCAGGGCGTGCAGTTCATGCTGGCCGACATGGCGATGAAGATCGAGGCCGCCCGGCACATGGTCTACGTGGCCGCGGCGAAGGCCGAGCGGGGTGAGCCGAACATCGGCTTCATCACGGCGGCGGCCAAGTGCTTCGCGTCGGACGTGGCGATGGAGGTCACGACGGACGCCGTGCAGCTGTTCGGGGGCGCGGGCTACACGCGCGACTTCCCGGTGGAGCGCATGATGCGTGACGCGAAGATCACCCAGATCTACGAGGGCACGAACCAGATCCAGCGGGTCGTGATGTCGCGCTCGCTGCTCAACGGCTAGTCCGCCCGGCACGCCGGCCCGACGGCGGCCTGATCTTCGTCGATCAGGCCGCCTTTGTCTTGTCTACGGACATCCGCACGCTCCTCGGTGGATTATCACCGTTGGTAGCGTCGCATTACTCTGATGGTCGAGTGTGTTCGGTGTGGCCTGCCCTTAGCGTTGCGTCCCGGTTCGACGAATCGAGCCGCAGGTACTGGAAAAAGGGGAGCAGGCCTCATGAAGAGCATCAAGACCGCGGTCGCCGCACTCGCGCTGGGCGCCGGTCTCACCGTGTCCGGCGGTGTCGCGACGGCCGCTCCGGTCGAGGCCACGGGCGGTGACGTCGGTGTCCAGTGCACCCGGCAGTACGTGCTGACCAGCAATGCGACGCTCCGTCACTCGCCCGGGGGATCCGTCAAGGCGTACGCGTTCGTCGGGGACAAGTTCAACGTGCCCAACCCGTCGGGCAATTGGTACTACGGCAACCTCTACGACCAGTACAACACCCACTTCGGTGATGGTTACATCCTCGCTTCGGCGCTCGCCTACACCGGTATCTGCTTCTGATCGGTGAATTGATACGGGTTCCCTCTCACGGGTTCCAGAACTTCGTGTCCCCCAACGGCGTGTACGCGTCCTCCGGGCCCTGCGGGTGGCGGCCGAAGGACACGTACACGTCGCCGTACCCGGTCGGCACCGAGAACTGCTCCGCCTGGTCCAGCTCCTCCTCGCAGTAGCGGTGGAGGAGGGTGAAGAAGGTTCGGTACTCGTCGTCCGACAGCGGTCCCATGGGGTGAGGCTAAGGGCTGGTCAGGGCGGTTGCGGGGGTTGGGTCGGTCGGAACGGCACGGGTTCCGGCGGCCAGGTCCGGCAGGCTCCGCTGGTCCCGGCGCAGGACCGGGATGACGAACGTGCCCAGGACGAAGAACGCCAGGACGGTCAGGTCCACGGCGAACGGCCACGGGGTCGGGGCCAGGGTGGTGTAGGTGATCAGGCCCGTGACGCCCAGGAGCTCCCGCAGGGCGATCCGGAACGGGTTCGCGCGGTCGCCGTCGGCACGGCGGAGTCGGTGGCGCAGCAGCCAGCCGCCCGGGGTCCGGCCGGTGACCGACGGCAGGACGACGCGGATCACGACGGTCAGGGCCAGGAGCCACCAGCGGTTGTCGTCGAAGAGCAGGTGGGTGACGACGATCAGGATGGTCACGTCCACCGCCAGCGCCATCAGGCGACGCGGCACGGTCACCGTGCGAGGTGGGGCCGTCGACGCGTCCGGGTGCGGCACGGCGGGGACGACCAGCGCGACCGGGGCGAGCATCCAGCCGAGCAGCGCACCGGTGGTGTTCGAGATCAGGTCGTCGACGTCCGCCACGCGGTACGGGCACGGGTACGCGCCCAGGTTCCCCGTGTACTGCACGACCTCGACGGCCAGCGAGATCCCCAGCCCGATCACGACCACGGTGACCGCGCCCCGGCCGTAGGACTTCCGCAGCACCACGCCCAGCGGCACGAACAGCGCGACGTTGAACGCCTGCTGGACGAACGCGCTCGACGTGACGACGGCGCCCACCCCGGAACGCCCGTTCGCCGCCAGGTTGTGGCGCATGTCCGTCACCCACTGGAACGGCGTGGTGGACAGCATCGCCTCGCCGTCGCACACCAGCGCCGACGGGAACGGCAGGAAGATCAGCGCCAACGCCACCAGCCCGTAGGCCAGCAGCCCGTACAGGACCACCGCCCGCCGCGGCTCCACCCGCCCGAACCGGTAGTAGTGCAACGCGATCAACGGCAGCAGGACGAGCACGCCGACGCCGACGAACGCCGCGAACCCCGTCCGAACCGACTCCAGGTACGAACTCAGCATCTCCACCGATCCGGTCCACCGATCCCGCGACGTAGGTCAACCGCTCTGTAACCCCGATCGCGTGAACCCCAAACCCGATCGGCTCACGTTGCCGCCGAACGGACGTGCAGGGTCAGCCCGTCGACGTCAGGTAGGCCGCCAGCCGCTCGTAGCTGGTCTCGGCGCCGTCCTTCATCCCGGTCTCCAGGGCCCGGTCCCGGTCGGCCCGCGACGGGAACTCCATCGTCTGCACGACCGTCGTGCGGTCACCGTCCGCGATGAACCGGGTGGTGTTCACCGTCGAGGGCCACTCCGGACCCCACGACTCGGTCTGCACCGTCTTCGACCAGGGCGTGACCTCCCGGTACTCGCCGGTCATCGCCATCTCGCTGCCGTCGGCCCGCCGCCACACCATGTGCCACCGCCCGCCCGGCCGCAGGTCGATCTCGCAGACGGGCATGGTCCAGCCCTCGGGCCCGAGCATCCAGTGCACGACGTGCTCCGGCTTGGTGAACGCCTCGAACACCAGCTTCTGCGGCGCGTCGAACGTCCTGGTCATGGCCACCTCCACCGCGGACGGCGTGGTCCACGAAACGGTGGTGTCAGTCGTCATCGTCCTGCTCCTTCATGCGTTCGAGGTAGCCGTCCAGGCGGCGGTAGCTGTCGTCCCAGAACCGGCGGAAGCCGTCGGCCCACTCGCTGACCTCGCGCAACGGCGTCGCGTCGAGCGCGCACGGCCGCCACTGCGCATCACGACCCCGCGTGATGAGCCCCGCCCGTTCCAGCACGCGCAGGTGCTTGGACACCGCCGGCCCGCTCATCGCGAACGGCTCGGACAGCTCCTTCACAGTCGCCGCGCCGTCCGCGAGCCGCGCCAGGATGGCCCGCCGCGTCGGGTCGGCCAGGGCCGCGAAGGTGGTGCTCAGGGGATCGTCCGCCATGGCTACCTAACCACTCGGTTATCTAACTGACTGGTTTTCTACGCCCCTGTCGAGTCGCTGTCAACCTCGCCCGCGGGCCGGGAAGTGGTTGAAACTTCATATAACTTCGAGGCGTTCGACAGTCGACGTGAAGGGGAAACGCAATGCTCAAGGACGTGGCAGCGCTCATCGGCCGCATCGGCGTGGGAGTGGTCTTCATCGCCCACGGCTGGCAGAAGGTCACCGAGTGGGGTCTCGACGGCACCGCCACCGCCTTCGCGGGCATGGGCGTGCCGCTGCCGACGCTGTCCGCCTGGTTCGCCGCGATCGTCGAACTCGTCGGCGGCGCGCTGCTGGTCCTGGGCGTGGCGATGCCCGTGGTCGGCGTGCTGCTGGCGCTGAACATGCTCGGCGCGCTGATCCTCGTGCACCTGCCGAACGGGCTGCTCGGCCAGGGCGGCTACGAGCTGGTCCTCGTGCTCGCCGTGGCCGCGATCGCGGTGGGGTTCAACGGCGGGTCGCTGTCCGTCGCCCGGTTGGCGAAGGGGCGCAAGGCCGAACAACCCGCCTGACGTTCAGCCGACCAGGTCCAGGGTCGTCTGCTCGCTGGCGCGGCGTGCGGCCAGCAGGTCCGGTGCGGCGTTGCTGCACTGCACCAGCGAACCGCCGCCCGCCAGCACGGCCAGGAAACCGTTCAGCAGGCCGTCCGGCAGGCCCCACTCCACAGTGGACAGCACGCGGGACGTCGTGGTGATGCCCAACGTCGCCGCCCGCTGGTGCGCCTCCTCCACCACCTCGTCCACAGTGGACTTCAGCAGGGCGGGCGTGGTGCCGGGGATCGGCTCCCAGGGTGCGAAGTCGTCGCCGAACACGCGCACGTCGTCGTTGTAGTCCACGGGCGCGCCGCTGCCCAACCCCATGGGGTGCAACGACGCCACGGCCGTGACCACGGCTCCGGGCGCCTCGACGCCGGGCGCCACGACGGCCACCTTCGCGCCCGCCGGGTCGTCCGTGACCGCCGCGCCGCACCACCACGCGCCCAGCAGCACGCCGGCCGTCTGCCAGTGCGCGGGCAGCAGCACGGCCACCGGGTCGCCGGGCTCGACGTCGTGCTCGTCACGGAGCCAGTTCGCCGTCTTGGCCGCCCAGTTCCGGATGGTGGCGCGCGACAGCTCCACCCGCGTGCCCGCCGCGTCGTCGTAGTGCGTGATCAGGGGACGGCCGGGATTCGCCGCGAACAGGGGCGCGAACAGGGCATCCGTGACGGTCATGCGCCAACCTTGCCACGCCCCGCCACCCCCGCGCCCATCGCCCCGAGCACCGGGTCAGTCGGCGGTCAGGACGCGGAGGGCGTTGGCGGTGACGATGCCGCGCCACTCCAGCGCGGCGGCCGGGCCCGGTGGCCGCCAGGTCACCGGCCAGCCGCCGTCCTCGCACTGGGCGGCGGCGAGCGCGGTCAGGTGGGCGGTGATCGCGTCGGCCGGGAAGAGGGCGCGCAGCGGGTCGGTCGGCAGCGGCGCGAAGTCCAACGGGGTCAGGCCGTAGCCCTCGCCGGGGTAGAGGTGGAACAGGCTCAGATCCTCGACCGACAGCCCGTGCCGACCGGCCCACTCCCGGTCCGGGGTGGTCGCCAGGAAGTGCAGCACGTTGACCGCCGTGTGCGCGTCGACGTCGCCGGACAGCGCCTCGATCCGCACGCGGCAGAACTCGTCGGCGGAGTCGACCCACGCGGCGGACACGCCGGCCTTGCGCAGCCCCGCGACGATGCCCGCCGTCGGGTTGAGGCCGACCGGGAACCGGCCGTCGCCCCAGTGCTCGGCGCGGGCGTGATCGGCGATGTCGGGCAGCACGATCGGCAGCCCGCCCTCGGGGGAGGTCACCGAGTCGAGGTACGGCACCAGGCTCCCGGCGAACCCGGCGACCTTCTCCCGCACCACGGCGTCGGCCGCGGCGGGCGAGTCCAGCACCTGCCCGAGCACGCCGAGCGCGAAGTCGACGGCCAGCGGCTGGCTGTGCGGCGCGCGGACGTCCGGTTCCAGCGCGTGGCCCAGCCCGCCGTCTGCGTTGCGGTAGCCCGCCAGCGCGTCCACGACCGCGACCGCCGCGACCGGGTCGGGCCGGGACCACAGGAGGGCGAGCCGTCGTTCGAGCAGCCGGGCGTGCGTGTCCAGGAACGCGTGTGCGCGGGCGAGGTCCATGCCGACGATGCTGGCACCTGCGCCGCCCGCGGGTCTTGAACGAATCGGCCGTCAGCCGACGCAGGCCGGTCAGCCGACGCGGGCCGTCAGTCGACGCGGGCCGTCAGCCGACGCAGGCCGGTCAGTCGACGCGGGCCGTCAGTCGACGTGGGCCGTCAGCCGACGCGGGCCGGTCAGTCGACGCAGACCGGGCCGGCCTGGACGACGCGGTGACGGGGGCCGTCCAGGCTCACCAGGCGGTCGCCCGCGAGGCGCTGGGTGGGCGGAGCGCCGGCCGTGGTCGAAGTCCCGGTGGCCGGAGGGGCAGCCGAGGTCGGGGGCGGGGCCGGCGCGGGCGTCTTCTCGCCCAACAACTCCGCCACGAACGCCTTCACCTGCGCCGGGTCCACGGTCACGATGCTCTGGCCGCGGTCGTTGCGCGCGCCGACGCCGGTCACCGGGATGGTCGCGAACTCGACGTTCCCGCCGGCCAGCCCGCGCGCCTGACCGGCGAACTTCGCCAAATCCAGGGCCTCGTCCACCACGATCGACTTGTTCACCGCGTCCAGCAGCCCGGACAGCCGCGTCGGGTCCGCCAGCGTCCCCGCCGACAGCAGCTTCGACATCGCCGCCGACATGAACACCTGCTGCCGGGTGATCCGGCCCAGGTCGCCGTTCGGGATGCCCTTGCGCTGGCGCACGAACGCCAGCGCGTCCCCGCCCGAGATCGTCTGCACGCCCGCGCGGAAGTTCGCGCCCGAGTCCGGGTCCGACGTGCCCTGCTTCAGGCACACCTCCACGCCGCCGATCACCTCGGTGAGCAGGTAGAACCCGTAGAGGTTGATCTCCGCGTAGTGGTCGACCCGCACGCCGGTCAGCTCCTGCACCACCTGCACCAACGCCCGCCGCCCGGCCTGGTCGCCCGCCTTGGAGCGCTCGGTCAGGTCGGACATGCCCGACGCCGCCAGCCGCTCCATGGTGAAGAACTTGGTCAGCCCGTACGCCGAGTTGATCTTCTCCTCGCCGACCTCCGGGATCGGCACGTAGGTGTCCCGGGGGATGGACACGGCGTGCGCCTTGCTGCCGTCGTGCGGCACGCGCATCACGATGATCGTGTCCGTGTTGAGGGTGTCCGTCGCCTCCGTGCGCAGCTTCCGCAGCACGTGCTCCGGCAGCGGCACGCCCTGGGCGTCGGTGCGGCTGTCGCTGCCGACCAGCAGGATGTCGGTCGCGCCGTCGGCCGCGGGCGGCGCGTTCGGCACGTCCGACAGCGCGGTCAGCACGTCGGTCGTGTTCACGCTCTCCTGCACGCGCTGCAACGTCGACCAGCCGTACCCGGACGCCGCCAGCACGGCCGCGGACAGCAGCGCGACGAGCACGCGTCCCGCGATCACCGCAGCCCTCACCGGCGCTCCTCCTACGAATGGGTGTCCGACCAGGCTAACCACCCTCGGCCGGTCGGACGTCCGGATTCACCGGGAGGTGGTGCTCAGTTGACGCAGACCACACCGTCGGCGGTGATCGGCGGGGTCGAGCTCGTCGAGGGCGGGCTGTCCGTGCCCGGCACGCCGACCGACGCCGGGTCGGACTGGTCCGGCGGCGCGTAGTCGGCGCCGGCGTACACGAGAACCTGCCCCCTGGGCACGGAGTCGTCCTCGATGGCCTCGGCGTTACCGGTCAGGGCCGAGATCACCTTGTCGGCGCTCGCCCGCTCACCCGGCGCGTACCGCACGGACGTCGTCTCCGCGTACGCCCCGGAGTCCGCCCGACCGCGCTTGAAACCCTTCTCCACCAACATGTCCAGCACGCTCGCGGCGAGCCGGTTCACCCCGGCGGAGTTGTAGACGTGCACGGTGATCGCCGAGGGCGGCGGCCCGGACGGCGTCGTGGTCGTGGCGGGCGCCTTCGACGGGTCGTTGTCGGTCGCCAGGCCCTTGATGAACTGGCGCACCCGCGCGGGGTCGACCGGCAGCACGTTGCCGTCGCTCCACGTGTCCATCGGGTCGCCCACCGGGATCGTGCGGAACTGGATGTTGCCGCCCACGAGGCCCTGCATCTGGGTGGCGAACTCGGTGATGTTCCACCCCTCGCTCAGCACGACGGACTTCTTCACCGCCGTCACGAGCCGGTCGAGCTGGTCGAAGTCGGTCAGCGTGCCCGTGGAGAGCACCTTGCGGGCCAACGCGCCGATGAACACCTGCTGCCGCACGATCCGGTCCAGGTCGCCGCCGGGCAGCCCGCCGCGCTGGCGGACGAACGACAGCGCCTTGGCGCCCTCGATGGTCTGCCGCCCGGCCGGGAAGTCCGCGCCCGAGTCGCGGTCGCTGGTGGCCTCGTTCAGGCACACCTCGACGCCGCCGAGCGCCTTCGTCACCTCGTAGAAGCTGGCCAGGTTGACTTCGGCATACCGGTCGACGGTGACGGAGCCGCCGGTCAGCCCCTCGATCGTCTTGATCAGCGTCTTGCGGCCGGCCAGCGTCGACTCCAGCTCGATGCGGGCCTCGTCGGTCACGCCCTTGTCGCGCAGCTCCTGCGCCTTGTCGTTCTTCTGCCTGGCCAGCGCGGAGTTCAGCTTGTGCTTGCCGAACCCGTCCGCGATCTCCACGTACGCGTCACGCGGGAACGAGATGGCCACCGCACGCGTGCCGTCCTGGGGGATGTGCACCAGGATCATCGTGTCGGTGTTCTGCGTGCCGTCCGCCACACCGCCGTTGAGCAGCGCCAACACCTCGTCCGACAGCGGGTTGCCCTGCGCGTCGGTGCGGCTGTCGACCCCGACCAGCAGGATGTCGACCGCGCCGTCGAGCGGCCTGCGGGGCACGCCGTCGGCGTCCTCGGTCACCGAGGACGCGATGACGTCGGTCGTCGTGATGTCCTCGTCGATGTCGCTGAGGTAGTACCAGCCGTACCACGTGACGACGAGCACAGCCGCCGAGACCAGCGCCAGCAGTGAACGCGCGGTGATCGCGAGTGCACGCAGTGCAGCCGATCCACCGGCTGTTCCTGGCGGACTGGAGTCCACTGCCTGCCTCCCCCGTGCGCTCAGGCGTGCCTGGTCGACATTACTGGCGCGGAGGTTGGCCGCGCCGGACATTCCTCTTATACGGGAGACGCTGTAACAACCAGGTGGGTTGCACGAATGGCACTCGTGACAGACTGCGATGAGCAACCGCCTTCAGGAGGACACTGAGCATGCGGGTACTGGTAACGGGTGGGGCCGGGTTCATCGGTTCGCACTACGTGCGGGAGATGGTGGCCGGCGCGTACCCGGCCTACGCCGATGCCGAGGTGGTGGTGCTGGACAAGCTCACCTACGCCGGCAACGAGGCGAACCTGGCGCCGGTCGCGGACAGCCCGAGGCTGACCTTCGTCCGGGGCGACATCTGCGACCGCGAGCTGGTCGCCGACCTGATGGGCCGGACGGACGTGGTGGTGCACTTCGCCGCCGAGTCCCATGTGGACCGCTCGATCTCCGGCTCGGCCGACTTCGTGCTGACCAACGTGCTCGGCACCCAGACGCTGCTGCAGGGCGCGCTGGAGGCCGGTGTGGAGAAGTTCGTGCACGTCTCGACCGACGAGGTCTACGGCACGATCGAAGAGGGTTCCTGGACCGAGGACCACATCCTGGAGCCGAACTCGCCCTACTCGGCGTCCAAGGCGTCGTCGGACCTGCTGGCGCGGTCGTTCTTCCGCACCCACGGGCTGCCGGTGAGCATCACCCGGTGCTCGAACAACTACGGTCCGTACCAGTTCCCCGAGAAGGTCATCCCGCTGTTCGTGACCAACCTGGTCGACGGCAGGAAGGTGCCGCTGTACGGCGACGGCCTCAACGTCCGCGACTGGCTGCACGTGGACGACCACTGCCACGGCATCCAGCTCGTGCTGGAGGGCGGGCGCGCCGGTGAGATCTACAACATCGGCGGCGGCACGGAGCTGACCAACCGCGAGCTGACCGAGCGCCTGCTGGAGGCCACGGGGCGTGACTGGGACTCGTTCGTCGAGCCCGTCACCGACCGCAAGGGCCACGACCGGCGCTACTCGGTGGACATCACCAAGATCAGCACCGAGCTGGGCTACGCGCCGCGGGTCGACTTCGCCGAGGGCCTGGCCTCGACCGTGCGGTGGTACCGGGACAACCGGTCGTGGTGGGAGCCGCTCAAGCAGCGCGCGGCGCTGGCCGGCTGATGGCGCTCGCACTCCTCGTGCCCGGTGGCCGCGGCCAGCTCGGGCGGGACCTGGTGACGGCGGCGCCCGGCGACGGCCTCGTGCACGCGCCGTCGTCGGCCGAGCTCGACCTGACCGACGCCTCGGCGGTGGCGGACGCGGTGGCGGTGTTCGCCGCGAGCGCCCGTGACGCGGGGTTCCGGCCGGTGGTCGTGAACGCGGCGGCCTACACGGCGGTGGACGCGGCGGAGACCGACGTCGACCGGGCCGCGGAGGTCAACGCGGTCGGGCCCGCGAACCTGGCCACGAGCTGCCGCGAGCACAACGTGCCGCTGCTGCACGTCTCCACGGACTACGTGTTCCCCGGCGACGGCACGCGGCCGTACGAGCCGACCGACGAGACCGGGCCGAAGTCCGTCTACGGCCGCACGAAGCTCGACGGCGAGCGCAACGTGCTGTCCACATGGGACCGTTCGTGGGTCGTCCGCACCGCTTGGGTCTACGGCGAGCACGGCAACAACTTCGTGAAGACCATGGCCCGTCTGGCCGCCACGAACGACACGCTGTCCGTTGTGGACGACCAGATCGGCTCGCCGACGTGGTCGCTCGACCTGGCGCACGGGCTGGTGGACTTGGCCGCCGCCGTCACGTCGGGCGGCACGCCCGCCCGGGTGCTGCACGCGACCGGCGGCGGCGAGACCACGTGGTGCGGCTTCGCCCGCGCCATCTTCGCCGAACTCGGCCTCGACCCGAACCGCGTGCGCCCGTGCACGACCGCCGACTTCCCCCGCCCCGCCCCGCGCCCGGCGTACTCCGTGCTGTCCAACAAGGCCTGGGAGGACTCGGGCCTGACCCCGCTGCGGCACTGGCAGGAGGCGTTGGCGGCGGCCGTGAAGGCGAACGCGGTGCCCTGAGCCGTCGGTTCAGGCCGGCAGTTCCTTGCGCAGCATCGTGCCGCGAGGCCCGTACCCGGCCGACGCGTAGAAGCGGACGGCGTCCTCGTTGAGCGTCAGGACGCCGGCGTAGAGGACGGTCACACCGCGTGCCGAGGCGGCTTGCTCCGCCCCGGCGAGCAGGGCCTTGCCGACGCCGCGGCCGCGGTGCGCGTCCAGGACGACCGTGTGCACGTCGGCCGCCGGGCGCGGCACCGCGATCTGGTGCGCGGGCGGGTCCGGCAGGGGCACCACTTCCGCCATGCCCGCGACCTCGCCGTCGACGTCCGCGACGAGGACCAGGACGTCCGACCCGCCGGAGAGCACGTCCTCGAAGTGCTGCCGGACGACGTCGGCCTCGGGCAGCCGGTAGACGGCCGGGTCGAGCCGGACGTGCTGCTCGGCGTTCGCGAGGCGGAGGCGGACGAGCGCGGGCACGTCCTCCCGCGCGGCTGCCCTGACCGTGGTCGTCACGGCCCGCAGTTTCCCAGACGGGGGGAGGATGCGGGGGTGCGCGTGATCACCCTCGCTTCGCGGCCCGACCTGGCCGACGCCGTCTACGGGATCCCCTACCCGCCCGACTCGCCCCGGTTCATGCAGGGCGACCTGGCGTCCCTGCTCGTGCGGGGACGGCGGGTCGCCGCGCGGTGGCCGCACCTGGTGGTGGCGCTGCTGGACGGCGACAGGCCCGTGGCACGGGGGATCATGGTCGCCTTCCTGGCCGACCGGGACTCCCGGGAGCGGTTCCCCGACGGCGGGTGGGACCAGGTGGCCGTGTGGGCGGCCGAGGACCTGATGGACGGCGTCGAGCCCGACACCGCGTGCGCGCTGGAGATCGCCGTGGACCCCGCCCACCTGGGACGCGGGCTGTCCGGCGCGGTCGTGGCGGCGATGCGCTCGGCGGTCGCGGCGGCGGGGCTCGCCGAACTCCTGGTGCCGCTCCGGCCACCGGACAAGGCGACCAAGCCCGAGGTGCCGATGGACGAGTACGCCGCGCGGACCCGTGCCGACGGGCTGCCCGAGGACCGGTGGCTGCGGACCCACGTGCGGGCCGGGGGACGGGTCGAGGGCGTCGCGTGGTGCTCGTCGACCGTGCAGGCGACGTTGGCGCGCTGGCGGGAGTGGACCGGGCTGCCGTTCGACCGGGACGGGCCGGTGCTCGTGCCCGGCGCGCTCGCCCCGGTGCTCGTCTCGACGTCGCAGAACGTGGCCGTGTACGTCGAGCCGAACATCTGGGTGTCCCACCGGACCTGAAACCGGGGTGCGGCCGGTCGGTGCGGTGGTGTGTGATGCGGGGCATGGCGATCGAGTTGGGCACGCCGTCCGTCGACGGGCTGGCCGGTGCGGTGGACGCGCTGCGCGAGTGGCAGCACGATGGCGCGCCGATGCAGCTGCACCCCGGCGACATCGGCTGGTTCTGGCGGTACGGCGCGGAGGCGACGGCGGCGGCCGTGCGGACCTGGAGCCGGGGCGGGCGGATCCTCGCCGTCGGGCTGCTGGACTCGCCGGACCTGCTGCGGATGACCATCGCGCCGGACGCCCACCAGGACGAGGAGCTGGCCCGGCGGGTGGTCGAGGACGTGACCGCTCCCGAGCGCGGGGTGCTGGTCGCGGGCGAGGTGTACGTCGAGGCGCCGAGGAGCGCGCTGGTCCAGGACCTGCTGGCCGAGGCCGGCTGGGACACCGACGAGCCGTGGACGCCGCTGCGGCGTGACCTGGCGGAGCCGGTGGAGGACCCGGGCGTGCGGGTCGAGGTGATCGGACCGGAGCGGGCGCACGTGCGGGCCGCCGTGCAGCGGGCGTCGTTCAGCAGTTCCACGTTCACCGACGAGCGCTGGCACGCGATGGCCGCCGGAGTGCCTTACACCGACGCCCGGTGCCTGGTCGCGCACGACGAGCAGGACAACGCCGTGGCCGCCGTGACGGTGTGGTCGGCGGGTCCGGGCCGGCCCGGGTTGATCGAGCCGATGGGCGTGCACTCGGACCACCGGGGCCACGGCTACGGCAAGGCGATCACGGTCGCGGCGGCGGCCGCGCTGCGTGAGCTGGGCTCGTCGAGCGTCCTGGTCTGCACCCCGAGCTCCAACGTCGGCGCCGTCGCCACCTACAAGTCCGCCGGCCTCGAAGCGCTCCCCGAGGTCCGCGACCGCCGCCGGGACGCTTAGGCGGCCTGCCAGGTGACGCCCTCGGGGCGCTTGGCGGTGGCCAGGAACTCCTTCAGCGCGGTCGCCAGGACGTCCACCGGGACGCCCGCGCCGGCCGGGTAGTCGACGTACTCGGAGCGGTACTCGGGGGAGGCCGGGTCGCCGGCCAGGGTCGAGTAGTCGTGCTCGGGGTCGGCGTAGGTGAGGTAGCCGTAGCCCTGGTGGATGGCGGCGGCCATGTCGTGGTCCGGGATCTTGGCGCTGCCGGGCGCGCCGAGCAGGCCCTCGGTGTCGGTGATCAGCTCGCGGTCCTGGTGCTCGATCACGGCCGGTCCCGCGCCGGGTTCCGCCAAGCGGGTCAGGAGGGTGTCGACGTCCTCCGGCGTGCCGACGGTCATCTCGTCGGCGGCGTCGGCGTCGCGCTCTTTCATGATCGGCCACACAGCCGTGAAGCTCATGGCCGGCATCATCGCAGTGGACGCGCTGAGTGACCACCGGAGGGGTCGGTTGGGCCGTTGGGGTGGAGTAGGTTTATCGCACTGGTTTTGCGCTCAACCGGTGCGAGAACCTTTCCGCCATGTCCGCGCTCGGGCGATCCCCTGAAGCGACCGCGCCTCGTCCTGACGGCGAGCGGCAGCGGTTCTTGCGTCGCGTCTGTGCCGTGACCGGGTCACGGCAGATCTCGTGGAGCGTCCTCAAGCCCGCCCAGGCCGACCGGCAACCCGGCCACTCGTAGCGAGGAACGCCAGCCAGGCGGAACGGGGGACGGTGAGGGTGCCGGTGTCCGGCGACTTGCTGTCCCTGATTCCGACGGCGGTGGACGCATGTGCCACCTCGACGCAGTCGGAGTTGCCGCCGCTGTAACTCGACTTGCGCCACGCCACCTCGACGCAGTTCGAGTTGCCGCCGCTGTAGGTCGCCTTGCGCCACGTCCCGAAGGTCAGCTCCGCCGCTCCCATTCGCTGTGCTCCTCCTTGACGTACTTCCGCAGCAGGGCCAGCGAGTCCGGCCCGCTGAGGGCGGTGCCGCACAAGTGCTGGAACGCCAGCCTATACCGCTCCACCTCGGCTTCTTCCTCCAAGAAGAGGGTGCCGGTGAGGTGGTCGATCGCGACCGTGCCGTAGCCGTCGTCGAAGCGGAAGCAGGAGAAAGGCACACCCATAGCGATGTGCTCGCCCGCGCGCGTGGGGATGATCTGGAACTGGATGTTCGGAAGGGAAGCCAGCTCCAGCAGGCGGGAGAGTTGGGCGGTGTGCACCTCCCGGCCACCGACCGCGCGGAGGATCGCCTCTTCGGTGATTACCGCCCAGACACCTAGTAGTGCTTTGTTAGGTTTGTCGATAGTTGTTGCGGTGTAGCGGTTTCACGGTTTGGTGGCAGGTCGGGCATGCGCCGGTCCAGGTCGCGA